>CAIZNN010000250.1 GCA_903934285.1 Akkermansiaceae bacterium | reverse complement strand
GGCCCCTTCGGCGTGGGCTACGGCGTGGCGATTCTTTACGAAGCGGCCACCTCCAACCCGGCACCAGCGGCCACCGCCGGGCCCGAGGACGAATTCATCGCACACTTCACCCAATTGCCGCGAGTGGCCCGCAGCGCGGTCACCGCCAAGCTGCATGGGGGGCCGTCGGAGCCACCATTCCGCGCGCAGGGCTGTCTGGCGCAACCAGGCGCGGTCTTTGTCACGGTGACCAACGCGGCGGGGGATCTGCGTGGTTGCCGGGGGGTCACCGCTCCGATCGAAAAGGATATCGTGCGCGAAACCTGGCACAGCGCGGTGACCGCCGCCTTGCACGATTCGCGATTTCCGGCAGTCACCGCGACAGAACTGGCGCAACTGCGATTCAGCGTCACGGTGCTCGGCCCGGTGGAGGCCGTCAGCTCGCCTGGCGAGCTGGACCCGGGCGTCTACGGGGTTATCGTCTCGTCTAACGATGGACGAAAGGGCGTGTTGTTGCCGGCCATCGACGGCATCGATTCCGTGGAGCAACAACTGGCAATCGCGCGGCGCAAGGCCCGCATCGCCGCCGACGAACCGGTGCGCCTTGAGCGCTTCACGGCGCACCGATATGCCGAATCGCCTGCCAGACCGGAAGAGACCACCAACAGGCGGGCCGCCGACCCGCGGATTGCGACTCATCCGGCCAGATGGTGGGTGATGCGGCAGGACGGCCGGCTTGAATGCCAGTTGTGTCCGCGTTACTGCAAACTGCAACCCGGGCAGCGCGGGTTCTGCTTTGTCCGGCAACGCCTCGGCGATGAGCTGGTGCTCACCACTTACGGGCGCAGCAGCGGCTTCTACATCGACCCTATCGAAAAAAAGCCGTTGAATCATTTTCTGCCTGGCACCAGTGTGCTGTCCTTCGGCACCGCCGGGTGCAATCTGGGCTGCCGGTTCTGCCAGAATTGGCACATCAGCAAGGCGCGGAAATTCGACCGGCTCGCTAATGCCGCCTCGCCGGAAATGATCGCCAGTGCCGCCCAACGCCTCGCCTGCCGCTCAGTGGCCTTCACCTACAATGATCCGGTTATTTTCGCCGAATATGCGCTGGACGTCGCCCATGAGTGCCACGCCCGCAACATCAAAACCGTGGCCGTCACCGCAGGCTATATCACCGAGACGGCCCGCGCCGAATTTTTCCGTGGCATGGATGCTGCCAACGTCGACCTGAAGGGGTTCAGCGAACGCTTCTATCAACGACTCTGCTATGGCCGCCTCCAGCCGGTGCTCGACACCTTGGAATACCTGCACCAGGCAACCGATGTTTGGCTCGAAGTCACCACGCTGTTGATCCCCGGCCAAAACGACAGCGATGAGGAACTCCATCAGGCCGCAGAATGGTTTGCCGCCCATCTCGGCCCCGACGTGCCATGGCATTTCACCGCCTTTCACCCGGATTTCAAAATGCGCAACACCCCGCCCACACCCACCGCCACGCTGCTGCGGGCGAGAGAAATCGCCCGCAGCAAGGGCCTGCGCTATGTCTACACCGGCAATGTGCGCCAGCCCGAGGGCGGCAGCACCTGGTGCCCATCGTGCGCGGCCTTGCTCATCGAACGCCAGGGGTTTGAACTCGCCACCTACGCGCTGGATGACAATCGCTGCACCGCCTGCGGCCACCCCATCGCCGGCCACTTCGAGCACCAGCCAGGCCACTGGGGCGCGCGCTGCCAACCGGTGCGCGTCAGCGCGTGACGGCGCAGGGCGGCCTCGCTGGCGCGTCTCATGGACCGGGGGGGGGCGGCGTGTCCCCGCTCCGTTAGAACGCGGCGCCAATGGCGAAATGGAAGGTGCCGGCGGGCTCGCCGGAGTCCTGTGTTAGATTGAACCCGTATTCGAGGCGCACCGGGCCGATGGGCAGGTCGAGGCGCAGGCCGAGGCCGGCGGCGAGTTCGATATCGGCGCTGCCGAGGTCCTGATAGGATTGGCTGAGGGTGCCGGCATCGAGGAAGCCGACGAGTTTGACCGGGCCGCCGAGGGCGCGGATGAGTTCGAGGTTGGCGGCCCACGCCGCCTCGCCGCCGGTGGCATAGTGGCCGCTGCCGGCGGTGGGGCCGAGTTCGCGCTCGGGGAAGCTGCGCACGCTGCGCGCGCCGCCATTGAAATAGCGCAGGTCGATGGGAAACTCAGTGCCGTCGCCGGTGGGAATGAGCAGGCCGCACTGGCCGCCGATGGCGACTTGATAGTTGGCGGTGAGCTGATGATACCAACCGCCGCTGAGGCCGGCTTTGCAATAGGACGCGGTCTGGTCGCCGACTGCCGCGCCGAGTTGCAGCGGCAGTTCGAGGTGCCAGCCGGCTTTTGCCAGCACCGGGTTGTCGCGGTAATCGAGGGTCTGGGTCAGGCGCAGGCGCGGGTGGGCATAGACGGTTTCGCCCAGGGCGGCGCGGGGGAGTCCGCTTTCGTTGTTGTTGACCATCGACCAGCCGGCGAGCAGCTCGATTTTGTAATGGTCGCCAAACTTGCGGCTGATGCTGCCATCGAGGCCGCTGTCAAACGAATCATAGCCCTCGGGGGCGGACAGCAGCGCGTAAATGCGCGCGCTGCCCGCGTAGTCCGACCCGAGCAGCCAGGGGTCGGTGATGCGGGTTTCACCTAACACCCCGCGGGCGCTCAGCTCGAAGCCGGCGCTAAAACCTAACAACTCGCCGCGGAGGTTGCGGTCGGCATAAGTGACGCGCGCAATCGGCCCCTGATAGGAACCGGCGCCGGCGGCGAGGGTGATTTCGCGGGCCTTGGCCTCCTCAAAGTGGAGGGAGGCATCGATGAGGTTGTCGGCGACGGGGCGGGTCTCGACGCGGGCGGACGAGAAGGCGCCGGTGGCGAGGAGTTCGCGCAAGCGTTTGTGCATGGCGGCCGTGTTGTACCAATGGTTTTCGAGGGCATGCATGCGCCGTTGGATGCGCTGGGGATTGGTGCGTTGCAAGCCATCGGCGGTGAGTTGGCGGAGGCGCACGCGGGAGCCGGCTTCGACAGTGAACACCGGGATGAACGCCGCCGCGGCCAACGAACTGCTCATGGTCAGTTTCGCCTCCGCATAGCCTCGGCTCAGAAACGCCTCCTCCACCGCGCTGCGCATCGCGTTGAGATTGGCGGTGGTGGCAGGGCGGCCGCTGAAGGGGTCCGCCGTGGCGGCCACCAGCGCGACGATTCGCCCATTGCTGCTGCTCACCTTGGCGCGCGCCAGGTGATGGAGCGGCCCGCGAGTGACGCGGATGACCAGATCCACCGCGCCGCCACGACCGCCGGGGCGGCGACTCTCGATGGCCGCAGCGGCCGCCCAATAGCCCTGGGCCTGCAGGTCTTGTTTGAGATAGCTCAGGCCGGTGGCCACATCGTCTTCGCGGAATGGCGGCGCGTCGCCCGCCGCCCGGTTCTTGTCTGCCGGGCGGCGAAACAAGCGCGACAGCCGGTTGGCCTCCCGCCCGTCCACCCCCAGCACGCTCACCTTGCCCAAGGTCACCCGCGCGGCCGGCCCGACGGTTAGCACAATCTCGTTAGGTCCGGCGATTTTCCAGTCGACATGGACGTCGGCGTAGCCGTCGTTCTGCAACACTTGGCGCACGAGAAACGCGGCGTCGTCGGCCCGCGACGGCGAGGCGGGATTGGCGCGGACTTGATAGAGGCGCCCGCCCATCAAATCCAGCACCTGCGCCTCGGTTTTGCCGTGCAGTCCCTCGACGCGGACGCGGGTATCGGCCGCGGCGGCGGCTGCAAGACAGCAGACGCAAGACACGAGACACAAGACACAAGACCGCTGCGCTCCAAGACAGAAGACAGAAGACAAGAGAGCGTTGCACTCTGCAACAGCCAACAGACGACAGAAGAGCGCCCTCACCGGCGCCTCCTTGTCTTGTCTTCTGTCTTCTGTCTCATCGTCTTGTGTCTTTATCTAGCGGAACGAGATGCGCCAGATGCCCAGCACGCGGGTGTTGCCGTCGACCCCCATGCCGGCGGACACCAACCAGTGCTCGGTCAGGTTGAGGGTGGCGGTGGACAGGGCATCACTTGAATACGGGTCGCTCTCGGCGAGACTGAAATCGACCCGGTCGAGCAGACCGAACAACGGGCGGAGTTGCCGCACATAGCGGACCCGGCCGCGGCGGACTTCCTCGGCGAACAACTGGATGGCGCGGGAGGCGGCGGCCTGGGTGTTTTCGAGGCCGGCGCTGGTGGTGCCGGTGGCCAGCAGGGTCATGATCTCGCTTTCCGGCAAGGGCGGGTTGGAGGTCAGCACGAGTTGCGGATCGGAGAGCTTGCCATAGGCATAGACATCGATGCGATACGGGCGCGGTTCGGCTACGCCGCGGATTTCCAAGAGCGGATCAAAGCCAGTGGCGGGGGTGAAGCGCAACATCCCGGATTTCACCTTGAGCGTGCTGAAGGGCAGCGTCGCCACAAAGTCGGTGAGAGTGGCGACGCCGTCGGGCAGCGGGTTGCCGAGAGTGCCGCCGAGGCGCAGTTTGGCATCGACGCGACCGGTGGCGAGATTGCCGCGAATCAGGAAGGGCTGCTGGGTGCGCACGGCGAGGTCGAGACCCCAGTTGCCAAAAGGGGCGGGCAGCGCGCTGCCGGGGGATGGCGCGGCATCCATCCGGGGCAATGCGGCCGCCGATGGCGCCGTGAAGGGCTTGCCAATGGGCAGCAACTCGATGTCGCGGAAAAACAAACTGTCGACGGCGCCGACCGTGCCGGTTAGGGCGGCGGTCTGCCACGGCCCGTGCAGGCGGAGATCGAGATTGGCGCGCAGGATGAGCATGTCATTGCGCAACAACGGAAGGTGGTCGCCGCGCAGGCGGAAATCCACCGCCGCGGGCTTGCCAGCAGTTAGATTGAGCGCGCCGCCACCGGTGAGACTGCCGCCGGCGATGGTGGCGCGCAGGTTCTTGAGGGTGACGGCGTCGAGTGTTAGGTCGATGGCGGCGGCGGCGGCTTGCACCGGGGGCAGCTTGGCATCGGCGAAGACGATCCCGCCATTGGTTAGGTGGACGGTGCCGCGGAGCTCGGGCGCGGCGAGTTTGCCCGCCACCACCAGATTGCCGGTGACCCAGCCGGTGAGTTGCCTGGCCATCGGCAGCAGGGTGGTGAAGCGCGCGAGGTCGAGGCGCGGCAGCTCGGCCCTGGCTGTGAGGGGTTCCTGTTTGAGGGATTCCGGCGCCGCCGCCCAAGCTGCCGGGCGGAATGGCAGCGAGGCGGTAAGGAGCGCCGGCGCATAGTCCGGCGTGGTGAGGGAGCCATCGAGTTGGAGTTGGCCAGCGCCGGATTGGAGTGTGACTTTGAGTGCGGCGGGCGGCAGTTTTGGATTGGCGGGGGATCTGAGGTTGAGGCACTCGAGGGTGGCGGCGAGGGATGGATCGACGTAGTTGCCGGTGAGGGTGATATCGACTTGGCCGGTGGCGCGGGGATCGAGGTGGGCGGCGGCGGCCAGCCACGGTTGGAGCATGGCGAGCGGGAGTTGGCGCGAATGCAGGGCCATGCTGGCGGGGCGGGTGTCGTTGGCGAGGGTGTCGCGCCAGGTGGAAAAATCCTGCGGCACCGGCAAGCTGGCGGAGCCGTTAGCGATAACGGTTTCCGCGTCACGCCAGGTGAAGTCGCCAATCTTGAGCAAGCCATCCTCAAGGTTGGCCGATACGCTGATGGATTGTTGGTCGGCGTGGAGTTGCAGGTTGCGGATCTCCGCCGCGACGGGCCACAAGGCGGCAGCAGTGGCGAGCGGCCCGGTTTCCGGTTGGCGCCATGATGCCGCGAGGCAATCCAGGGTGAGGGACTGTGGCCCGGCCTGCGCCTTCAGGTTGCTCACGCTCGCATTGTTAGGCCAAGTGTAGCGCACGATGCCGGCCGCGGTGACGGTTGGCTTCCCCGCAGCATGCCAGGCCCCCTGAGTGAGGGTCAGCTCGCCATGGTGCGTGTTGGTAGATAGGGAACCGCCGCCCTGCCAATGGCCTGTTAATTCGGCGGTGCCACCGGCGTTGATGCCGGCGATGGCGAGCCAGCGGTCGATGCGTGAGCTGGCAAACCCGTTGAGCGAAACCTCGCCAGCGTAGGTCCTGGCACTGATGTCATAGTGGGTGATGAGTTGCAGACCATCTAACGAAACAGGAGCGCCCAGCGGCTGCGCGCGCAGGGTGACGGTGGCGCGGTCGTTAGCCAGCACGCCGGAGACGAGTGCATGGGGAATCCGCCAATCCTGATAGGTGAGGGAGTCGAGGGTGAGCGCGACCCGTGCGGTGGCGGCGGCGGGATTGGGCATGAGGTCGGCGAGTTCCAGCGTGAGCGCGGACAACGTCGCGGTGGCCGGCAGGTTCAACCCGAAGCACTTGGCCGCTTGTTGCAGGTCCGGAGCACCGGCGGTCAGGGCGAGGTGGGCGGTGGTGAAGCCGGCGCTGGTTTGGAGTTGCAGCACGGCATCGTCCAGATGGATGAGCGCCTCCACGGCTGGTCCGCCGGTGGTGGGCAGATGCAACGTCACCGCACTGACCCCGAGGCCGGGGAGGGGAGCGAGCCGATCTAACGTGATGTGGTCGGCAGCCCACGCCAGGTGGGCGGTTTGGGCCGGCCACTGGCGGCCATTGGCATCGGTGATCCGGCCGATTTGCAAGGTGAACTGGTCACTGCCGCTGGCGTGCGCGAGGTGGCTGGGTTCCAGCTGGAATGCGGGTGTGCCGGCACGGGTGGCGGTGAGACTGAGGCGCTGGAAATCGAGTTGCATGGGGACGAGTTGCGCGCGCAAATTGCGGAGGGTGCGGACGAGTTGATCGAGATCCAGCGGCTGATTTGCCTCGTCCTTGGGTGGCGGCCCGGCGTCCGGGCCGAGGCGCAACTCCGCATGGGCCCCTGCCACCGAGATGCCGTCGAGTTGGCCTTTGGCCAGGCGCGACCATTGGTAGTGCGGGGTGATCCGTTCCACCGTTAGATTGGCGAGGGTGCCCGGGCCCCGCAGCTTCACCGCGGTGATGGATAGCCCGTGGCTGAGGCTGCCCTCAATGCGGAAGTTGCCCGCCACACCGGCGCCGTTGAGGAAATGTTGGGCCAAGCGCGGCCCGAGCCAGCGCAGGCCCGGGCCGTTGAGCCACATCAAGCCGAGGCCGAGCGCCAGCCCGCCGGCGACGAGCCACCGACGATACCTCCCACGCCGCCGCAGGCGTATTCCCAGTGTGGGTGATTTGTCAGGCGGAGCGGGGTTCAAAACATGCTCATAGTGGCGGCGGGCTGCGGTCAGGTCAAATCAGATTTGGCGGATGTTGCGATTGCCAGCGGCGGCCACCTCGGGTATGACCCGGCTATGCAGCCAATTACTTTTCAGCCACTCTACATGGAACGGGTGTGGGGCGGGCGGGAACTCGAGCGGATTTATGCGCGCGCCCTGCCCCTGCCGGACCGGCCGTACGGTGAGTCGTGGGAACTTGTGGACCGTGAGTTCGAGCAATCGGTGGTGGATGAGGGCCCCTTCGCCGGCCTTGCCCTGCATGACCTCTGGAGCGAGCGGCGGGCGGCGGTGTTTGGTGAGGGTTTTGCCGACCAGCCGCGGTTTCCCATTCTCATCAAAGTGCTCGACGCCCGTGATGACCTGTCGCTGCAGGTCCACCCACCGGCGCACCTGGCGGCGAGTCTGGGCGGCGAGCCCAAGACCGAGATGTGGTTCATCGCCGATTGCGCGCCGGGGGCTAAACTCTATTGCGGGCTTAAGGCCGGAGTGACCCGGGGCGATTTCGAGCAGGCGATCCGCGACGGCTCGCTGGCCGCCTGCGTCCATGCCCTCACGCCGCAGCCCGGCGAGTCCATCTTCATCCAGTCGGGCCGGCTGCATGCCATTGGCGCGGGCTTTCTCATCCACGAAATCCAACAAAACTCCGACACCACCTACCGCGTGTTCGATTGGAACCGCAGCGGCCTCGATGGCAAACCGCGCCAACTCCACGTCGCCGAGTCACTCGCCAGCATCGATTTTGCTGACTACGAACCGGCCATGGATGTGCCGGATGGCACCACGCTGGCGGCTTGCCCGTATTTCAAGACCACCCGCCACCTGCTCGCCGCCGCCGACACCATCGGCAATCCCGAGCCCGGGCGCTTTTCCATCCTCATCGTCATCGCCGGTTGCGTGGTGAGCGCCGCCGGCCGCCGGTTCGAAAAGGGCCAATGCCTGCTGCTGCCGCGCGATGCCCAACCCGTGACCGCCCAACACAACGCCACCGTGCTGCAGGTGACCCTGCCCACCGGACCGCCCCAGTAGTCATTCGGGCGGCCGTCGGCCCGCAGGCACACCTCGTCTAACTGGTTTCTGGCCGTGGTTGCAGGTCCCTGGTGGCGCCCGCCCATGCCTGCCTTTTCCCCCTGCCTTTTCTCCTTGCAAAGCCGGTGGGCGGTCTTACGGTCACGCCCCTGCGGGTTATTTCGACTTGCCCGCGCGTCCTGCCTTGCCATGAAGTTCACTCTAACAATAAGCCTGCTCTCCATCGCCCTGTGCTCCGCCCAGGTGCAGCTCAATGAAGTGCTTGCCTCCAACACCCTGGCGACGCCGGATATAGTTGATTTCGGGGATTACCCGGATTGGCTCGAGTTGAAAAACACCGGCGACGCAGCCGTGAGTCTGGCCGACTATTACCTCAGCGATGATCCTGGAAACCCATACAAATGGCCCATTCCCGCCACCGCCAGCATTCCCGCCAAGGGCTTCCTGCTGCTCATGGCGGATGGCAACGATGCCGCTCCAGGCCAGGTGTTTCCGCGCGGCTACTGGCCGTGGCGCAACTTCACCACCGAGCGCTACCACACCAATTTCTCCCTCTCCGCCGGCGGCGAGAGCGTGATCCTCACCCGGGTGACCGCGGCCACCGGCACGCTGTTAGTCCATGCCGCCGTCCCCACACCCGCCGCCGCCAGCGTGTGGAAATTCAAGGACGATGGCAGCAACCAAAGCACCCAGTGGCGCTTCCCCACCTTCGTTGATGCCGCTTGGGCCAGCGGCCCGTCGGAACTCGGCTACAGCACCAATAATGAAGACGCTGCCGCCAGCGTGGTGTCCTACGGCCCGAGTTCCAGCAACAAATTCATCACCACCTACTTCCGGCACACGCTCAACGTCGCGAATCCGGCTGCCTATCAGACGCTGACCTTCCGGCTTCTGGTTGACGATGGTGCCATTGTCTATCTGAATGGGACGGAGATCATCCGCCGCAACCTGCCCCTCGGCGAGGTCACCTATCAAACCCTCGCCCCCGTGGCAATCGGCGGAACCGATGAATCCACCTTTGCCTCGTACATCATCCCCGCCTCCTTGCTCGTCCCGGGCGACAACCTCATCGCCGCAGAGGTCCACCAATCCGCCGGCGGCAGCTCCGACGTGAGCTTCGACCTCGCCGTCACCGGCAACACCTATGCCGCCACCACGGTCGATTCGGTCACCTACACCCAACAGGTCGCCGATGTCTCCTACGGCCGCGACCCGGCCGCCCCAGCCACTTGGAAACAGCTCGTCGAGCCCACCGCCGGCGCGGAAAATTCCGCCGCCATTGTCACCGACCTGCGGGTCGAGGGCAGCGCCGTCACCGCCTCGCTCGCCGGCGGTCTCTATACCGGCCCGCAGACGCTCACCCTAACCGGACCCGCCGGAGCCATGCATTATACTCTCAACGGCGCCAAGCCCAGCAGCGCCTCGCCAATCTACACCGAGCCGCTCACCCTCACCACCACCACGGTGCTGCGCGCCAGATGTTTCGAAGCCGGCCGGGTGCCGGGTCCCATCCTTACCCGCACGTATTTCATCGGGGAAACCCAAGGCAGCCTGCCCTATATCTCGGTGGTGGCCGATCCGGAAACCTTGTTCGGCAACACCATCGGCATCTACAAAAACACCCACGAACCGACATCCACCTATTACGGCTCTTCCACCACTACTAACCTGAACGATGTCTATAAAGCCAAGGACGCCCCCGGCCACGTCGAATTCTTCGCCCCCGGCGGCACCGCGGCGTTCCGCGCCAACTGCGGCATCCGCATCGGCGGCGAAAACAATTGGCCCCACGCACAGAAAGCACTCAACCTCGCCGTGCGCGGCAAATACGGCGATAGCAACATCAAATACAATCTCTTCCCCGGCGAGGGTACCTCGCTCCACACCGGCCTGACGCTGCGCGAAGGCGGCGACCGCTGGGCCAACGAAATGCTGCGCGATGGCATGTGGCCGAAACTCGCCCACGGCTACTTGAAGGTGGAAACCTCCGACTACCGCCCCAGCGTGGTCTTCATCAATGGCGTCTATTTCGGCCTCCACGACATCCGCGAACGCTGGGACGACACCTGGTTCGCCGAGAAGTACAACATCCCGTTGTCACAGGATAATCCGCTGCCCCGGGTCGATCACCTCCTCTATGGCCACATCACCAGCAGCACCACCACCCTCGGGGCGGACAAGGGCGATACCATCGACTGGGTGGATTTCATGAACTTCATCAACACCGCCGATCTAACCAATGCGGCCAACTGGACCTACGTCGAGTCCAGAATTGAGATGGAAAGTTTCATGGATTTCATCATTGCCGAGTCGTACGGCAACAATACCTCGTGGGTGAGCAACCGTGAATTCTGGAAAGAGAAAAAACCGGGCGCCAAATGGAGATGGTTCCTCCCCGATATGGACCGCACGCTCTCCACCGGCACCACCTCCGGCACCCTCGGCGGCTTGCTCGCCGACGAGGATGTGCTCAAACGCCTCAAGCTCAACGCCGGCTTCAAGCAACGCCTCGCCCAGCGCTACTCCGCCCACATGGCCGCCACCTTCACTACCGCCCGCGTGCAGGCGCTCATGACCCAGCTTGACACCGAGATTTCCCCCGCCGAGGTCGCCCGCCACCAAGCCCGCTGGGCACCCAATGGCATGACCGCCGCCACCCGCGCCGCGGGGATCGCGGGCACCTTGACCTACGCCACCACCCGCGCCGGCAACGTCCACGCGGAACTCGTCGCCCAACTCGGGGTTGCCACCGCCGTGCCCCTGACCCTCGCCACCACCGGCTCCGGCAGCGTGCTCGTCGAAGGCATTCCGGTGGCCCCATCCACCTTCAAGATGTTCCCTAACATCCCGATCGCCCTCCAGGCCGTGGCCGCTCCCGGCTTTGCCTTCAGCGGGTGGACCGGCGCCAGCGGCGGCGAATCCACCAGCCTCACCCTCACCGGCGCGCAGACGCTCACCGCCAATTTCGTGGCTTCCTCCGAGACGGTCATCGGCGGCACCCTGGCGGCCGACACCACCCTCAACACCGCCAACTCGCCCTATGCCATCGCCACCGACCTCATCGTGCCGCCAGGGGTCACTCTAACCATTCAGGCGGGGGTCGCCCTCTATCTAACCGACGGGCGGAGCCTCCGCGTCCAAGGCGCGCTCATCATCAACGGCACCGCCGCCCAACCCGTCACAGTGAGCGGGCGCGGCGGTGCGCACTGGGGCGGGGTGAGTTTTGAAAATCCGACCGGGCCGTCCAGCCTGGCCCACGTCATCATCCGCGGTGCCACTTTCGGCTATGACCGGACGGTGTATGGCTCGGCGGTATCCAATCTCAATGGCGAGCTCACCCTGGACTTTGTGGACATCCGCGAATGCGCGAGTCCCGTCGCCGGTGTCGGCGGCAGCATGACGTTGCGCGACTGCCTCTTCAGCAACCCCTACACCGGCGATTGCGTGAACCTCAAGGAATGCGGCACCATCATCCAGCGCTGCACGTTCTATGGCAACAACCAGATGGACTCCGACGCCATCGACTTGGGCGACATGAGCAACGGCGTGGTCGAAGACTGCCGCATCTACCGGTTCCAGGCCGGCAACAGCGACGGCGTGGACCTCGGCGAAGCCAGCGTCAACATGCTCATCCAGCGCAATCAGATCTATTACAATGGGGACAAGGGCGTTTCGATGGGCGCGGGTTCCACCGCCACTATCCGCCAGAATCTCATCGTCGGCTGCGCCATCGGCGTCGGCATCAAGGACGCCGGGTCCAATGCCATCATCGACCAGAACTCCATCGTCAATTGCGGCGAGGGCGTGGCCATCTATGAGAAACACTTCGGCGGCGGCGGTGGCAATGCCGTCATCACCAACACCATCATCTCCAAGGCCACCGTCGCGCCGGTCACCCTCGATGCCATGTCCACCGCCACCATCGCCTATTGCCTGAGCGACACCACCGCCCTGAGCGGCACCACCAATTTGCTGACCGACCCGCGCTTCATCGATCCGGTCCTGCTGAACTTCCAACTCCAGCCAAGTTCCCCCGCCATCAACACCGGCGATCCCGCCCACCCGCTCGACCCGGATGGCACCATGGCGGACCGCGGCTGGGCCAGCCTCTATCAGGCGTCGGACTACCCCTTCACCATCGGCCAGACCGTCGTGATCAATGAAATCCTCGCCAACTCCGGCACCGCGCCGGATTGGATCGAGCTGCACAACCGCACCCAGGGGCCGGTGGATATCAGCGGCTGGTTCCTCAGCGACGATGGCACCAATCCCGCCAAATACCGCATTCCCGCCGGCACCATCCTGCCCGCCGACGGCTATGTGGTCTTCACCGAGGATCGCCACTTCGGCGCCGCCAGCATCGACCCTGCCAAATTCATCCCGTTCGCCCTCAGCGACCTCGGGGAGAGCGTTTATCTGAGCTCCGCGCTCAACAACGAAATCACTGACTACCAGAACCGCGAGGATTTCGGCGCCTCTGCGGAGGGCGAGTCGCTCGGCTGCTACTATAAGCCTAGTAGTAATTCCTACAATTTCGTGGCGATGGCCCGGCCCACCCCGGCCGCGCCCAACAGCGGGCCCCGGGTCGGCCCGGTGGTGATTTCGGAAATCATGTACAACCCACCCGGCAGCCTCGATGGCGAGGAATTTGTCGAATTGCTCAACGTCACCTCTGCCCCGGTCACCCTCTTCGATGCCGTCAAACAACAACCCTGGCGCATGAGCGACGGCATCGACTTCGATTTCCCCACCAATCCCCCCGTCACCCTGGCCGCCGGGGAACGCATCCTGCTCGTGCGCAGCCTCACCAGCTTCGGCGCGGGCTTCGGGGCGGGCACCCCCCGCAAGTTCCAGTGGCGCGCCGGCATCCTCGACAATGGCGGCGAAACCCTCCAACTCGCCAAACCCGGCGGCGTCGACGCTCTCAATGTGACCCAGTACATCCGCGTCGACCGGGTCAATTATGACGACACGGCCCCGTGGCCCACGGCGCCGGACGGCGCGGGCCCCTCACTGACGAAAATCTCCGAGGCGGATTACGGCAACGACTTCATCAACTGGCGCGCCGCCACCGCCTCGCCGGGCGCGGTGGCTCTTGGCTCGAGCTATGCCGGTTGGGCGGCGGCCAAAGGTGTGGCCGCCGCCGCCGATGCCGATGCCGATCAGGACGGCCTCACCAACTTGTTAGAATATGCCTTGGGCACCAATCCCACCGCGGCGAACACCGCGGCGCCGCTCAGCGTTACCCGTGAGGGCAACCAACTCGCGCTTGCGTTCGGGGTCAACCTGCAAACTCCCGACGTGGCGTTTGAGGTGGAAGGGTCCACTGACTTGACGACTTGGACACGCTTGGAATCCACCCCGGTGGCCCTATCCGCCACCAGCCAAACCCGCGTGGTCAGGGAAACCGCCACCACCCCGCAGCGCTTCTACCGCCTCAGCACCCGCTTGTCTGGCCGTCCCTGAGCCGGCGGGCCTTGATCTATCAGAGTGCGGCGATCGCGTGCATGATGCGTTTGGCCAGCAGATCGTACCCACCCTTGGCTGCGGCTTGCTTGAGCTCCTGCGGGGTGAGGCGGATGGCCGGGCCGACGGTGATGCTGATGCGCGACGCGCGCAGAAACGAGGTGCCACGGGGCAGCGCCTCAAACGCGCCGCGGATGCGCACCGGTTGGATCAGCGCGCCGGACTTCGCGGCGACAAAACCCACGCCCGGCGCGGCCTCCGCGATGCATCCATCCCAAGTGCGCGCACCCTCCGGGAAGATCGCGACGCGCTGGCCGGCCTTGAGCAGGCGGATGATGTGCTTGAGGCCGGCCAAGTCGGGTTTTTCCTGGTCCAGCGGGAAGGCGTTCCACTGGCGGTAGAGCCAATTGCAAAACCCGCGGAACAGGCTCTTGCGCGCCAGGAAATACATCGGGGTGTCGTAAAGGTTGGCCAGCAGTGGCGGATCCAGGTAACTCTGGTGATTGGCCGCCACCAACACCGCGCCCTCGGTCACAAGATGTTCGCGGCCCTCAATGCGCAGACCGTAAAAGGCCCGGAATGCCGAGCCTAACGCCATCCAGCCTAACCAGTAGATCCATGTCATGGGGAGATAGAAGATGTTAGATGTTGGATGGCGGCGCTCAGATCGGGAGACCTTGCCGCTTGAGGATATCGAGGGCGGCGCTTACGCTGCCTTCGATGGTGTGGTCGGAGTTGTCGAGGATGGCGGCGCCGGCGGCTATCACCAGCGGCGCGGTGGCGCGCTGGCTATCGGCGGCATCGCGCTGGGCCACCGAATCGATTTCACCCATGTTGGTGCGGCGCGCGGCGCGGACGTGCGCGGCGGCATCGATGTAGATCTTAAAGGGCGTGTCGGGGAACACGACCGATCCGATATCGCGGCCTTCCATCACGACGTTGGTGCGCGTGAGGTACTCGCGTTGCAGGGCGACGAGTTTGGCGCGGACTTCCGGGATGGCGGCGATGGTGGAGACGTTGGCATTGACCGCCTCGCTGCGCAGCGCGTCGCCGGGGTCGTGGCCATTGATGGTGATGGTGGAGCTCAGGCCGTCATCCCCGCATTCGAGGTGGAGCCGGCCGAGCAGGGCGAGCACGGCGGCGTGGTCGTTAGGATCGATGTTGTGTTGCAAGACCTGCCAGGTGACGGCGCGATACATGGCCCCGGAATTGACCATGACCAAGCCGAGGCGTTTGGCGAGTTGGTGGGCGAGGGTGCTCTTGCCGGAGGCGGCGGGGCCGTCGATGGCGATGGCGAAATGGGGGGTGGGGCAGGGGGTGGTCACAGGTGGCAAAGGGTGGGCAGGGTGAAATCCTCCGGCGAGGAGCGATGGTCGAGAATGGCTTGCAAGTGATGAGCGAAACCGGGGTAAGAGGTGTTGACGCAAGCGGTGTTGCGGATGAGCGTCTCGCCCTCGGCAAACAACCCCGCTATGGCAAAGGCCATCGCGATGCGGTGGTCACCAAAACTATCAAGTTCGGCACCGTGCAGCGGTTGGCCACCCTCGATTTCCATGCCGTCGTCGAATTCGACGACATGCGCGCCCATGGCCCGGAGGTTGTTGACCACGGTGGTGATGCGGTCGGTTTCCTTGACGCGCAGTTCGCGGGCGTGGCGAATCGAGGTGCGGCCGCTGGCCAGCGCGGCGGCCACCGCCAGCACCGGGATTTCATCGATGAGATTGGGCACTTCCTCGGCCAGAATGGTGGTGCCGGTGAGCGGCGCACCATGGATTTCAATATCACCGATCGGCTCGCCGGCCGAGTGGTGGACAATGTCGATCATGTGCGCGCCCATCCGCGTGAGCACCTTGAGAATGGCCGTGCGGGTCGGATTGAGCCCGACGTTCTGGAGCAGCAGGCGCGACCCGGGCAGGGCGGCGGCGGCCACTAACCAAAACGCGGCGCTCGAGATGTCGCCCGGCACGGTGAACTCGCAGGCCACCGGCATCTGGCCGCCGGCGAGGGCGATCGCGTTGCCCTCGTGGTGGGTGGCGACGCCGAACGAGGCCAGCATCCGCTCGGTATGGTCGCGGGTTTCCGCGGGCTGGACCACGGTGGTGGTGCCGTTGGCGAAGAGCCCGGCGAGCAGGACCGCGCTTTTGACTTGGGCGCTGGCCACCGGCATTTGATAGGTGATGGGGGTCAGCGGCGTGCCGTGGATGACGAGTGGGGCGCAGCCGGGTTGTGAGCCACGGGTTTCAATGCGCGCGCCCATCAGGCCCAGTGGCGTGGTGATGCGGCCCATCGGCCGGCATGACAGTGAGGCATCGCCAAAGAGCTCGGAGCTGAACGGTTGCCCGGCTAACAAACCAGCCAGCAGCCGCATGCCGGTGCCGGAATTGCCGCAGTCCAGCGCTGCGGCCGGGGCGTGCAACTTCATCGCCTGGCCGTGGATGACCAGATGGGTGGGGCCGTAGCCGGTGAGTTCTGCCAGCACCTCGTGGCGGGCGCCGAGGGCCTGCATGGCGTTGAGGGTGTTGAGGCAATCTTCGCTAGGGAGGAAATTGCGGATGGTGCAGACGCCATTGGCCAGCGCGCTGAAAATGGCGGCACGGTGGGAGATGCTCTTGTCCCCTGGGACACTGAATTCGGCACGGAGCGAGCTGATGGCTTGGACGCGGAGTTCTGACATGGGAGGCACGTGGAGGTGTTAGAGCGGGGGGGTGAGGGAGTCGCGCAGGTGTTTGGCGGTGGCGAGCCAGCGCCGGGCTGGTTCCTGCTCGCCGGCTTCCAGGATGGTTAGGAGGGCGGCCAGGTCGGCCAGCGATTCCCGCAAGGGCCCGACGATGGCGTGGCGGTTTTCGATGAGAATTTCCGCCCACATCTCCGGATTGCCGGACGCCACCCGCGTGGTATCGCGCAACCCGCCGCCACCAAAGCGGCCGAGTGCGGGCTGGCCCAAGCAAATGCGGGCGCCGGAGGCCGCCAGAATGTGTGGCAGGTGGCTGATGCGGGCCACCAAGGCATCGTGGGCGGCCGCGCTCAGCCAGCTGGTGTGGCAGCCGATTGCCTGCCAGAAGCGTTCCAGCGCGGTGGCCAGTGCGGCGGGCGCGGCGTCGTCATTGGTGAGGAGGCAGGCGGCGCCGTCGAACAAGCGGGCGTCGGCGGCGGCGATGCCGACCTGCTCGGAGCCGGCCATCGGGTGGCTGCCGATGAAGGCGCCGGCATGTTGTGCCAACAGCGGTGCGAGAGTCTGATGCGGCGCTTGTTTCACGCTGCCCACGTCGGTGAGCAGGCAGTTGGGCGGTAACCCGGCCGCCAGCGCGGCACTCACCAACTCTGGCATGCTGCCCACCGGCACGGCGAGGATCACGAGGTCCGCGGCGGCGAGTGCCTCGTCAAGGTGGGTGGTGGCATTGGCAATGCCGCGGCGCTTGGCGTCCTCCACGGTGGCGGCCCGGCGCGCCCAGAGGCGCACCTGCGGACGCGGCTCCAAGGCAGCGAGCGCCAGCGCCAGCGAGCCGCCCAACAGCCCGCCGCCGAGAATCGCAATGTGTGGAAATTGGTCTGTCATTCGATGAAAACAACCGGAATTGAAGCATGCGGCCCGGGCGGCTCATGGTGGGCTGGAAAATCCCGCCCGCCCGCCCGCCCTAACATCAGGGGACCCGGAAATATTTTTTGGCCGCGCCCGGGAAGGCGGGGTCGGGCACGACGGTGCCGCTGGGAATGCCGCGCACCAGGATGAGTTTGTTGTTATAGGGACTCAAGACATAGCCCTCCTTGCCGGGGGCTTTGCGGGCGGTGGGTAGGTCCGGCTTGGCAGCCTCTGCCGGTTGTTGGGGCGCGGGGTGGGGGTGTGGCGGTGCGGGGGGTGGTTGATTGACCGCCGCCGGGGCCGGTGGCGCGCCGCCACCGGGGGTGACGGCACCGCTTGGCGCCGCGACCGTGGCCGGCCCGATTGCAGCGCTGGCAGCAACTGGCGTGGGTGGCGGGCCGGGCCTGGCGCTGCGCGGTTGGATTTCCGGATAGGGAGAACAGGCAACCAGCAGCACACCGGCGCATGCGGCAAGGCACGGGAGGAATCGCGGGATCATGGCGGATAGTGATGGAAACATTGCGGTGACAGGGGCCAAACGACGACCAGGCCGGGAAACGGGCGCCACTTTGACCAAAACCGCCACCCCGTCAAGCGAGGGCTGCCGGCCACCGGCCACCACCGACCGCGTCCATGAGACCGGACCCGGGCAGACTTCTCGCGCTGGAGTGGCCGCGCGCCAGCCGCACTCAGGGGACCCGGAAATACTTTTTCTCCGATGGTTGATAGGTCGGGTCGTTCACAAGTTTGCCGCTGGGAATGAGCGTGCCATCTTCATTGCGGACACTGACCTCCTTGTTGTTGTAGGGGCTCAGAACGATGCCTTCCCGGCCTGGAACCCGTTTGGCGGTAGGATAATCCACGCGCTTGGGCTCGGGCTTTGTCACATTGCTGGGCGGAGCCGCAGGGGGTTCGCCGGGCAGCGCGGGGGCTTGTGCCGCTGGGTCGACTTGGGTTTGGTTTGCTTCCTCGGTCTTTTTCAGGGCCGCTTGCTCCGCGTCGCGTTGCGCCTGCTCGGCTGGCGCAACGGCCGCCGGGTTGGGCTTGGCACCGGGCTTTGCCTTGTGCGGCCGATGCTCCGGATAGGGAGCGCAAGCAACAAACAACACGCTGGCGACTACTACAAGGCCGGTGAGAAGGCGGGGGATCATGACGACGAAGGGGTACAGGGTGGTAGGTGGTGGCAGGAATCAAGTCGGACACGACGGTCGCAAACAAGCGCGAAATTAGCCGCAGCTACCTGAATGTCAAGAATCGATTGAAAATTCTGGCCGGCGCGGGGAGGCGTGGCAGGCCCCCGGCATTTCGCCGGCGACGTGGCGCTCACCAGACTTGCCGGCGCGGGAATCCCTGCTACCCTCCGCCCCATCGACGATGCCAGACGCCACCATTCACACCGCCGGCCCAGTGCTTGAACAACTCGGGCCGGTGCTCTATCGAACCGAACTGCCCAACGGCAAAATCATCCTGGCCCATCTCTCGAAGCGCCTGGCGGATGCCGGCACCCGCTTTGCGCCGGGCCAGCAGGTGGTGATGGAACTCACGCCGTATGATTTCGAGCAGGCGCGAATTCTCGGCGGGGCAGGGGACGCGCCGGGTTGTTGACCCCTGCCCAACCCTTGGGAGGTCCCCATGCGGCTAACCGGGCCGGTCATTTGCCAATGCAGAAACGGCTGAAAATCACGCCTAACAGATCCTCGGTGTCGACGCGGCCGAGGATTTCGCCGAGGGCGTCGAGCGCGTCGCGGAGGTCGATGGCGGCGAGTTCGGGGTGTTGGTCGGGGCATGCGAGCAACGCAAGGGCGGCGCGCAGGGCGCTGCGGGCGCTCTGCAAGCTGGCCTGATGCCGGGTGTTGATGGCGATGGCCTGGTCTCCCCATTCCGCGTCATTGAAATGCAGTGCGTCGCGGATGGCATCGGCGAGTGCGTCGAAACCCGTGCCGCTGGCGCATGACAGCCGCACCGCGACGGCACCGCGCCATGAGGGATGCTCGCCAAGGTCGCTCTTGTTCAAAATGAGCAGGCGCATCGCGCCCGTGGCGGGCAACCCGCTCGCGGCACCTCGCGGCGTGCTCGCGTCAACCACTTCTAACAGCAAGTCGGCGGCCTCGATCTGCCGCTCGGTGCGCTGGATGCCCGCCGCTTCGAGACAGTCGCCAGCCAACCGGACCCCGGCGGTATCGACGAGGCGCAGCGGGATGCCGTGGAGAGTGACGGTTTCCTCGATGGTATCGCGGGTGGTGCCGGGCACCTCACTCACAATCGCACGCTCAAAGCCGAGCAGACGGTTGAGCAGGCTCGACTTGCCGACGTTAGGCGCGCCGAAAATCACGCTGCGCGCCCCCTCGCGCAGGACCCGGCCTTGGTCGGCGGTGGCCAGCAGCGCATCGAGGGTGGCGAGCACCGTGCGGACGCCGGCGCGCAGGCTTTCGCCGGTTTGCGGGTGGATGTCCTCTTCGGGAAAATCGATCCACGCCTCGAGATGGGCCAGCGTCTCGAGCACTTCATCGCGGGCGGCGGCAATGCGGCGGCCCAGCGCGCCCTCCAGTTGGCAGCGCGCGGCGCGCAGCGCCAGCCGGGATTGCGCGGCTATCAGATCCATCACTCCTTCCGCCTGGGTCAGATCCAGCTTGCCATTGACAAACGCGCGCTGGGTGAATTCGCCCGGCCCGGCGGCCACCGCCCCACAGGCGAGCAGCCGGGCCAGCACGTCGCGCGTCACCAGCATCCCGCCGTGGCCGCTGAACTCGACGCAGTCTTCACCGGTGTAGCTGTTAGGCGCGCGGAAAACCACCATCAAGCCGTCATCTAACACGTTGGCCGCCGCGTCCAGAATGCGGCAGCGCTGCGCGCTGCGCGGCACCAACCGCGACGCTTGGCCGGCGCTGGCCAGATCGGCCACCGCCACCGCCGCCGGCCCGGAAAGGCGCACCAACGACACGGCGCCGACGCCCGGCGGCGTGGCGACAGCGGCGATGGTGGTGGTGGCGGTGGCGGGCTGTCCGGCGATTGATTGCATGCCGGAATTTAGGCTGGGGTGCCTGCCAGCACCGAGTCCAACACGGCCAGGCAGCGTGCGTTCTGCGCCGGGGTGCCGATGGAGATGCGCACCCAGCCGGGCAGTTGGTAGCTGCGCATCGCGCGCACGATCACGCCTTGTTTGAGCATCGCCGCGAACACGCGGTCGCCGTCGCCCACCTCGATGAGCAGAAAATTCGCCACGCTCGGCACGTAGTGGATGGCGCGGGCCTGCAGGGCTGCCTGATAGAACGCGAGGCCCTCGCGATTCACCGCGCGGGTGCGTTCGATGTGGGCGGTGTCGGCCAGCGCGGCGAGCGCGCCGGCTTGGCCGATGGCATTGACATTGAACGGCTGGCGGGCCCTTTGCAGCAACGCGGCGACCCGCGTGGAGGCCAGGCCGTAGCCGACCCGCAGCGCCGCCAGGCCGTGGATTTTCGAGCAGGTTCGCAGCACGCAGACATTGCGGCCTTGGCGGACGAACTTCAAGGTGTCGAACGGCACGTCGACAAATTCGAAATAGGCCTCGTCGAACACCACCACCACGTGTTCCGGCACCTGCTCCATGAACCGGTCAATCGCCTCTTGCCCCACCATCGTCCCGGTCGGGTTGTTCGGATTGGCGATGAACAGCAGCCGCGTCCGCGGCGTGATCGCCGCGGCCATGGCCGGCAGGTCATGCACAAACCCCGGGTCGGGCACTTGCACATAGCTCGCCCCGAATAACGTGGCCATCAGCTTGTACACCACAAAGGCGTGTTCGGCGGCGATCAATTCCGCGTCGCGATTCAGAAACGTGTGGCACAGCAGTTCGATGATTTCACTCGAGCCATTGCCCAGCACCACCTGCTCCAACTCCACGTCGAGGCCTTGCGCGATGGCGTGGCGCAACCGGTAGCCGGCCCCATCCGGATAAATGTGGGCCTCGTCGAGCGCCGCCTGCATCGCCAGTTTGGCCATGGGCGAGGGGCCCAGCGGGTTTTCGTTGGATGCGAGCTTGATAATGGCGGCCGGATCCAGGCCGAGTTCGCGCGCGGTTTCATCAATCGGCTTTCCCGGCTCGTAAGCCACGAGATCGCACACAAAGCGGTTGGCGTATTGATCAATGGTCATGTGAGGCGGCAGGGTAGGCGCCCCGCCAGCGGTGTCAAGGCCAGCGAGACGCGCAAAATCATGCGGAAATCCGAACTAGTGCTCGACCCTCCGGCCATAGCCCGCTACGCTCAGTGAGCACCTCCCATGAGTCTCCTGTTTTTCAAACGATTGCTGGCAAACCCCATCCAAGTGGGCTACCTCGTGCCAAGTTCCCCGTTCCTGACGCGACAAACCGCACGCCGCATCGATTTTTCCCAACCCCGGGTCGTCGTCGAACTGGGGCCTGGCGAAGGCTGCCACACCCGCCAGATCGCCCGCCGGATGGACCCGGCCTCCAAGCTCATTCTCATCGAATTGGACAGCCACTTCGCCGAGCATCTGGAAAAACAATTCGCCCACGATGCGCGGGTGACCGTGGTGCAGGGCGATGCCTTGTACCTGCCCGAAACGCTCGAAGGGCTTGGCTGCACCCATCCGGACTACATTGTTTCCGGCATTCCCTTCACCATCATGGAGCGCCAACTCCGGGAGCAGTTGCTCGCCAGCATCGCCCGCGCGATGGGCCCGCACAGCGTGTTCATCACCTATCAATTCTCCCTGCAGCTCTCCGAGCACGCGCTGTTCGACCTCAAACGCAGCGAACACTGCCTCTTCAACGTGCCGCCGCTCAACGTCATCGAATTGACCAAATCGGCCGCCCCGGCCAGCCACCGCCCCAATCCCCGGGCCGCTGGCCCGCGCTAAGCTATCAGGCTCCGCTGCTGCGGCAGAGTCATCCGCAAGCGGCGGCCGGTCTAACCGAATGCCGGGCTCAATGCTGCACCACCGCCTTGGCGCCTTGGGGTTGGCCGATTTCGGCCAGCAATTGCGCGAACCACGGCGTGCCGATGTCAAACGGCTTGCCGCCCTTGATCCGCTCGAACTCGATGGCCCGCAGCACGTTGTTGCGATCCTCATCGTGGCCGATGACTCCGCCTTCGCGCCGCATGGCGCATTCCACGGCGAGGTCCACGCAACCCTTGATCAAACGCTGGTCGGCCAGATTCGCCGCCGCCGCGCGACTGTAGTACCCGCTCTTCTGGATCAGCGTTTTTTCGGCTCCGAGCTTGGCCGCAAATTCCTTGCCCACGTACGCCCCGGGGTTGATCGCGTCGAGTTTGATGTGGCCGAAGGCATCGCGCGGCACCGCCTGGCCGGCGGCCTCCATCGCCCGCACGATATCTTCCACGCCCGCACCTTCGGAAATGAAAATGTTCACGTTGTCGATCTCGTCCATGATCTGGCTGAGGCGCGCCGCTTCCGCCTCGATGTCAATCGCCATCTCGGGCACATACACCGCATGCACCGAGAAGCGTTCCTTGGCCAGCCCCAGCTCGGGCAGCCAGTCCTGCCGCGCCAATGACTCTTGGTAATGGCGGGCGGTGGCCGCCGTGAGCCAGCCGCAGTTGCGCCCCATCACCTCGTGGACAATGAGCATGCGCGGATTGGCATTATGTTCCGCCACCACGTTGGCAAAATTGTTGGACCCGTGCTCGGCGGCGGTCCAGGCCCCCAGGCTCTGGCGGATCGGATAGACATCGTTGTCGATGGTCTTGGGCAGCCCGATGACGGTTAGATTGTATTTGTTGGTTTCCAGGAACTTGGCCAGTTCGGCGGCGGTGGTGTTGGTGTCGTCGCCGCCGATGGTGTGCAGCACGTCCACGCCATCGCGCACCAGTTGCTCGGCGGCCACCTCTTGCGGATCCTGCCCCTCCTTGACCAAGCCGCGCTTGAGGCAATCCTTGACGTTGGTGAGCTTGACGCGGCTGTTGCCGATCGGGCTGCCGCCGTAGCGATGCAATATGCCGGCGTGCTCGCGGATGGTTGGGGTGACCTGGATGCTATCGCCGAGCAACAGCCCCTTGTAGCCGCCGCGGTAGCAAATGATCTCAATCGACGGGTCAATCTCGCTATAGCGCTCGATGAGCGCGCCAATGGCGCTGGATAAACAGGGCGCGAGGCCCCCGGCGGTTAATATGGCGACTTTCTTCGGTTTGATCATGGTGGGAAACAGGTTGGGGGAGGTCCAATGGTGGGCTGGAAAACGCGCCCGAAGTAGCGGCTGACCGCCTCACTGGCAAGGCGTTTTTAGCAGGATTCTCTTCTTCGGGGCAACACGGCGCGCGGCTGTCCTTGGTTTCGATTCCGCATTACATACATTGTCACAAGTTGTGAATGGCGCCTAAGGCAGCGCCGACTCCACCCGGCGTGGGTCCAGTCAGGCCGCTAACTCAGTCGCCGCGCTCGCCCGACTCGACAAGTGCGGCAAGCCGGCTACAATGGCGGCCATGCGATTTTTTCCACCCTTCGCCCTCTGTCTTGCTTTGTCCGCCACAGCCGCCTCGGCGGGCGACCCACCCGTCGACCCCCCGAAGCCGGCGGCACCCCAGCTGCGCGAATCGTCGATTCTCATCGCCGGCCAAAAAGTCCCGTACAAGGTCACCACCGCAAAAATCCGGCTTGATCAAGATGACGGCAAGCCGCGGGCATCGATTTTCCACGTCAGCTATGAGCGCAGCGACGTGACGGATCCCTCCACCCGGCCGGTGATGTTTGCTTTCAATGGCGGACCGGGCTCCTCGGCGGTGTGGTTGCATTTGGGCGTGCTGGGGCCCAAGCGGGTCGCGTTGCCCGGCGACGGCACCCAGGCGCCTTGCCCGCCGGCCCGCGTCGTGGACAACCCGTTAAGCATCCTGGATGTCTGCGATCTGGTGTTCATCGATCCGGTGTCAACCGGCTACAGCCGCGCCGAAAAAGACATCAAGCCGGAAGAATTCCATGGATTGAATGAGGACGTGGAATCGGTGGGCGATTTCATCCGGCGCTGGATCACCGAACATGAGCGCTGGTCATCACCCAAGTATTTGTTAGGCGAGTCGTACGGCGGCATCCGCGCCGCCGGGTTGGCCAACCACCTGCAATCACGCTTCGGCATGAGCCTCAACGGCGTGGTGCTGCTTTCCACGCTGTTGGATTTTGCAACCCTTCAAACGTCCGGGTCCAATGACCTCGGGTACCAGGTCTATCTGCCGTCGTTCACCGGGGTGGCGCATTTCCACAAGAAAATCAGTGGCGACCGCGATGCGCTGGTGCGCGAGTGCACCGACTTCGCCTTTGGCGCATACGCCAGCGCTTTGCTCAAGGGCAACACCCTCGACGACAAATCCCGGCGCGAACTCGCAGCCAAACTCGCCGGTTTCACCGGCATCGATGCCGCCGTCTGGCTGGCCCACGATTTGCGCCTCGACGCCGGGTTTTTCCGCGCCGAATTGCTCCGCAAGGAAGGCAAGGTGCTCGGCCGCTTCGACGCCCGCGTCGCTTGGGACGCCGCCGACCAAGCCGCGCAGGCCCCCGCGTGCGACCCGTCCTATGAACTCGCCTATGGGGCCTTCGCCACTGCGCTGCTCGATTATCTGGGCCGCGATCTCGGCTACAAGGAGGACCGCCCGTATGAAGTGCTCACCGGCAAGGTCAATCCCTGGCGCTGGGATGCCTCCAATGCCATCGTCAACGTCAGCGGACGCCTCGGCGACGCCATGCGCGATAATCCCCATCTGCGGGTGCTGGTGATGGCCGGATACACCGACCTCGCCACGCCGCCTGAAGGGGTCGCGTTGTCCCTGCGCCATTTGTTAGACATGCCGGCCGCGGCCCGCGCCAACATACAAACCACGCGCTATGATGGCGGCCACATGTTCTATCTCAATCCGCCCGATCTGGTCAAAACCCGCGCCGATCTGGTGCAGTTCATCCAAGCCGGCAACCGGTGAAATCCGTGGTCGGTTTGGCCCAAGCACACGATTGACCTCCGGTGGCGGGGCCCGACGCCGGTGCGTGACAACTCCCCCACCCCGCCGCGCGCCGCCTGATATGTTAGAACCGCGGGTCAGCGGCGCCAAGTCCACGCCGGGTCGGCATAACGCCCCCTGACCAAGCGCGCAATGGCCTCATCCGGCACCTCGAAATCAAAAAATTGCCATGCCCTCGCCATGCCTGTGGCGAGGGTTGCGGCGCGTTGTTGCGACACCGCCGCATCGCACGCGGCCGCCACCGACCCCTGATGCAACAAGCCCCGCCGCGTCCGCCGTTGCCCCGCACCGGCGAGTTTCCGGCCATCGCCGCCGACCAGATCGTGGCTCACCGGGTTTTCAAAACACAACGCGGCTCCGGTCTGCTCGTCACCCAGGCTCAGGCGCACGCCACTGCGCTCGGCCGCCAGCGCCGCCACCAGCGCCTGGTGAATGTGCCGGTAGCTTTCCGCACCCCGCCTATCCGCCAGTGCCTCGCCACTGCGGGCCACCACGGTGTAGGTCCAATCGGCGCGGTGATCGACCACCCCGCCGCCGGTCCAGCGGCGCACCCACCGGACCCCGGGAAGCGCGTCTTGTGCCAGCGCCAAATTGCCGAAATACCCCACCGTCGCCCACTCGCCGAGCCAGCGGTAGACCCGCAACACCGGTGCCGCCGCCACGTCTAACAACCATTCGTCCACCGCCATCGCCTCCGGCCCGGAACGTTGCACCGGATCCATCCACACCTGCAGTTGCTCGAAAATCACGCCGCTTTCTAGCTTGCGGCTGCCCGTCTCACAATCCGCAATGTCGCAATTGCGCTCGAGGAGGGGCCATGGGTCGGCAGCGTGGTGTGCAAAGTTGCGCTGGTGATGATCGCCGGGCAACTCATCGGCGCGCGACTCGGCTCGGGCCTGGTGCTCAAACACGGCGCGCCATTGGTGCGTGTGGTGTTTCTCATCGTCGTCTTCGCCCTCACCGCCAAATTGCTGGCCGACCAGTGCTGAGCACCACGGGCCTTGAAACCGGCAAGGTGATGTCGTTAGGGCGAATTCTTCGTCTTGCGTCTTGCGTCTTGGGTCTGAGGCGAAGCCTCGCTAGGCCTTGATGGCCCAGCGCAACTTCGCGGCGCTGCTGCGCGGGTTGCGCCGGCGTTCTTCCGGGCTGGCGGTGACGACCCCATCGCTGATGCTGGCAAACGCTCCGCTGCGATGGGCGGCCTGCAACGCCTTCTTGACCCGCCGGTCCTCGCCCGAATGAAAGGTCAGCACCACCGCCCGCCCACCTGCTTTCAAACAATCCGGCAGCACCCGCAAGAAGGCGTCCAACGCCGAAAACTCCTCGTTCACCGCAATGCGCAGCGCCTGAAACACCCGCCGCACCGTCAGTTCCACCAAGTCCTCGTCGCGCCCGCCGACGCACTCCCGCACCGCCCGCGCCAACCCCAGGGTGTTAGGAAAGCCGCGCCCGGCCAGCGCCTCCGCCAACCGTTCTGCCTGCGGCTCATCGGCATGCTCGCGCAGTGCCACTGCCAGCTTGGCCGCCGGAACTTTCAGCAACCATTCCGCGGCGGTGACGCCGCGGGCCGGGTTCATCCGCATGTCGAGCGGTCCGGCGGTCTTGAAGCTGAAACCCCGCGCCGGATCATCCAATTGCATCGATGAACAGCCGAGATCGGCTAACACAAAATCCACCCCGGCGAGGCCGCGGCCGGCCAACACCTTGGCGAGCCCGGCATAATTCGCCTGCACCGCTTCAAACGCGGACTCAGGGTAGCCCAACGCGCGCAGTCGCGCCACGGTCTTCGGTTGTTCCAGCGGATCAATATCCAGACCTAACAATTTTCCCGCGGGGCTGATCTGCGCCAATATCCGTGCCGCGTGGCCACCGTAGCCGAGCGTGGCATCGACGCCGAGGTCGCCATCCCGCAGGTCCAGCGCTGCGAGACATTCCTCCATCAGAATCGGCAGGTGCGCCCCGGCCGGGGTTTTGCCCGAGGCGAGCACCTTGGCCACCGTGTCCGGGTAGCGCTCCGGGTCCCGCTCCTTGTATTTCTGCGCAAAACCGCGCGGATGCTTGCCGCTGTAACGCGGGCGGCGCGGCGGTCGTTCTCCAGGGTCGCTCATGGCGCCATCTTACCCCATCCTCCGCGCGCTGGCACCTCTCGAATCGGAAAATTTTTCCACCCCCTGCGTGAACCCCATCATGAATTCGCTGGCAGGAAGAGTGCCATGTCATTTTGCAGCATGGTCGGTCACTTCCGCGTCGATTCAAAGCCGAGATCAGGAAGTCTGCATCTGACAAACCTGCCTTCACTTGTCGCCGCGCCTCCGCCAGCTCTTGTGCCACCATTGCCACTGCCGCCTCGTCATAAATCGCTCTCAGTCGTTGCAGCAATGCTTCATCCGCCAGGCCTTCGCCCGGCAGCGGTGGCACCTCCAGCAGCAGGTGCACGTGGTTGCCAGCCTTGGAGTTTGGCAAAGCCTCCACAACGCTGACAATGGTGACTGCGAAATCAATCAGTCTTCCTTCGAGTATTTGAGGTGTCATCACGCGTCCCATCAAAAATCAAAATTCATCACTCAGCAATCGTCAATCAAAAGGCCCATGAATCATCCCATCATCACCTCCCTCGGGCTGGCCGTAGCACCATGTGGCCCGGGCATCCTTGCCCGGGTGCCCATGCTCGGAGAATGGGCCGGGCTTGGCACGGGTTCATTCGCTTTGCATGGGCACTGCGGGCAGGATGCCCGCGCCACGTGGCTGGCATCGGCCAGTATAGAGGCATCCTCTGGGCCATTCTCCTCGACGATGGCAGCGGGTGTCCGGCGACAATTAGAAAAAACTTTGGCGACAATTAGAAGCGGGCAAGGATGCCCGCGCCACCGTGGTCCGGGCATCCTGCCCGGATGCAAATGGGCTCATGCATTCTCCCAAAACAATACCATTTCCCGGTGCGGCTCGGGATGTCTGAGGTGGAACCGGCCCAACATACAAAGCCGCCCCGGGGGGTCCGGGGCGGCTTGGGGAGCGGAATGGATTGTTCCGTTAGTTGTTAGCCTATTTCTTGGCTGCGCGTTTTTCCTTGCGTTTATGGTGACAGATAAAGAGTAGCGATCGCCCCCCCCTGGACATCCTGGCGTCCGTTCGGACATCGGAATGTCCTAACTGAGTAGCGCCCGCTGCGGTGATTCTATCAAGACTCGCCAATCGTTGGAGGCGGTGCCGGGAAACCATGGGCAATATCGCGACAAATCCGACTGCTCCGTTAGGACATTCTGGCGTCCGTACGGACATCAGAATGTCCTAACTGAGCAGCGCCCGCCGCGGATCTTCTTTGGAAACCTTCCACTCCCGGGTGCCGTCGCCGCACGATGGTGGGCAAGCCCGCCGCGTTTGGGGCTGGGGTTGCCACCCAAGGCAAAAGGACCGGGCGCGGTGCCCCGGCCCTGCCCACAGCAACTTTGAATTTCACTGATTTTCGCTTGCGAGATCGTGAAAAAGCATGAATATGCTTTCGTGCGCACGACCATCGAACTCTCCGATCCCCTGTTCCGCGAGGTGAAAGCCACGGCAGCGCGGCAAGGCATCCGTCTCAAAGACTACATCGCAGCAGCACTCCAAGACAAGTTGACCATGCCCCAGCCTGCCGCTGAAAAACCCTGGATGAAGTTCTTCGGCATCGCGGCCAATGACCCGGAAATGGTGGCTGAACTCCATCAGATTGACCAAATCGTCGCGGAAAACTTCGGGCAAATCGAAGCGCAGGAATGGGCGCAATGATCCTGGATACCAATGCGATTTCAGCATGGTGGAACGGCGAGGAGTCATTGCGCCCGGTGCTGGAGTCGGCATCCGCACTGGAACTGCCGGTACCCGCCCTTCGATCATGTTCCCGGTATCGCCCGCATCGGGTGGTAACAGCAATTTCATGGTGACAGATAAAAAGAATGCTCAATGTCTCCAAGCTCGCCCGTCTCTCCGGGGTCAACGCCCACACCCTCGCGACCAAATTGCGCCGGGGTACCCGCTTCACGGCAGAGGAATCCCAGCGCATTCTCAGTGCGCTCCATGGAGTCTAAAAACGGCCTTGCTTCGAGGTGAGACCCAATGTTTGGATTAGGGGACAGTATTTCCTGCCCAGCGAGAACGAGTGGTATAAGGCGGCGTATTACAGCGGCACGGGCAGCACCTACTACAACTATGCGACCGGCAGCGATACGGCACCTACGGCGGTGGCCAGCGGGACATCGGGTGCGGTCTATAACGGACAATCCGGTCCTGCCGACATCACCAGCGCGGGGGGGCTGAGCCCATACGGCACGATGGGACAGGGCGGCAACGTCTGGGATTGGATGGAAACTAACTATTCTGGGACCAACGATGCGTCCGCCTCGGCGCGCGGGCTGCGTGGGGGCTCCTGGGGCAATGTCGGCTACCTGGCCTCCTCGGCCCGCAACGGTAGCGGCCCGTCGGACGAGATCTACATCGTGGGCTTCCGTGTTGCCAGTAGCGAACTCGCAGCGGTCCCTGAACCAACGACACTGCTCTCCACCCTCGCCCTCGTCTCCAGCGGCTTGTTGCTGCGGAGACGTGGCAAGGGTTCCCTTTAATTCTTGATCCCTTTGCCCTTTTTCTTCGGGGAGCGCCGCAGGCGGTCGAATTTTTTCTCTCACGAACATGAAGCCGCCCGGAGCTGACGAGCGATTAAGGGACAGAGAAAAAGTCCATGATCTGAACGCTGGCCCTGCTCACGCAAGCAATTCGCGCAGGATGGCATCCAAGCCGCGAAGACGGTAACGGCGACACACTTTGCGGATCGAAGCCAGATCCACCTCGGGATTGCGGCGGAGCAATTCGACAATATCCGCCTTGGACTTGCTTCCGCCCGCGTACAACTTGAGAGCTACAAGCTGGGGGAGCGGGACGATGCGCAGCTTGCTGCCGGGATTGACCCGAATATCGTCGCCCGCCAAGGCGTCCCGAATCGCGGCCGGAAAACGCCCCCCAAAACTGACCACCTGCACCAGGCCAAACGGACCGGAGACGTCGATGACTCCGCCGAGAGGATCGTCACCATCCGGTTCCTTCAGTTCAGCCGTGAAACCTTCCTCGCGCAGTGCTGCCACGAGCATTCGCATGGCCGGCAAATCCGCGTCCACTCCCAGATCGATGTCCTCGGTGAGGCGAATGTAGCGGTAAGCGGCCAGTGCCACCGCCCCGATAACCACGGCCGGGACGCCACGTCGTTCTAACAGACAAGCGACCCGCTCCGCTGCCTGCAGGTTGGCTTCAGGATCGAACATCGCCTAGTTTTGCTTGCTGACGACCGGATGGAGCCACGAGAACCGCTGGTGCATCGAAAGCGCTGCCTTGATGCGCTCCTCGACGGTCATCCTTCGGACACGCTCGATTTCCGCACGCAAGGCCGCGTCCGCGCAGCCGCTGCGGCGGGGTTGATGGCGTTGTGGTTCTGGTTGCGGCACCGCTTCAGTGTGTCCGCCAACGGACGCTTAGCAAGCCCGGATTACCAGGCCGGCGCTTTTCCGTGAATGTGGAGGGATCCCCAGATAGAGAACCCTGTCTCTAACTCTTCCGATTGCCCCACCTCGCCGGGACCAAACGGGCCTCCCGCAAGCGGTCTTTTGCAGCCCGGTCGAGCGGCGGCGCGGGCGTTAGACTCATCGCCGCCGCCGCAAACCGGCCTCACCAAGGCACTTGAAACGCCCGGCAAATTGTTAGAAAAAATAATTTGATTTTTCTCGACTCGGGGTAGGGTTGGGCTAAAAAGCGTTGATTTACTGTTGTAAACCTTATGAAACACCCCAACATAACCTCCCTCGGGCTGGCCGTTCTGGCCGGCGCTTCGCTCGTCACACCGGCTTTGGCCGGGATCATCACCACCACCACCACCACTGACACGTTTGGCACTGGAGGAAATGCCTTCATGATGAATTTCGTGACCATCGGCAATCCTGGAAACGCTCCCGACACGACGGGCGTTCCAAATCCGGCGGGCGCTGTCGCCTACTCATACCGGATGAGCACCTACGAGGTGAGTGAGTCCATGATTAACAAGGCGAATGCTGATGGGGGCCTTGGCATCACGAAAGACATTCGTGGGGACAATAAACCCGCCACGTCGGTTTCGTGGAACGAGGCGGCACGCTTTGTGAACTGGCTCAATGTGTCGAGCGGCTCGGTGGCGGCCTATAAATTCAGCATTCAGCCCGGAGAAGCAGGCTACGGCGCAAACGCAAACATCGCCCTCTGGACCAGCGGTGAGGCTGGTTACAACGCCGACAATCTCTTCCGCAACAGCAACGCGAAGTATTTCCTGCCCAGCGAGAACGAGTGGTTTAAGGCGGCGTATTATGATTCTAACAAGACTGGCGGTGCCGGATACTGGGATTATGCGACCGGTAGCGACACGGCACCTAGCGCGGTGGCCAGCGGGACTGCTTCGGGAACAAACGTCTATAACAGACAATCCGGCCCTGCCGACATCACCAGCGCGGGTGGTCTGAGCCCCTACGGCACGATGGGACAGGGCGGCAACGCCTGGGAATGGATGGAAACCAACCTTTCCGGGACCAACGATGCGTCCGGTTCGTCGCGCGTGGCGCGCGGGGGCTCCTGGTACGACGTCGTCAACTTTCTGGCCTCCTCTTACCGCGACTACGGCGGCCCGTCGCTCGAGTACAACCTCGCGGGCTTCCGCGTTGCCAGCAGCGAACTCGCTGCGGTCCCTGAGGTCACCTCGTCGTTCACCCTGCTCGGGTTGATCTCCAGCGGCTTGATGTTGCGTCGGCGCACGAAGAATCCGCGCTGATATCTAACATCTCACTCAATATGCCGGATGAGGTTTGCTGCCTCATCCGGCTTCTTTGTGTCCCCGCGTTGACACCGCAGACCGGGCGTGAATCCGGTTCTTCAAAATAGCGAGTGGCTCATCCAGCCTGCGGCCCTGCGCTCGATGGCGGCGGCCGTCGCCGCCATCACCGATCCGGTCGCGATCACGCCTTCAAGGGCTAGCCGGAGTGGTCAGCAAAACGCCTTTGCCGCTTTCCGACCGCCAAGCACACAGGCGGATTGCGGCCCGAGCAACTTCACCGGTGAGGTATCCTCGGGTTCTTGCGGGAGGCGGGAGCTTGTGGCACAGAGAATCTCGAAGAGGTTGAACCAAGCCTCGCCAAAGAATCCGTTGATACTCTGGCGGATGGATGGGTCATCGCTGTTGGAAGACAGGTCGGCCAAGGCTTCGAGTTCACCTTTGAGGCAGATGGCCAGTTCCTTGATGCGCTGGACGCGGTTGGGTTGTTTGCCGATACCGAGATTCAGCCGCCCGCCGGTGGCGTGCAGGTAGCTGGCGATGTCTTGGAGGGTGAGTGAGGCATCGGTCGCGTGTTCCAGTTTGGACACGGCGCTCTGAGTGCGGTCCATTTTTCCCGCGACATCGGCTTGAGTTATTCCGGCGGCGGCACGGGTGCGGATGAGCGCATTGACGATGACCGCCCCGTTGCTCCGGCGGTCGAATTCACGGACTTGTTCATCATTGGCCGCTGTGGCCTTGACGAGATCCCGCACCGAGGCAAAGCGCTTCGGCCGGGTGGTGGTGGATGGGATGGTGGCTGTTTTCATGGGATGTGTGGTGGTGGGGGGGGACAGTGACTCCCCTACTCGTTGCAGAGGGCGTCCACCGCACTCGCGGCGTAGCGGATGTCCTTCGCCTGGGTAGTTTTGGAACCAAGGCAGAGAAGGTGGAGGACCTTTGATTCCAAAGCGGCATAAGTGTAAAGTCTTGTCTGATTCAATTCGCCTCTTTTTCCGCCACTGGCGAGTGCCCCACCCGACTGATCAATGGCGCGCATCCCCTTTGGTTCCTCGTGGAGAAATCCGAACTGGACAAGCCCAGGATGGCTTGAAGATTCAATGGCTATCACGTATTTCTCAAGGTTCTCCATTACGGCGAGATATTCGCCGGGTTGCTTTTTCGCATAGCGTTTCGCATCCCGCTCGAACTGTTCGGTTGGTTCAAGTTGCCAATTCATGGAGCCACTGGTTATTCCAATACGGAATCTTTGTCAAGGATTTTTGTGTTCCCTGTCGGAGACTCCTGGTTCACGGTCCGACTGAATCGTGAACCGGAATCGCCGATTCCGCGGAGGTATGGCGGCCGGCGCTCCGCTCTGCTGCGGCCTCGTCCGCGCGTGCCGAGGTAGCGCCAGCGGCGAATTTTGCCCGGGCCGCATTCGCGCCTTGAATCTTGGCGCATCGCGGCGGAGAGTCAGGCCGTCCATGGCCCCAGTTCATCCCACCCGACCGCTTGTACCCGACGCCGCCGGTCATTTTGGCCGGTTTGGCGGCATGTTTGTGCCGGAAACCTTGATGGCTCCGTTGCAGCAACTCGCCGCCGCCTACGCCCAGGCCCAGGCCGACCCAACCTTCCAGGCGGAACTGGAGGATTTGCTCGGCAACTTCGCCGGACGCCCGACCCCGCTGTATTTCGCCAAGCGCTGGACCGAGACGCTCGGCGGGGCCAAAATCTATCTGAAACGCGAGGATTTGCTGCACACCGGCGCGCATAAGATCAACAATGCCATCGGCCAGATCCTGCTCGCCAAACGCCTGGGCAAAAAGCGCATCATCGCGGAAACCGGGGCGGGTCAACACGGCGTGGCCACCGCCACGGTCTGCGCGCGCTTCGGCATGGAGTGCGTCATCTATATGGGGCAGGTCGATATGGAGCGGCAGGCGCTCAACGTGGTGCGGATGCGCCTGATGGGCGCGGAAGTGCGCGCCGTGACAGCCGGCCAGGCCACCCTCAAGGAGGCGGTCAACGAAGCGATGCGCGATTGGGTGGCCAGTGTCGATGACACCCATTACATTCTCGGTTCGGCGCTCGGCGCGCATCCCTTTCCGATGATCGTGCGGGATTTCCAGCGGGTGATCGGCGTCGAGGCGCGGCGCCAGATTATGGAAAAGGAAGGCCGCCTGCCGGACCTCCTGATCGCCTGCGTCGGCGGCGGCTCGAATGCCATCGGCTTGTTTCATCCGTTCCTCGACGATGCGGGCGTGCGCATGGTGGGCGTGGAGGCCGGCGGCGACGGGATTTTCCCGGCACGCCACGCCGCCCGCTTCCAAGGCGGCAAACTCGGCGTGCTCCAAGGCACCAAAACCTGGCTGCTGGCCGATGCCGATGGCCAGATCGAATTGACCCACTCGATTTCCGCCGGGCTGGACTACGCCGCGGTCGGCCCCGAGCACGCGTATCTGCAAGAAGCCGGCCGCGTGGAATACACCTACGCCACCGACGCCGAGGCGCTCGCCGCGTTCAAGGAACTGGCGCACACCGAAGGGATTTTGCCGGCGCTGGAAAGCGCCCACGCCATGGCCGGGGTGATCAAACTCGCCCCCACCCTGCCGCGCGACGCCATCATCATCGCCAATCTGTCAGGCCGCGGCGACAAGGACGTCGAGCAGGCGGCGAAATATTTGTTAGTATAAGCGCTTGTCAGCGGGGCGGGCGGCGCTATGGTGCGCGGATGATTCGCACCTTGGCATGGCTGGCGTTGGTGGTCCCCGCATGCGCGGCGGACTATGTGGTGATTGTTTCGGCGGCGACATCCGCGGATGCACCGTGGCGGGCGGTGGCCGACAGCCTGGCGAAAAAACACGGCGGCGAGGTGATGGAGTGCAAACTCTCGCCGTTGGAACTGCGCGCACGCCTGGCCGGTGAACACGCCCCGCGCTGGCTCGCGTGGGTGGCGCGGCCGCGCGAGTTGGGGCCGGCCCAGGTGGCCGCCATGCACCGGCTCGCCCGCGGGCTGGATGCCGACCCGTACGCCGACTGCCGCTGGGGAATCGTGACCGGTGGCAGCGCCGCCGTGGCCGCCCAAGTGGTGGCGGAAGACCAGCCGTTGGAGGTGCGCGAAGTCGGGGGCGGCACTTCCTTTGCCAGCGAATGCGTGACCAGCGGGCGCTGGTTTTCTGAATTCAAAGCCGGCGAGCGGTGGGTCAAGGAGTCTGGCGGCAAGGCCCGGCAGACGGCCGGCGACGCCGACTCCGTGCCTGCCATCGTGCGCTATCTCAATGAGGGCAAACCCGATTGTTTCATCACCTCCGGCCACGCCAGCGAACACGATTGGCAACCCGGCTACGGCTTCCGCAACGGCACTTTCGCCGACTCTAACGGCGAGTTGACGGGCCGCGCGCTCGATGGCAGCACGCACCGGGTGAAGTCGCCGAATCCGAAGATCTATCTGGCAGTGGGCAACTGCCGGCTCGGCAACATTCCGGGCAGTGACAGCTGCATGATGTTGGCATGGATCGGCTCGGCCGGTGCCCGCCAGGCGATCGGCTACACCGTGAACACGTGGTTTGGCTACGCCGGCTGGGGCGTGCTGGATTACTTCCTCGAACAACCCGGCCGCTTCACGCTAACCGAAGCCTGGCTCGCCAATCACCACGCGCTGGTCTGGCAACTCGGCCAATTGGACCAATCCTTGCTGGCCAAGGAGGTGGCGCCCGGCACCACCATCGGCAATGGCGAGGCTGCCGGCCTGCTTCACGACCGCGACGTGACAGCGTTTTATGGCGACCCGAAATGGACGGCACGGATGGCGCCGGGGCCGCTGCGCTGGACCGAAAGCCTAACGGAAACAGCGCCGGGTCAGTTCACCTGGAAGATCGTCCCGCAGGCCGGCCGCGAGACTTTTGCCGCGGTCGACAGCAACGGGTCGACCCGTGGCGGACGGCCGCTGATTGCCTTGCTGCCGCGCCGCCTCGCCGCGCTCGAATTGGTGGAAGGCGAGCGTTGGCAACCGGTGCTGGCCGACGACTTCGTGCTGCTGCCTAACCCCGGCACCAAGAACGCGCCGCCCGCCGAGATCGTGATCCGGTTCCGCGCCAAGTTGTGAACAGGCGCCACCGCCGCAAGGCCCGGCCAGCCGCAGCGGCGCGCACTTCCGATAGGCAAGCCAGCGGCGAAATGTGGAATATTTATTCTTGATTTCCGGCGGGGCCCCATTAGGCTTGGCGCATGGAAAGCATTCACGGGCACGACGTCATAGACATGATTCAACAAGCGGGGCACGCCTATTCGCGCGCCGAGTTGGTGACGGCCATTGCGGCAAAATTCGGCGCCGGGGCCCGGTTTCACACCTGTGCGGCCGCCGGCCTGACGGCGGACGGCCTGATAGATTTCCTGATCGCGCGCGGCAAGTTTTCCGCCAGCGACAGCACTCTCACCATCGACGCGTCGAAGGTCTGCCAGCATTGAGGACCTTGGGCAGGCAGCGCGGATGCAAGCAACAGAGCGCACCAGCGTGACCACCAGTTCTCGATGTGCGCATCTTCAGACAACCGCTGAGGAACCACGCCATGAGTCGTGCCGCCACTGATGGCATACAGCCCGGGGCCGCCACGGAGCAACCGCCCTTGTCAATGCGGACTAAAGTCCGCGCTCCTTGTGGTGGCATCCGCTCTGGAGGCGAGCCGCGCGCGGATGCGGTCTAGCAGATGCTCGAGATGCGGCATGGCCACCCCCGCCTGCTGGGCGCGGCGCAGCGGTTCTTCCCAGATCGAGCCGACCTCCACCTCATGGCCGGCGAGGAAATCGATCATGCTGGATGGCCGGTAGGGGCCCATCGGGCGGGTGCGCGCGACGTTGAACTCGATCAACTCGTCGCTGAGGTTGAGCCCGAGCGCCCGCGCCGCGCTGATCACTTCGGCCATCAGGGCGCGGATTTCAGCTTCGGTCTGCGGCGAGGCTAACAGCACATCGGTGGTCACCCCGCCCTCGGCCACCGCCAGCCCGTTGAACGGGATATTCCACACCAACTTCTGCCACTGCGCGTCGGCCAGATCGGCCACCGCCTCGGCCGGTATGCCGGCCGCCTTGAAGCGCCGGGCCACCTCCGACGCGCGGCCGCGCGCATCGGGCTGCAATTCGCCCAGCGCCACCCGCCCGCCGGCGGTGTGCCTAACATGTCCGGGGGCCGCCCGGTTGATGCAGACAAAACACAAGCCGCCGAGCACCCGCTGCGGGCCGACGATAGCGGCTAGGGCCTCACAATTGCCCAGGCCGTTTTGCAGGGTGAGCACCTGGGTGTTAGCATGGAGCAGCGGCGGCAGCACGCTGGCAAGGTGGGCGTTGGCAGTGGCCTTCCACGCCACGATGACCAAGTCGACCGGGCCGATATCCGCCGCCGCGCGGAATCCCGCCACATGTGGCAACACGAAATCGCCGTGCACGCTCTCGACGCGCAAGCCATGGCGGGCGATGGCCTCGCCATCGGCGCGCAGCAGGAAGCGCACGTCTGCGCCGGCGTGGGCGAGGCGGCCGCCATAATACAAGCCGATAGCCCCGGCGCCGACCACGGCCACGCTGTGATAATGCCAGCTCACTCGTCCTTGAACGCTTCGGCGCACCGCCCGTCAATGCAACGGGTGAGCCATTGGATGAGTTTTTCCGCTTCGCCGGATTCGTTGCGCATCGTGGTGAGGGCCGCCCAATCCAGATGCGGACGCGACTTGGGAGCGGAGATGCGGTTGATATCGAGTTTGGCCATGATGGCATCGCTCTCGACGGGATGGGCATTGAGAATATTCTCCGGCCGCGGCAGTTCATCCAACGCCTCGGCAGTGAGGCCGAACGAGGTGACGCCCACGCCGAAGTTGGCGCCGAGGCGGCGCAAGCCATCGGCCAGCGCCTCATCCTGGATAGGCGCGGCATAGACCAACTCGCCGCCCTGTGCCCACATTGACACGGCCAGGGTTTGGAAAAAATCCTCGCGATAGGTTTGCAGCGACGGTTGGATGCGCAAGCGTGCCGCGTGCAAGCGGAACGGCGGAATGCCCAACCGTTGCTTGAGCGCGAGCATGGTTTCATCCAGCGTCATCTCCTCATCCGGCGAGCCTCCGGTCTCCCAATCGACGAGCACCAGTTCGGGATATTTCCACAAATTGCCCAAGGGCGAATCCTTGGCAAAGGCCTGGCGGAAAACAAACGGAAAGCGCCCGTTGATTTCAAAGTAGCGCGTCACCACCGCCCGGAACTTGCGATTGCGCAACATCGCGTTGTCCATCTCCGCCGGGTCGGTTGACAGGTCGTCGAGCCGGCCTTGGATCAGCGAGAGCAATTCCTGCGCCCCCGAGAGGGCCGGCAGCGGCGCGCTGCGCCGATAGTAGCCCTGGCCCTTTTCCACCTTGGCGATGGGCGAACCCGGATCACACGACATGATCGAGAAATGATACCGCAGCGACGCATCCGAATAGTTGCCTACCAGTTGCAGGCGGGTGACGCGTATCAGTTCCGTCCCCTTGATGGAATCAACGGGATTGCTGGGAAGCAATGATGGCAAAATATCCGTTAGCTGCGTGCGAAGACTCATGGGAATACAAAACGGCTCGGGGGTTGCTGCGCTGCATCCAAGGCCGCATTTTACCAGGCAGCAAGCTCCAAAATGCAAGATTTGAAAAAAATCCCGGCCGCCCCCCACCAAAATTTTGCAACATCCCGCGCTCGGGGCTTGTCCACGGCGCGCTGACCGGCCACCCTGCGGCCATGCATTTGCCATTCACCGTGCTTGCCATCGCCTTGCTTGCCACCGGAGTCGTGCGCGGGCAGGCCCCTGACGCGAAAGCCATTCTCGAGGGGGCGCGGATGGCGGCGAGCCTCACCAAGCTCGACGCCGGGCTGAGTGGCAATTTGAAAAAAGACGGCCGATCCATCCCCGTCACCCTGTTTTTGAAAGGCAAGGACATCCAGTTCCAATTCGAGGATGGCCAGGGCGCGCCGCAGATCTATCACCTGCGGCTCAATGACAATTCGTTTGATTTGTTTGAGATCATCGACGGCAAGACGGTGCGTTTCCCCGATGCCAAACTGGTCCAGCCCATCGCCGGCACCGACGTGACCTACGAGGACCTGGCGCTGCGGTTTTTCTATTGGCCGAACCCGAAGCTCGAGGCCGAGGAGTCCATCAACGGCGAGCCGTGTTATAAACTGCGGCTCGACAAGCCGCTAGACAGTGCCGGGCGCTACGTCGCCGTTTATGTCTGGGTGCACAAGAAATACGGCGCCTTCATGCGCATCCAGGGCTACGACAAAAACGGCGGCCTCGCCAAAGAATTCCAGGTGCAGGATGTCATGCAGGTCAGCGACAAGGTCTGGACCTTGGAAAAAATGCAGGTGGCCACCCACGACCCCGCCAGCGGCCGCCGCCTATCCATCACCAATCTGGTCTTTGCCAAGCCCAAGAAAACCAAGCCGCAGGGCTTGCGTTAGAGCCAATCCGCCCGCGGGCTTGCTCCGGCCTCGACAGCGGCGCGCCTGCCCTCATTCTTGCGCCCCTGCCCTGCCCTGCCCTGCCCTGCCCTGCCCTGCCCTCACCCATGAGCGCCTTCTTCGTCATCCCCCGCGCCGCCCACGACCTGCTTGTGAGCCGGGCCTATCAAGCCCGCGGCTTCACCGCCGCGGAAGCGGCCGAAGGCACCCAACTCGCCGCCGAAGCGGCCCGCCACGGCATCCGCACCCACCACGCCCTCAAGGCGCTGCACCTCGACGACTTGTTCGGGTCGGGCGTCGGCGGCTGCGTCCCCGCCGCGCAAATCACCGTGCTGCCCAGCCGCTTCGCCGCCTCGGAACGCTGGAATGCTAACAAAAAACTCGGCCAGTCGGTGGCCTATCGGGCGATCGAGCGCGCCATCGAACTGGCCGACCAGTTCGGCATTGCGCAAATTGCCGTGGACAATGCCTTCCACTATCTGTGGGGCGGCGGCTACGTCATGGCCGCCGCTGAGCGCGGCTATTTCGCCTACACCAACTGCACCTCCGCGCTGGCGGAAGTGGTGCCCTTCGGCGGCAAATTTCCCACCCTCGGCACCAACCCGCACTCGTGGGGCATTCCCGCCCCGCAGGCTAACGGGTTTCCCATTGTCATTGATTGGGCCACCTCCACGGTGGCCATGGGGCGGGTCCAGGCGCTCCAGCGCGAAGGCAAATCGCTGCCGCCGGGGGCCGCGGTGGATGCCGCGGGCAACCCCACCACCGATCCCAATCTGGTGGCGTCGCTGCTGCCCTTCGGCGGCCACAAGGGCTACGGGCTGTCGCTCCTCAACGAGATTTTCGGCGGCCTCATCGGCGGCTCGCTGCCCACCCTGCGCGGCCGCCCCATCCCGGCCCCCGGCGAGAAAAACACCCCGGTGTTCTATTTCCAAGTCATCCATCCCGACGCCCTGTCCGGCGCCAACTTCGCCTGTGGCCGCAGCCAGGCCGACAATCTCGCCGCCGTCCTCGCCGACATCCTCGGCCACGGCAACGCCGGCGCCATGCTGCCGGGCCAACTGGAAGCCGCCGCGCGCCAGCGCTCCGATGCGGCCGGCGGCCTGTTGTTCACCGCGGCGGAAATCGCCGAGTTCAATGAACTAGCTGCCGGGCTCGGGCTCCCGCCCTGGGAGCTCGCCACCCTCGCGGCCGCACCGCACGCCTAACATCCCAGCAAACCACCCGCCATGAAACGTCCCCAAGTTATCACCACCATCCTGCTCGCCTGCTGCCTGTTGTCCCCTGCCCTGCGCGCGGCGGACCCGATCCAACATCGCTTTCTAGCGGCCGACGAGTCGCGCGGCCAATTGCTCTATGTGGACCAGTTCGACCCGTCGCAGGACTGGACGCTCAAGACCCCGGAAAAACACCGCGACCTGCAATTGATCGGCGGCGGCAAGCTGCTCACCAACACCGACAGCGGCTACCGCGAATATGACCTCAAAACCCGCCTCGGGGTCAAGGAAGTCAAACGGGATTGTCTGGGCGGCGCCACCTCAGTGCGGCGGCTCGCCGACGGCCGCACCGTCATCGGCTGCAACCAGAACAACGCCATCACGTTTTACGAACTCGACGCGTCTGACAAGCAGCTCCGCACCTGCACGTTTCCGCAGCTCAACAGCTTGCGGCTGTTGCGCCTGTCACCGCGCGGCACCCTGCTCTTCGGCGCCATGGAGGGCAATGCCAGCAAGGTCATCGAAGCCGACCTGCACGGCTCCATCCTGCGCAACTTGTCCCTGCCCGCCGCGCGCCACAACTATCAGGTGCTGGAACTTCCCAACAAGAATTTGCTGGTGGCCGACGGCTACGGCGCCGCCATCGAAGAACTCGACGGCACCGGCAAGCTGCTGCGCAAACTCGGCGGCCAGCCCGGGCCGCCCGGGCTGTTGCTGAATTTTTTCGCCGGCATGCAGGTGCTCAAGACCGGCAACCTCGTGGTCTGCAATTGGACCGGCCACGGTGCCACCGATAGCGACAAGGCGCCGCAGCTGCTAGAGTTCGACACGGCCGGCAAGATCGTCTGGCAATGGCACGACCCGCAGCGCGCCGGCACCCTCCACGGGGTCATCGTGCTCGACGGCCTCGACACCAACGTGCTGCATACCGACACCTCCTCCGTGCTGGCGCCCGCCCAATAAACGCCCACCCCGGCCCGTCCAGGCAGATGAACGGATTCACAACATGGCGCTGCCAGTGGTTGTTAGGTTGGGTGCTGGGTGTGCTCGCGCTGGTTGCGGCGCAGCGCGCCGCGGCCGCCGAGCCCGGCGCGGCCGCCGAGCCCGGCGCGGGCGTGGGCGCGGGCGGCAAGCTGGGCTTTGAGCAGCTGCTCTTCGTCAAGCGGCACACCTACAATGCCAATCACTATTACACCGAATTCATCAACAGTGCCTGGCTGCCGGGCGGCAACCTTTGCCTGCTGAACCTGCACGACGGATCGGTTAGGGAACTGCTTCCCGCTCTGAAGGGCGGGGTGTTTGAGCGCTTCGACCTGTCGTTTGACGCGCGGCGGGTGGTGTTTGCCTGGAAACAAGGCGCGCAGGACGGCTACCGGATTTATGAGGTGAACCTCGATGGCACCGGCCTGCGGCAACTGACCTTTCCCCAAGCCGACGAGGCGGAGTTGGCGCGGAAATTCCGCGTCGACGGGCAGTATCATCACGGCACCGACGACATGCAGCCGTGTTATCTTCCGGACGGGGGCATTGCGTTTATTTCCACCCGCTGCCAATACAGCATTCTCTGCGACGGGAGTGACAACCTGACGACGACCGTGCTCTATCGGATGGATAAGGACGGCGGCCAGCTGTGCAAGTTGAGCAACAGTGCCGTGAGCGAGGCGGCACCCGTGGTGCTGCCCGACGGACGGCTCCTCTACACGCGCTGGGAGTACGTGGACAAGGGGGCCGTCAGCGTCAAAGGCCTCTGGGCGATGCGGCCGGACGGGTCTGGCTCCGCCGAGGTTTTCGGCAACAACATCGCGCTGCCGCCCACCTTGATTTATGGCCGGCCGATTCCGCAGGCCGCCAATCATTATGTGGTGCTGGGCACGCCGCATTTTCCGCAGAATGGCTTGGGCACCGTCATCCGGCTCGACATGAACCGCGACATCCGCAGCCGGGAACCGATGACTTACATGACGCCGGACATTGACATCCAGGGCGAAGGTGGCTTTGCGTTCCGCCAGCCGGACGGGTCGTGGGCAAATGACGGCCAAGGCCGCGGGCCGTTGTTCAAGGACCCCTATCCATTATCTGACAGCTTGTTCCTGGTTGCGCACAAGCCCGCAGGGCCGCCGTGGCATGCGGCCAATGGCTATGGCCTGGGCCTGCTCAATGACCGCGGCGAGGTCACCCCGCTCTATCGGGATGGCGCGATCTCGTGCTGGCTGCCCTATCCGGTGAGGCCGCGCGCGACCCCGCCGGTGACTGCCATGTCGGTGAACCAACCGTTGGCGGCGAAAAACCAGGCGCTGTGCATGGTCAGTGATGTCTATCACGGGTTGGAGAACGTGGCGCGCGGCGAGGCGGCCTACCTGCGCATTCTCGAGCAGGTGCCGCGGCCGTGGGCGGCACGCCGCCGCTGGGGTGGCGATGAATACGACCAACAACATGCATGCATCACCAAGGCCACCCATCTGGCGCTCAAGGTGCAACATGGCATCGTGCCGGTGGAGGCCGATGGCTCGGCGAGCTTTGTGGTTCCGGCCGGCGCCAACATCATGCTGCAGGTGTTGGACAAAAACCATCTGGCGCTGCAAACCGAGCGCACCTTTGTCAACTACATGCCAGGCGAGGCGCGCGGGTGTGTGGGCTGCCACGAGGTGCCACAAAGCGCGGCCGCGAAAATCGTGTTAGGCGCGCGCGCCGCCATGCTGCGCCCACCCTCGCTGCCCGGGCCGCAACCCGGCGAGGCCGATGGCCACCGGGCGCTGGATTATGCCGCCGATGTCCAGCCGGTCTGGGACCGGCATTGCCTCGAGTGCCACGGCGGGGACGCCCCCAAGGGCAACCTCAATCTCAGCGGCACCCCGACCACTTTGTTCAATGTGTCGTACGAAAACCTGCTGCCGGACACACATCGGGTGTTAGGGCCGGTCATCGGCGAAAACCATCCCAAGACCGGCAATGTGGCGTATTTGCCGGCCAAGTCCCTCGGCTCCCATGCCAGCGTGCTGGTGGCCATGCTGGCGCCCGGCGCGGTCCACCTCGCCGACCCCAAGCAGGCGGAGCGGGCGCGCCACCTCGCTGAGGTCCACCAGAAGATTCGCCTCAGCCTTGCCGAGCGCGTGCGCATCACCACCTGGCTGGACACCAACTGCCAATACTATGGCAGCTACTGGGGCCGCCGCAACCTCAGCCATGCCGCCTTGCCGGATTTCCGCCCGCTGCCCACCTTTGAGCAGGCGCGCAGTCTAACTGATCCGGGGGCCGCCGCGCGGCCAGCGGCGGCCCCGTCGCGGTGACCGTGCGACCGGCGCCCGGGGTCAATCCCCCCACGCCCAGCGTCTCGATCCGGGCCGGCCAGGCGGCGGCGCCACAGCCCTTGCAACCGGCCGTGCCTTGTCGCCAGCTCAAATTCCTCGCCTCGGCGCCTTGCGTCTGAGGCGTGGCCCCGCTGCGACGCCTGCCGCCATGGCACATCGATACGGAAAAAAATAAATATTTTTCTTGCTAGGGGCGGAAAAGAAGATAGTGATTTCCGGATGCGACCTGACCGGGCTGGTTGGGAGGCTGGAAACCCCGAAAACTCAACCATCGATGAACCGCATCTTACTTCCCCTGTTCCGCGCCGTGGCGCTCGCCACATTGCTCATCACGCCGCCGCTCATGGCGCAAACGGCGGGCAACCTCACCCTAACGGCGACGATCAAGAACACGGGATCCGGGCCCGATCATTGGGCGGTGGTTTGGGTGACCAATGCGACCACGGGAGCATTTGTGCGGACGATTCGCAGGCAATCGAGCGAACCCCGGGGCACCGATTGGAACAACCATTGCGGCAGTTGGTATGCCGCCGCCAGTTTGGCGACAAGTTCAACCAACTTCACACCGGGCGTGGATGGTTTCACCGGTGCCACCGCCACCACTTACGCCGCACCCGACAGCCCGTTCACGCAGGTTTGGAGTTGCAAGGATGCCAGTGGCAACACCCTCCCGGACGGTAACTACAAGGTCTGGATTCAATACGCGGAAGATGTCGACGGACAAGGACCGGTGACCACCGGCGGCATCCCTTGGACCAAGGGTGCCAACAGCTACTCATCGGGCACGCTCACTCAAGCCCCGAATTTCACCAGCTTGTCGGTCGGGTGGACTCCCGCTGTCGCGGCGACCACGGTGAGTGTGGCGGTATCGCCCGCCAGTGTCGCCGAGGACGCGGCGGCCAATCTCGTGTACACCTTCACCCGCAGCGGAGCCACGGCCGCCGCCCTAACAGCCAGCTTCACCGTCGCCGGCTCGGCAACCTTCGGCACCGACTACGCCCAGAGCGGGGCGGCGGGCTTCAGCGCCTCCACCGGCACCGTGACCTTTGCGGCCGGC
>CAIZNN010000249.1 GCA_903934285.1 Akkermansiaceae bacterium | reverse complement strand
CTTTTCACAACGCCCGCCGCCATTGCCGTCGAATACGTGCAATCGAGGGTGCCACGGTTTCAAGGAGGTACGGCGTGTGGTCATTGGCACCCCAGTTGTCAGGGTATTGGGCGCTCGGATGCGTGAAAACCGCCACGGACATCTCCGCGGGTCCGAGCCTGGCGCGGTAGACGTGATCCGTCTGCTGACTAACCGAGTCAAAGGCCGCGCCGACAGATGGCCAGAAGCCCTTGCCTTGAACCACCACGACAGTCGGATCGAGAATCCGCATGACCTCGCGAAAGTGGCCCTGGCAGTTCCTCTTCATCGCGGGAGTCGCCTTGCCGCGCTTCGACCCGTTGGCGGGAACCGCGGAGCACAACAGGTAGTTGACGAGAGCAAAGGCATTGAAGATGTGAACCCGCCCGCCCCCGATCATCATGAATTCCGAGTCGTGGTCGGTGCCCAGCGGGATGCCGTAGAGAAGGCGCAGGACGCTGGTCGTGCCACGCATGTGCGGATTCCGGGCCTTGAAGCCGTCACCGGCCTTGAACCTGTGGTCAAGGGCGGAACTCATGAGCATGTCATGCCGCGCATGGCAACCGACGCGCGGAGGCCCTTGTCCATACTCTTGGCCAACGACGACGACCCTGACTGGCTTGCTGTCAAGTTGCAGGTCATAGAAGCGCCCAACATGGTGAAGTTGTCCCTCGTAAAACCTCCCGTCATGCGACGCCCTGCATTCGTGGTGGTTAGGGCATACGAAATCCGCACCTAGGACGTTGGCGGTCAGATACCGTTCGAGTTGTCCCACCCTTCCCCTGGTCTTCGGTTGGTCGCACGCTATCGTCATAGGGCTGTCTAGCAATCCTCTGTCGGGAGCGCCAGCCTGAATTGAGGTTCGCCCTCTGCGAGCGCAACAACGGTCCTGTGGCCAGGGATGCGGCTCTCATGCCCGCGGCCCCACCCCCGAGGCTCAGGGCGACGCGAGGCATCGCGCGTGCGGGGTTGCACGCTCAACAGGGTCACGACGAACTGCACCCCTTCACAATTTCCATGCCATCAGCCCCAGGGTCAGCAGGCAGGCAAGGACGGTCAGCGCGATGACCAGTCGGTTCCACTTGTCCCGGACGGGAACATCCGCGCCATCCTTGCGGGCCTCCCTCCGCTCAATCCTATTGTCCTTCCCCTTGAACCACGCATAGACGTCCGCAGACACGCCCAGGATATCCACTACCCAGAGCACGCCTTCGATGATGAAAAGGCACAGGTCCATGGTCCGGGTGTTGCTGGTTGCCTGTGTCGGTTTCCGGCGGGTCGATGGGGGAGCTCTATGTGATCTTGCTCAGTCCATTCATTATGATCACGCATCCGCCAAGGTTCAAAACGGCCAGCGCAAGGAGGGTCCAAACCGCTATCTTGAAGACCGCCGTGCTCCTTGTTCTGATAGAAGCCAATCCCAGAACCAGGGCAAGGATCATGAACCACACGACCGTGGTGCCTTCCCTTCCGCCTTGAACCCGGATTCCAATCGGATAGACAAGCATCAGAATTCCCATCGGCGCGACCGTGATCCCCAGCACCAACAGCACCCCGGTCATCAGCGCAACGCGCACCCACAATGCCGGGCGGTACACAGATTCAGGGGTGCTCATTGGTCCAATCGATTCGGGTTGGGATCAGGGCGCGTCCTCCTCCACCCGGAAGTAGCGTCTGTCCATGTTGCGTGTCGTGTAGAACCTCTGGATCACCTGGCCATTGCCCGCGATCCCGCTTTCCACGGTGGTCCAGGTCGCCAGGTCGGGCGAATCCTCGATCCGGTAGGTCTTGCCGAGGGCCGCGGGGAACGTGAACTCGATGGCGGTCCGGGCCTCGGCCACGAGCGCCGGATGGTCGGCGATGTCCAGCGGCGACTTGCCGGTGAGCACCTCGTAGCCGTCAAGGAACCCGTCGGCGTCCGTGTCGTTGACCTTGGGGTTGGTGTGGTGGGTGAGAAATTCATCGCCATCATTGAGCCCGTCGTTGTCGGTGTCCGCGATGTTGGGATTTGTGGTGTGCACCTGCAGTTCATCGGCGTCGCTGAGCCCGTCACCATCAGAGTCAGCGAGCTTGGGATTGGTGTGATGGGTGTTGATCTCGTCCACATCGGACAACCCATCACCATCATCGTCCGGATCGGCATTATCGCCTATGCCGTCATGATCGGTGTCCAGGGTTTCCGCCGGGTCTAGCGGGAAGGCATCCGTGTAATCCTTCACCCCGTCGTTGTCCGTGTCCTGCTTGGTGGGGTCGGTTCCATACTCTACACATTCCTGATAGTTTGTGAGCCCGTCGGCGTCATCGTCGTTGGTGTCGGGGGTGAAGTTTGCTGTGATCGTTTTATCGGCATCCATCAGGACGGACAGCGGGTTAGCGTTGCCCGTGGCATCTCCAGTCCAGGCGGCAAAGACGTAGCCGGGGCTTGCGGTGGCGGTGAGGGTAGCTGTAGTCCCTGAGTCAAAATTACCGGCACCCGTGATTGCTCCATGGTCTGTCACAGCCGAAAGCGAATACGAGCCCAAGCCTATATACATAAACGCTGCGCCGGCATTCTGAACTGAATTATCTTGTTGATTTCCATTGACCCCGGATGCACTGCTGCCTTCACCGCGCGCGCCAACCACGAACGTGTCACCATCCACCGCAACCGCCGACCCGAATCCGTCACCAGCCCCCGTATTGGAAGCCTTGACATAAGATCGCTGGCTCCAAGTGGCAACGTTGCGCATAAACACGTAGGCGGCCCCGGATCCTTCAGCCGAATTATCGGTTTGGTCACCGTTCACTCCGATCGCGTTGCTTTGTTCTGAACGAGCCCCAACAACCACCGTGTCGCCGGAAATAGCGACTGAACCGCCGAATTTGTCACTCGATCCCGTGTTGGACGCTTTCAGGTATGCCTGTTGACTCCAAGTGGCACCGCTCCCCGCAAATACGTATGCAGCGCCGCAACTGTTAGAGCTGTTGTCATTTTGATTCCCGTTCACGCCGGTTGCGTTGCTGGCTTCATAAGGAGCCCCGACAACCACTGTGTCGCCGGAAATCGCAACGGAACTGCCGAATCCGTCACCCGCTCCCGTGTTGGACGCTTTAAGGTAAGCCCGCTGGGTCCAAGTGGAACCATTCCCCGTAAAGATAAAAGCGGCACCTGAGCCACCGGCGGAATTGTCGGTTTGGTTTCCATTGATGCCAGTAGCTGCGCTGGCTTCCCCAGGAGCTCCGACCACGAGCGTGTTGCCGGATAACGATACACTGCTTCCGAAAGCATCGTAACGATCTTCGTATGTACTTCTTGGGGCATTGATGGTAGCTTGCAAGTTCCAAATCGTTCCGCTACGAGTGTACACGTAGACATAATCATAGGGATCGTTGACTCTGCCAACTTGCCCTACCACCAGAGTATCACCAGACACCGCGACAGATGTGCCAAATATGCCATTTCCAGTGATTGCAACTTGCTTGGTCCATGTTTCCCCATTGCGAACATACACATGAACGGAACCTATCGGACCGCCATAGCTGGCGGGCGAGCCCTGAGGGCACCCAACTACCGCCGTATCACCGTCTACCGCAACGGAACTTCCAAACAGGATCTCAGCTTTCGAGGGGCCTTCTCCAAATTGACCTTGTTGTCTCCATGTGGATCCAATTCGCACAAACACGTAAGCGGCACCAGCATCAGTGGGACTGCCGGAGTAAACTCCGGGAGCGCCTACCACCACCGTGTCGCCGGAAATCGCGACGGAATAGCCGAAAAACATGTTAGCTTGGGGAGACGATGCCTTGAGGTAAGCCTGCTGGGCAATCGGATCGATGGTGATCGGATACCTTGCACCAGCGTCATCCACCACCACACACAGCGATGTGTCCGCTACTTCACCGTCTGCGAAACGAGCCTGCACAACCTTCCCATCCGCATCCCATGCTTTCAGCCCACCATAGGTTAGTGCCGCGCTCCCGGCTTCACTCATGAAGGCCACGCTGGCTCCCTCGCCGGAAACCTGCGGATGAAGGCTGCCGCGCACGGCGAGATGCAGGCGGATAGGACCGGCCATACCCGCGTGGACCGGGCGTCGGGCGAGTGTCCATCCCTGCTCCAAGCCTCGCCCATCGTTGATAAACCACTCGGTCAGCCCATCACCCCGGACATAGGAAATCTTCCCGCCATCCTGCCGGACCTCCGTCACCTCCCCGTATCCCGCCAACTCCAAGCCCCACGACCAGCCGCCGGCATTAGGCGTCACGATGAACCCGCGTCCATCGAACTTGGTGAGCCACGCCTGACCCGGATTTCTGGCCTGGTGCGTGCCATCCGGGTTCGCCACGACCGCATGGCGCTGGCGCTCGTAAGCCCCACGGATGCCCGACCAGTCGGAATTGCTCAGGCCCTCGGGGGTTTTCGAGGGATCTGCTGGATGGACGGGTGCTTCCACGCCCAACAAGGCGGCTGGGGAGGCGAGGGCGGCGAGGGCGGTGGCAAAGATGATTGTTTTCATGGGCCGGGGTGGGGGGGTGCGTTGGTCTGTTCGACCACAATCAGAGTGCCTATCCGCCCGCAAGGAGGCAAGCCGGAATTCCGGTGGGGTGCGCATGGCGGCGCGCATTCTATCAACCGTGACGCGCGGATTGCCTTGCCGTCCTGCCACCGAGCGTTCCGACCTTCAATCCCCGCAGTTGCAACAGGTCCTGTGTGGTGTTCGCGACCGACAAGGTGTTGGGTTCTCCAAGCGACATGCCACATTGCTCACCGTGGCCGGGGGGTCGTTGGTTGGAGCCATGGGTTGGACGGTGGCAGTTGTCATTCGCAGGCGAAGGGACGGGTGACGTTTCCACAGAGTCTCCACGGTGGAGACTGGGCAGGACGGGCTGGGATTTTGATAACCAAACCCGCGCCAATTGGCGCTGTGCGCCGCCAGCCTGCATCCCGCCCGGCCTCCATCCCGGCGTCAACCGGTTCGCGGGTTTTGCCGGGTGCCAAGTGTGGCGTGAAACTGGCACGCCTCGCTTGAAACGGTTGTTTGAAATCAAAGCATTTCCCGCAGGGTGTGGAATTTGGTGCCCGGCCTGTCACCCGGCGGCATTTAGGGTGACACGGCGGTTTGATCGGGGGCAGGCGGTATCGCGTGTTTTGGCTGGCGCTGTTCCGTTGGACCGACCCCGCATTCACGTTTCTCAGGCGCGAGGGGCGATGCCGGGGCATCGGGGCTCGTCTGACCGGGGCCCTGCCGCCGGACATGGGGGCGGGTAGCAAGCTGGTCATTTCAACGGATCGGTGGTGAAGTGGTGAAGACCCTGCCGGGATTGGCGGCTTGATCGGACCACCGGCACCACGCTTTTCCCAAGCCACGGGTAACGCAACGCCGGTTGCCCGTCTGCAAGCTGCCTGCCCATATCCACATTCCATCTCGACAGGTCGGCGCGTTGCAGCCACTGTCGCTCTGGAACTGATTGCTCTGTTCTGCAAAGACATGACAATGACGAAGCCAGCTGGCATATCCGGCACGAAGCGAGTATCGGCCGCCGACCTTAAGCCGCTTCATGGTGTGGCAATCGGATTCGGAGTGGCCGGACTCGGCGTATGCGGATTTCTGGGATGGGCGTGCTGGATCATTTGTTGCTTCGCGGGTTGGGGAGACGGTTCTAGCGGCAACGCAATTGGTGCGCCTCAATTGACCGCCACTCTAATGGTTCTCCCGTTTTGCATATACTTTGGCGCTGGTGTGATTGCTGCGCTTTCAACACGATGGTGGATACGGATCCTTGCGGCGATAGTGGCACATAGCCTCCTGCTTGTGCTCTTAGCGGTGATGGCAGCAGCACATTCAAGCCAAATTCTGGCTGAACTCGCAGGTGTTTACGCGATCGTCGCAATTCTATTCTCCCTAAGTTGGGTCAGGGTGTTGTCGAAATCTCGAATGCAAACCAGACGGCTTAGCCAGCCCGCTGCCAATGAGGAATCAAGTTAACGATGTCCGCCG
>CAIZNN010000248.1 GCA_903934285.1 Akkermansiaceae bacterium | reverse complement strand
GGGCGGCGGGCGGCGGGCGGCGGGCGGCGGGCGGGGTGGATTAGGCCAATCGCGCAGCGCGGACGCCGTCCTCAGGCAGCGCGGACTTGTCGGGGCGGCGCAAGCATGGCATGAGGTGCGGGTGAATCTGACTCTGAATTTGCTGGCGGTGTTCGTCGCGGGGGTATCCGGGGCACTGGCGGGGCGCCAGAAAGGCATGGATTTTTTCGGCATGTATGTGCTGGCGCTGCTCACCGGGGTGGGTGGCGGCATCCTGCGCAGTGTGCTCATCGGTGCCTTGCCGCTGGTGGTGTTTGAAGACCCGTGGTATTTGGCGGTGACGGCGGCGGCGACGACCTTTGCGTGGTTTGGCGAACCGTTGTGGTCGAAGATTCGCCGGATTGTGTCGATTATCGATGCGATGTCGCTGGGGGTGTTTGTCTCGGTGGGCATCCGTACCTCGCAAGAGCACGGCTGCGCATGGTGGGCGTGTATCTGCCTGGGAGTGATCACGGCGACCTTTGGCGGGGTGTTGCGCGACATTGCCCGTGCGGAGGTGCCGCTGATTTTCCGCCGGGAGATCTATGCCACCGCTTGCATTATCGGCGGTTTGGTACTCTTTGGCCTGGATGCGGTGGGCGTGCCAGGCAACCTCGGCATGGTCATCATTACGGTGCTCATTACCGCCATCCGCCTGATGGCCATCCGCTACTCCCTCAACCAATCGTCGGCGTGACCCGACCCGCCTGCTTGGCAGGTGCCTTGGTGGCGGCACTTGCGGCCCCGCCGATGCCGGTATTTCTTGGGCCGGAGCAAATTCCGCTTGAGCTGGGGCGGCAGAGCGGGCAGGTTGCGGGCGCAACTTCCCATGGTCAGCCCCACCACCACGCTTGAAACCGCTTACGATTCGAAGATCGAAAGCAACGTGATCGTCACCCGCGTCGACGCGGCGATGAATTGGGTGCGCAAAAACTCGCTGTGGCCGATGCCGATGGGCTTGGCGTGCTGTGCCATCGAGCTGATGGCGACCGCCTCGGCGCGCTTTGACATCTCGCGCTTCGGGATGGAAGTGATGCGCTTTTCGCCGCGGCAGGCGGACGTGCTGGTGGTTGCGGGGACGGTGACCTACAAGATGGCGTTGGCGGTGAAACGGATTTGGGACCAGATGCCGGAGCCGAAGTGGTGTGTGGCCATGGGGGCCTGCGCATCGAGCGGCGGGATGTACCGCAGCTACGCGGTGTTGCAGGGGATCGATCAATTGATCCCGGTGGACGTGTATATTTCCGGTTGCCCGCCGCGACCCGAGGCCTTGCTCGCCGGCTTGATGCGGCTGCAAGAGAAAGTGGCGACCGAGCACGCCCTGTTAGACCAGAAGCGGAGCATGATGGCCGGGTCCGCATGAAGATCCGAGCAACCCGAACCGAAATAGCAACCATGGCCGCCGCTGATGACGTGAAATTGCTCCGCGAATGTTTCGCGGAGAAGGTGCTGGAAACCGTCGAGTTCCGTGGTGAGCAGACGCTGCGGGTGGCCGCCGAGGCGTTGCACCCGGTACTGGCGCACTGCCGCGACGAGTTGGGTTACGCGATGTTGCTGGATATTTCCGCCGTCGACCATCTGGGTGAAGCGCCGCGGTTTGAGGTGGTCTATGAACTGGCCAGCGTGGATGACGCCAAACACTTGCGGGTCAAAACCAAGGTCGCCGAGGAGGCCGCGGTAACCAGCGCGGTGGATCTGTGGGCCGGCGCGGATTGGCATGAACGCGAGGTCTGGGATTTGATGGGAATCCGATTTGCCGGACACCCGAATTTGAAGCGGATTCTGATGTGGGAGGGCTATCCGTATTTCCCGTTGCGCAAGGATTTCCCGTTGGCGGGCCGGCCCACCGAGATGCCCGATGTCGCCTTCACCGCAGTGGCTCCGCTGGAGGGTGGCCCGTTTGTTGCCAACGCTGGCGCGCCCAATGCGGTGCTGCGCGAACCGCGCTCACACGCCATGGACTGAGGCGCGGCCCCCCCGCGCAAACCACCGCGGCCCCCATACCACGATGCAAGCGATGGGTGTGCATTTTCCTGAACTGGCCCGCCGCGGCGGGCGCTTGGCGCAAGCCCGCGGGCCGTGGCTGGTGGCGGCCCTGATGTTGGGAATCCATGGGCTGGTGGCGGTGGCGGGCGGTCCGCCACAGATCCCGCAATGGTATCTGGCGCTGGGCTTGCGGCGGGAGGCGGTGGTCAGCGGCGAGCTCTGGCAGGTGCTCACCTATGCCTGGCTGCATGGCAGTTGGCTGCACGCCCTGCTCAATGCGCTGTGTGTGCTCATCGTGGGTGGCAGGGTGGAGCAGATTATTGGAACCCGGGGTTTTTTGCAAACGCTGGCTGCAGGGATCATCGGCGGCGCCGTGGGGCATTTGCTGCTGGCCGATGGCAGCCACACCGCGTTTCCGCTGGTCGGCATGTCAGGAGCCTGTGTGGCCCTGCTGTTGTTGCTCACCACGCTCTCGCCGGAGTCGAAAATGTTGCCGTTGCCCGTGTCCGGCCGCAGCCTCGGCCTGGGCATCCTGCTGGCGGAAGGGCTGTGTGCATTGGCCGACCCGAAGCTCGGCCTCCCGGGGTTTGCCCTGCTCGGTCAAGCACTCGTCGCCCATGGGCTGGAAACTTGGTTCTCAATCGGCCACGCCTGTCATGTCGGCGGCGGCGTGGCCGGCTTCCTGGCTGCCAAGTGGATCTTGCGCCCGGGCCCCAGCCTCAGCCGCCTCCGCCAGCAACGCTCCCGCCGCGAGGCCAAGCAACGGGACCATTGACGAAGCTGGAGCACCTGCCTAACGGCGCGAACGGCCCCCGCCGGATTTGTCGTCGTCGCGACCGTCCTTACCCTCACCCAAGCCCCGGACCCGGGTGGCGGGCGCCGGGGTGTCGGCACGCTGCTGCTGGGGCAGCTGCCCTTGGCGTTGCGCCTGTGGTGGCCCTTGGCGTTGCGCCTGTGGCGGCGGGGTCGGCCCACTGGTCCTGGGTTGCGCCGCCCCTTGGTACGAGTTGGCACGACCGCGGCCGGAATCCATCGCCCGGCCGGAATTCTCAGGCGGGGTGGTTTGGATCGGGACGTTGTAGCTGGACGGCAGGCCCGACTGGCGGCGGGTGGCGGGATTGCCTCCGCCATTGTTGTAGGTGCTGCCACTCCGGGTCCGCGGGTAGCCGCCCGGTGCCGGCGCGGGATTGCGGGTGCCGGAATAATCCGGGGTGCCGGTGCGCGGACGCGGCGGCTGGATTTGGGATTGGCTGCGCACATCGCCGCGGGGTTGGCGAACCTGATGCGCCCAGGCATAATCGGAATGCTTGTAGGCCTGCTCCCGGTTGTGATAGTTGGGCAGCGCGTAGTTCCTCACCCGGTTGGGCGGCGGGCAGTATGACCGGTTGTAGCCGTGGGGATGGGGCACCCCGCTGATGAACACCGGGCGGTAACCCCGCGGATAGTAGCCGTACAGGTAGGGATCGTAATAGCAGCGCCGGCCATAGTCGTAATAGCTGTGGCAATACGGATCATAGCCCCAGCGCGGATCGCCCGTGCTGACAAACAACGCTGTGGAAAATCCGCTGTAGCCGTAGCCGTAGCCTTCCCCATAGCCGTAGTCCCCACCGTAACCGGCACCGTATGCGCCGCCCGTATAATTCGGATCGTAGGCGCAGGATCCCACGGCGAGTGCCAACACGACGCCCATCGCGGCGCCGGTCCATGAACGAAGGTGTTGCTTCATGCGGTTACGACGCAGCGGGGCGGATCCTATTCAATCAAAGATTTAAAAGATTTTTTCACCGGAATGCCGCCCGCGGATTGACAGCATGGGCCGCTTTGGCGTTTTCTTTGCCAGCCCCGCTCGGAATTTTCATGCACGCCCCTATTCTTGTCACTGGTGGAGCCGGTTATATCGGCTCTCATACTGTTCGCCTTCTGGCGGCGCAGGGTCGCCACATCGTCGTGCTCGACAATCTGGTGTTCGGCCACGCCCAGGCGCTCATCACTCCGGGAGTGGAGCTGGTGGTCGGTGACGTCGGCGACGGCGCCTTGGTGCGTGCGTTGTTTGCCAAGCACCGGTTTGGGGCGGTGGTGCATTTCGCCGCCTACGCCTACGTCGGCGAATCGGTCACCAACCCGCTCAAGTACTATCAAAACAACACCGCCGAACCGATCAAACTGTTGCAGGTGATGCAGGAGAGCGGCTGCCAGGTGTTTGTGTTCTCCTCCACTTGCGCCACCTACGGCGTGCCGCAGCAACTGCCCATCACCGAGAGCCACCCCCAAGCCCCCATCAGCCCATACGGCCGCAGCAAATTGATGGTCGAGTGGATGCTGGCGGATTGCGGCCACGCGTGGGGCTTGCGCAGCGCCTGCCTGCGCTACTTCAACGCCAGCGGTTGCTCACCGGACGGCCTCATCGGTGAGGACCACGACCCGGAAACCCACCTCATTCCCCGGGTGCTGATGGCCGTCACCGGGGAAATCGACCACTTGGATGTCTTCGGCACCGATTACCCGACCCCAGACGGCACCTGCATCCGCGACTACATCCACGTCGAGGATTTGGCCGACGCCCACGCCCGTGCGCTCGACCATCTGGTCGCCGGCGGGGCCTCGCTGTGCTGCAATCTGGGCACCGGCGTCGGCGTGTCCGTCAAACAAATCATTGCCGCCACCGAGGAACTCACCGGCCGCCCGGTGCCGGTCCTCTTCGGCCCCCGCCGCCCGGGCGATCCGGCCATGTTGGTGGCCGACCCCAGCCTCGCCAAACGCCTGCTCGGCTGGACCGCCACCCGCACCGATGTGCGCGAAATGATCCGCCCGGCCTGGCTCTGGCTCACCGGTCCGTATCGCGGCCGCTACCGCGCGAATGGATCATCGTAATCGCGATGTATTGACGTTCGGCCTTGCCAATCCAGAAATCCACCTCATACTGTTTTCGAACCTGAAGCCCACTCCATGCGCTCAAATCCCACCGCCCACCCTCCCACGCCCAGTCGCCGCGGTTTCTCCCTGGTGGAGTTACTGACGGTCATCGCAATCATCTCCGTACTTATGACCGTGGCCACCGTTGGCATCGGCGGGCTGCTTGCGGGCAAAGGCGTCAGCACCGCCATTTCCACCAGTGAAGCAGTGTTTGCGGAAGCCCGCGCCCTGGCCATGGGCAAAGTCACCAATGCCGCAGTGCTGGTGAGCATCCAGGACCCCACCAACATGGACACCTACCTGCGCCGTCTGGTGGTGGCCTACAAGGAGGTCGATCCCACCACTAACAAGCAGAGCGAGGAGTGGACGCTTTTCAGCCGCGGTGCGCTGCTGCCCGAAAAGGTGTATTACAGCCAAATGCTCAGCAAAAAGGACCACGTGAGCGGCGCTGGCGGCATGGATAAGATATCGCTCGGCGGCACCAATGTGAAGCGCGACTACCAAGGGCAATACCTCATCTATGAATTCAATGCCGAGGGCCTCTGCACCACCCCCGGAGCCAGTTTTGTCGTCGGCACCGGCACCCGCATCGCTGGCAGTGCCGAGACCCGGCCGCGCGTGACCACATCGGCCAAACGCGACTTCGGAGGGTTTGTCATCTGGCGCAATGGCAGCACCTCGCTATTCCGCAACCCGCTGCAAATCCTCAAGAGCGGCGATAATTTCACCCATTTCTAACCCATGACACCCCCCCCCACCTCCCGCCGCCGCGGCTTCACCCTGCTGGAAACGGTCATCGCCATCGGCGTCCTCGCCGTGTTGCTCACCGCCTTCATGTATGCCTTCGGCCCCGCCATGTCCGGCATCCGCCGTTCCATCAATATCCAGGAAGCCGACCGCCTCGCCTCCACCCTGGAAAGCGAACTCACCACGCTGCGCACCGGCCAGCAAACCGCCGACATCAAGACCGGCTTCGACAAGGCATTTCAATGGGTGATGCAAGCGTCCGAGCCGACCACCGCGCTCTTCGTCTATCAATACCGTGGCGATCCGAGCAAACACCGTACTGACAGCACGCTGTCGCCGGTAACCAAGAGGGGGGGCGTCGCCGGCAAGGACTACATCGTGCAACCGATGGTGCGCCGCCTCAGCGACCCGTTGTTTCTGAAGGACCTCGAGGCGCTGGAGGGCACGGTGTTCTTTATCAAATGCACCCAGCTGGTTTTCAACGGGGATAAAGGCCTCATCGCCGGCACTGCCGGCACCATCGTCGATCCGCAACTCGGCACCCCGGCCGCCTCCCCCGACGAATACAAGGATGCGGTCATCGCGTTTTCCGCGGAGTTCCACAGCATGCCCGCCAACAATGAGGCCTACTTCACCGGCCCGGAGTTCAAGAAACGTTTCAAAATCATCAAAAATCCCATCTTCACCCGCAATCTGGCTGTCCGCAGATAACCCGCCGCCTTGGCACATGCTCATGAAAATTTTCCGGTCCCCATCCCGCCGTCGTGGCTTCACGCTCATCGAGTTGCTCATCGCCATGGCCATCACCACCATCATTGCCACGGTGATGATTTCGGTCACGGCCATAGCCATCGACTCATGGAACCGCAGTCGGGCGGAACTCCGCGCCGCGCGCCAAGCCAAGTTCATGGTGGATGTCCTCACCAAGGATTTTGAATCGCTGGTCACCCGCCGCGGCAACAAATTCGAATGGCTGTCGGCCAAAACCGCCAAAGTGCTGCCCGGCTCCAATCGCCAAACCAGCGCCAATGCTTCCAAGCTGATTTTCTTCACCACCGCCACCGACCGCTACGAAGGCAAGATCAACACGCCCGACGACAAGGGCGGCGATGTCTCCTGCGTCGCCTACGACTTGCAATACAAGGATCCGATCGACGGCGGCAACACCGACTTCGCCACCTTCACCCTCAACCGCCTGCTGATCAACCCGGACAAGGCGTTTGAAGACCTCCTCGGCCAAACCGAACTCGAAACCGCCTTCGAAGCCTACAGCACCCAGATGGTCGCGCTCAAGAATTTCGTCTGCGAGAACATCTATCAATACAGCATCACCTTCCACGTCGAAGTCACCAAGGACGCCGGCACCGACAAAGCCACCAAGCTCAACGTGCCCATTTCGCTGGGGCCGACGGCGGGCAGCGGCCGGGTGACCGAGTTCAGCATTCTGGGCAGCGGCATCGCACTCAGCGAATCCCCCAACCCCAATGTCACCGTCGACGAATTGAAGGCCGGCCGGGTCTCCGCCGTGGAAGTGTCCCTCACCGTCATTTCCGACTTCGGCATGCAACAATTGCGCAGCAAGGCGTCCCTCATGGGCGATGCCATGACCAAGTTCATGGCCAAAAACTCGTTCCAATATTCCAAGCTCGTCGAGCTGCCGTGCTTGTGAGATAGGCCGCCGCCGCCTAACGGGCCGTCGCGGCCTGCGGCTTGGGCGCCGCCAGGGCCGTTAGAAAGAGCCCCGCCGCGAAGCCGCCGAGGTGGGCGCCGTAGGCGATGCCGCCGCCGGCGTGGCTCATCAACGACACATAGTCCATGAGCACGCCGCACACTGCCAGCGCCGCGAGCTGGCCTGGCGGAATCGCACGTGTCATCGGCCACACCTGCGGGTCGGGCAGCCGCCAGCGCGTCGCCAGCCCCAGATAGGCGCCCTCGAAACCCATCACCGCGCCCGAGGCGCCGAGCAGCGGGATGAACCCGCTGGCATTGCACAGCGTGTGGCAGACCGAGCCGCTCACCGCGCTGACGACGAAAATGAGCAGCATCCAGCGCTGGCCCAACAAATCCGCGGCCAGCGCGGCGAAAATCCACAGATAGAGCATGTTATAGAGCACATGTTCCATGCTGCCGTGCAGCAATGCGCAACTCAACAAGGTGCCCAGCTCGCGATAGTCCGCCGCGCTGGCGCTGCCCGCCAGCACATGGTGCCAACTGCCGGCAATCGCGCCCGGCACGGCCATGAAGCGCGCATACCAGCCGCTGCCCGCAATCTCCTGCAGCAGGTATATCACAAACATCGCCACGATGAGTCCGAGCAACGGCCCTTGCTTGTGCGCTATCCATCGTGTCCTGCTGCCTCCGCTCATGTGCTTGCCCGGCCGTTGCCGTCGCGCCGATAGCTGTGAAGGATTCCAGCATCCTTGGCAAGACAAGAGGTGCTGGCCTGAACCATGAAGCGGCTTTCATCTTCCCGACCGCTTGCCGGAAACGCCAGCATTTCACCACCGCCGGCAGGCCTGACCCGCTGCCCAATTCCAAACTGGAGCCGCCGAAACCTTGATAGACTGATAGAACGCGGCGACTCGCACACACGCCGTGATCGGATGCGATGGTTCTTTCCAAACCCCCATCCGGCGCTTGACGCGGGAGGCATCGTGGGACATCTTGTGGCACATGAAGACAGTCACCATCCGGCAAATCCATCACGACTTCAGCGCGGTCCTGGCGCTGGTCGCGCAAGGTGAGGAGGTCACGGTGTTGAACCGGACCCGCCCGGTCGCCCGCATTTGCCCGCCACGCCCCGAGGCCCCGGCCAAGGTCAAGATGCCGGACTTTGCGGCCCGCGCCAAGGCCCTCTTCGGGGATAGGATCATCCCCAACATCATTTTGGAGGAACGGGAGGCAAGCCGATGGTAGCTTATGCCGACGCCAGTTTTTTCTTTTCGCTTTACGTCCAGGACGCGCACACGGCGCAAGCGGGACGGGTTGCCGCAACCCTTGATGCCGCCTTGGTAATCACCCCGTTGCAACGGCACGAACTTCGCAATGCCTTCCGCCTTGCTGTTTTTCGGCGTGAAATCACCGTGGCGGAATGCCAAAACTTGCTAGACACGGTCGAAGCCGATACGCGGAGCGGCGCACTTGTCGCAACCCCCGTTGCATGGGCGGAACTTTACGCCGGGGCGGAAGCCCTCAGCGCGGCCCACTCGCAAACCCACGGGACACGCGGCTTCGACGTGTTGCACGTCGCCGCCGCCATGGCCCTTGGGACCAGGAACTTCCTCACCTTCGACGCCCGCCAAAGAGCCCTTGCCACGAAAGCGGGGTTGAAGGTCAAGCCGTAGGAGTCCCGCCGCCGCATGACCATCCCCGGATTCACCGCGAAGTGGCGCAAGCTGGAATTGCAAGAGAGCTCCGCCGCGCAAGGGCATTTCATCCCCCCCCGCCGCCATGCCGCATGGTGCGCGATACTGGGTTCGAACCAGTGACCCCCTCCGTGTCAGGGAGGTGCTCTACCACTGAGCTAACCGCGCATGCTGGCCGTGTTGTGGGCGGCCGAAGCTAGAATAGACCCCGCCCGGGATGCAACCCCTTTTTTGGATTTTGTGTGGAATGCCGCTTCTCCACCGCATGTGGGCGGGACGCCCACACTCCTTGATCACGGAATGGCGAGGGCCTCGCGCATCGAGGAGCAGATGTATTCGAGATTCCTTGAGGTGATGCCAGCCACATTGATGCGGCCCCCCCCGACGATGTAGATGCTTTTGGCGTCGCGCAAGAACTTGACCTGGGCATCGCTCAGCCCGCTGAACGAGAACATCCCCTTCTGGCGCGCGATGAACGAAAAGTCGCCGGCAACCCCATGGCTGGCGAGGGCATTGACGAACTCAATGCGGGTGGCCGCAATGTGCTCGCGCATCGCCGTGAGTTCCGCCAGCCATTGGGCGCGCAACGTCGCGTCGGATAGAATCCGGGTGACAATCAGGCCGCCGTGCGCCGGCGGATTGGAGTAGTTGACGCGGATGACGATTTCCACATGGCTGAAGGCGTGGTTGGCCGCCACCGCCGAGGCGGCCACCAGCGTGAGGGCGCCGGTGCGGTCCTGATAGAGTCCGAAGTTCTTCGAGAACGAACTGGCGACGAGGAATTCCGGGCACACGGCGGCGAGAGCCAGCAGCCCGGCGCGGTCTTGCTCCAAGCCATCGCCATACCCTTGATAGGCGAAGTCAAGAAACGGCAGCCAGCCGCGCCGCGCCGCGATGGCCGCCACCCGCTGCCATTGACCGGCAGTGAGATCCACGCCGCTGGGATTGTGGCAACAAGCATGCAACAAGACGATGTCGCCGGCCGGCACCTTCTCCAGCGCTTCCTCCATGCGGGCAAAATCCAGCCCCTTGCCGGCCGCATCATAATACGGGTAATCCGCACTTGGAATGCCCGCCGCGGCAAACACTCCCTTGTGATTGGCCCAGGTCGGCGCACTCACCCACACCGTGGCGTCAGGCACAACCTTCTTGAGGAAATCCGCCCCCGCACGCAACGCGGCGGTGCCGCCGGGGGTGTGCGCCGTGCGCGCCCGCGCCGCGCCGATGAGCTCGTGGCTCGCGCCAAAAATGAGTTGCTGCACGCAGCGGGCATATTCCGGCGCACCGCTGATAGGCAGGTACAACTTGGTGGTGGCGGTTTGCAGAATGAGCGCTTCCGCCGCTTTCACCGACGCGAGGATCGGGGTGTTGCCGGCATCGTCTTTATATACCCCAACCCCAAGGTTCACCTTGAGCGGGTTCGGATCGGCTTTCCACGCATCAGTTAGACCAAGGATGGAGTCGGGCGCGGCGGGCTGGATGGTGTCGAACATGGTGGCCGTGTCATCGGCCCGGCGACCGCCAAAGTAAAGCGCAAAATCCGTTTTGGCGGCCGCGCCAAAACGAATCGGCGGGAGGCCCGGGAGCCTCCCGCCAATCATGAAACAATGAGGCAACCTGGGGCGCCGGCTCTGCTACAAGCGCGAACGGCCCCCTTCTGCGGCTGCCCATGTTTGAACTACTTCTTGGCGGCTTTCTTGGCAACCTTCTTGGCAACCTTCTTGGCGGCCTTCTTGGCCGGAGCCTTCTTCACCGCCGATTTTGCCACCTTCTTGGCCGGTGCCTTCTTGGCAGCAGCCTTCTTGGCCGGCGCCTTCTTGGCAGCGGCAGCCTTCTTGGCAGGAGCAGCCTTCTTGGCTACAACCTTCTTGGCGGCTTTCTTGGCGGGTGCCTTCTTGGCGCTCTTGGCCACTTTCTTCGCCGCCTTCTTGGCGACCTTCTTGGCGACCTTCTTGGCGGCCTTCGGCGCTACCTTCTTGGCGGGCGCTTTGGGTGCTGCCTTTTTGGCAGGAGCCTTTTTGGCCGCGGCCTTTTTGGCAGGTGCTTTCTTCGCCGCTGCCTTCTTGGCAACTGGTTTCACCACTTTCTTCGCAGTCTTAGCTGCGACCTTCTTTGCTGTTTTTTTAGCAGCCATTGTTTTGTGTTGTTCGAGTTTGCGTTCGATGTTTGTTTTCTCTTCAGGCGTCAACATGCCAGTGGAGAGGATTGCGAGAACCGCCTCGGCGAGACGCCCTCCGAAAGTGTTAGTAAGGAAGTCGGCCGTGGCCTGCCGGATGACCGCGTCCCGCGGGCAGCTCGCCTCATACACATGCGCCCGGCCCTGCGGCGTGCGCTTGACGAGTTTCTTGCGCTCGAGGTTTTGCATCACCGTGAGCACTGTGGTGTAGGCGCGCTCCTTGCCATCCGGCAAGCTGGCATGAATCTGCGCCACGGTCGCCGGCCCGTGATGCCACAACACCGTGAGGGCTTGAAGTTCAAGATTGGTAGGTTGTGCGATGCGCGCCATGCGGGGTCACTCGTTGCTTGCGAACACTGCACCATTAATTAAGAAAGCCGTCAAGTAATAATGTGCCGACTTGAAACAAAAATTTAAATTCGGTTTTTTAAAATTTACTCAATTACTACTGCGGTAGTAATTGGAGGTTCAAGGCGCGGTGGCGCCGGTGGCGAGCGTGGGGCGGCGGATGGCGGCATTGAGTTGGTGCAACGCCTGCCAGAGAGCATCATCGGCGGGCTCGCCGTTGAAGAGGATACCACCATCGGCGGCAACGAGGACCATGGTGGGCAGGGCCAGCACGCGCAGTTGGCGATTGAGCACGGGCGGGGATTTATCGAGCAACCAGGCGCCTGGCGGCTTGGCGCCAAGTGCCTTGAGCGCGGCGCGGGCATCGGCCAGCACCTTGGCGGAATCATCGGCAAGGATGGAGGCCACCGCGATTTTGTTAGCCTCGAGCACTTTCGCGGTGACGATGAAGTCGGGCATCGCCGCGGCGCTCTCATTGCTCCACGGCGACCAGAAATGCAGCAGCAACGCGTGGTGGCCGGCGAGCAGATTTTTTAGAGATTCCGGCGTGGGTGAATTGATTGTTGTAAACTGCGCGGCCAAATCGATTTTGATAGAGCGCATGGCCTCGGCGAGGCGCAGCCGTTCGATGTGCGGCGCGAACACCGCGCCTTGGCGCGGGCTGAGCCAAAACGCCTCGGTGATGTGCTGCTTGAAGGCGTCCTTGTCGCCGTGTTGGAGAGCGGCGATAGCCTCGACGTATTCATTGACGGCGAGCCAGTCGTCCTTGCAGGCGAAGGTTTTCGAGTCATCGAGATTGAATGCGGCGCGGCGCTTGATGAACTCGGGCAGCAACGCGGCAATCGCCGCATCATCGTGCCGATCCACCAGGAAGAGGAAGCGTGCCTCGAGAATGACTTGCTCACCGATGTGCTGTTTGCGTGCCTGCTCGATGGCGGCGAGCAAGGCGGCGGGAGATTCCCGCTCGGTGAAGAGCCGCTCCAGCGCGGCGTCGCGCAAACTCACCGCGGCTGCGGCAGGGGCCGGCGGCGCGGCGGGCCGCTTGGTCTTGTCCGCAGCATGCGCCGAAGTCGCGATGACGGTGCCAAGCAAGAGGGCAACGGTGACGGAACGCATGATGGATCGGGCAAGTGGCGGCGGCGCGCTGGCTCCCGGCGAACGAAGAGACGAAACTCAATGGGCAGGGATCTGCAACTTCCTGCCAAGCACCACGGTGTCCTTGGTCATGCCGTTGGCTTGCTTGATGGCGGCCATGGTGACCTTGTATTTGTTAGCAATGCCGGAGAGCGTGTCACCCGCAACCACGGTGTGCACGGTGGTGCTGCGAGTGGCCGCACCCGTGGCGGGCGTGGCCGGCAGGGTTGGTGCCAACGCGTCGGGATTGACTGGCGCAGCCGCGCTGTCTTCGTAAGCGGCGGGCGTTTCGTAAGTGGGATTGACCGGTTGGTTGGGCGTGTTGGCGGCGGTTGCCGCCTGGTCACCATCAGGGGAGCCAATGGGATTGGCCGTGTTGTAGGGGTCCTTGCGGTTGGCGCAGGAAACGAGGGCGATGGCAAGAGACGAGGCAAGCAGCATGCGGAGTGGCTTCATGACAATAGGGTGATCGGGTGGATTGCGGGGTGGCGTGACAAACGGGAAACGGCGATGCGCTTCGCATCTCACACGAGGTTGAAGCGCGCTGACAGGTGCAGTTTATTCAAATCGATGCGGAAGGAAATCGAAAAAAATCATTGGCGGCGAGATTGGTGTGCGCGGCCAGCGCGGCGAGGGATTCATCGCGCAGCGTCGCGAGACGCTCGGCGGTGTGGCGCATCAAGGCCGGTTCATTGCGTTGACCGCGGTGCGGATCGGGCGCGAGATACGGCGCGTCGGTCTCCAACAAAAACGAGCCGGCCGGGCAACGGGCGATGGTGTCGCGGATCTCGCGCGCATTCTTGAATGTGCTCACCCCGCCAAAGGAAACCAGTCCGCCATAGGCGAGCACCCGTTCGGCATTGGCCCACGTGCCGATGAAACAATGGAAGATGGCGCGCACCACCTGATGAAATTGCGCGTAGATCGCCAGCGCGTCTTCGAATGATGCGTCGCCGCTGCGGTCACGGGTATGAATGACGATGTTGAGCTTGGCGGCAGCGGCGAGTTCGAAGTGTTGGCGCAGCAGACAGCGCTGGCGCTGGCGGAACGCGGCTTCCTCCCAGCCGTCGGGCGCGGCGTGATAGTAATCAAGGCCGGTCTCGCCAATCGCACAGACGCGCGGATCGCTGGTGAATGCCGCAAGTTGCGTGGTGGCATCGTCCGGCGCGTGATGCACATCGCAGGGGTGGATGCCGATGCAGGCATGAATGCCCGGGCGTTGCGCCAGCGTCAGATTGGCTTGCACATCGCCTAGCGAAGTGACCAGCGTCACCATGCGGGTGACGCCCGCGGCGTGCGCCCGCTCGATCACGGCGGGGATTTCCTCAGGCGTGAAGCGATGCGAAGCAAGATGGCAGTGGGTATCGGTGAGCATGGGGGGAAGACAGAAGATAAGAAGACAGAAGACCGCTGCGCTGCAAGACAGAAGACCGCTACGCTCAAAGACAGAAGACCGCTGCGCTCAAAGACAGAAGACCGCTGCGCTCAAAGACAGAAGACCGCTGCGCTCCAAGAAAAGAAAATGAAGAACTAATGAACCGCGCGGCGCACTTCTTCCTCTTGTCTTCTGTCTTCTGTCTTCTGTCTTCTGTCTCATAGTCTTCTGTCTTCTGTCTCATAGTCTTCTGTCTTCTGTCTTCTGTCTTCTGTCTTTAGCGCGTCCAGCAGCGCCTGGACCTTGGTGAAGTCCTTGAGGCCGGGGGCGAGTTCAGCACCCGAGGCAACATCAAGTGCGGCGGGCCGCACCCGGCGCGCCGCCAACGCGGCATTGGCCGGCACGATGCCACCAGCCAGGATGAGTGGCAGCGCGGGATGTTCGTCGCGGAACTGCGCGGCCACCTCCCAATCGCAAACGTCACCGGTGCCGCCATACACCCCCGGCGCATACGCATCGAGCAGAACCGCCGCGGCACCGTAGTCGCTGGCACGGCTGAGGTCGGCCCGCGACTTGACGCCGATGGCTTTTATAAATGGAATGCCAGCCGCGCGCAACCCCGCGGCATCAGCCGGCGCCTCATCGCCGTGGAGTTGGATGACATCGAGCCAGCCATCGCGCACCAAGCGCAGCGGCAGTTCGAGCGGCGCGTTGACGAAAACGCCCACGCGCAGGATTTTGCCGGCCAGGTCTAACAACCATGCGGCGTCGGCGGGTGCCACGCAGCGCTTTGAGCCGGGCCAGAAGTTGACGCCCAACGCGGCGACGCCGAGCGCGGCGAGTTGCCCGGCATCGCTGTGGCGGGTGATGCCGCAGATTTTCAGCGCGACGGAGGCGGGGTCGAGGAAGCGTTGGAGCAGCGTCACGGTGCGAGCTTAGCGTGGATTTTGCAGTTTGGAACTTGGAAGTTTGGCGCGGCTGGATTCTCCTAGGGGTGTGGACGCCATTCGGATTCGCGGAGCCCGCCAGCACAACCTTCGGAACATCGATGTCGATATTCCGCGCGGCAAGCTCGTGGTCATCACCGGGCCCAGCGGCTCGGGCAAGTCCTCGCTGGCCTTTCACACGCTGTATGCCGAAGGGCAACGCCGCTATGTGGAATCCCTCTCAGTCTATGCGCGGCAATTTCTCGACCAGTTGGAAAAACCCGATGTGGATGCCATCGACGGGTTGAGTCCGGCCATCGCCATCGAACAACGCAGCGGCGGCCTCAACCCGCGCTCGACGGTGGCCACCGCCACCGAGATCTATGATTACCTGCGGGTGTTGTGGGCTGCGGCGGGCATTCCACATGATCCGGCCACCGGCGAGCGCTTGCAACGCATGAGCGCGACGGACATCGTCAACGTGCTCGCGGCGTTGCCCACGGGCTCCAAGGTGGTGTTGCTGGCACCGCTGCCGATGGAGGAACTGGCGGAGCCCGCGCGCTTGCTCGCGGCCTTGCAGCGGCAGGGATACATCCGGGTGCGGGTGGACGGCGAGGTGGTGGAGATTGAGGAAGCCGCCAGCGTGTGGCCGGAGGTGGCGGGCGCGGTGGAGATTGTGGTGGACCGCTTTGTGATTCGCGTCGGGGTGACCGCGCGGCTGGCCGACTCGGTGGAAACGGCGCTGCGCTTGTGCGGCAGCGAGGCCCGCGCGGCCATCCAGGACCCGGGTGCCGACACGTGGCGCGATGTGTCATTTCAAACTTCCTATCGCAACCCGCACACCGGGTTTGTGGTGGGCGAACTCTCACCCAAACATTTCTCCTTCAACTCCCACCTCGGCGCCTGTGCCGCCTGCGAGGGCCTGGGCACCGAGATGTTCTGTGACGCGGGCCTGTTGATGGGGGATGCGCAGTTGCCCTTGCTCAAAGGCGGCGTGCGCGGCTGGTGGCCGGAAAAATCCTCGCGCGGCGGTCAGTTCCAGCGCGAGACCAAGGCGTTGTTAGCGAGCTTCGGGCTAACCGAAGAGGCGACGCTGGCGATGCTGCCCGAGGCTGCGGCCAGCCTGTTGTTTGAGGGCGGCATGCTCGCCACCGGCTGGCGGGTCGGCCCCGCCAAGGAGCCGCAAACCAAACCGTTCGAAGGACTCTGCCACGAGGCGTTGCGCAAATTCCATGACGCCAAGTCCGATCTCACCCGGCGCCAACTCGCGCGGGTCATGGCCCACCGGCCGTGTCACGCGTGCGCCGGCCAACGCTTGAAACCACAGTGGCTCGCGGTGCGCATCCAAGGCGCGGCACAACGCTGGCTCGGAATCCAGGATTTCTGCGCTCTGGCAGTGGACGAGGCGCTCGCCTGGCTCGATGGCTTCCAGCCCGACCCGGCCACCGCCGCGGTGTGCCAACGCCTCGCCGCGGATGTGCGCAGCCGCCTGGCGTTCCTCGCCGAGGTGGGCTTGGATTATCTAACACTGGAGCGCAGCAGCGGCACCCTATCCGGCGGCGAGGCGCAACGCATCCGCCTGGCCACCCAACTCGGTGCCGGACTCACCGGCGTGATCTATGTGTTGGATGAGCCGAGCATCGGCTTGCACGCGACGGATACCGCGAGGCTGATCGGCGCCCTGACCCGCTTGCGCGACCTCGGCAACACCGTCGTGGTGGTGGAACACGATGAGGAAATCATCCGCGCCGCCGATCATGTGATCGATCTGGGCCCCGGCGCGGGCGCCGCCGGCGGCAGGCTGATGGGCGCGGGCCCGCCCGCCACCCTCGATTCACCCACCGGGCACTGGTTGCGCGGCGAAGTGCCCCATACCCCCCCCACCCCGCCCGCCGGCTTGCCCTTGCCCTTGGGCTCACTGGTGGTGCGCGGCGCCCGCCAACACAACCTGCAAAACCTCGATGTCGCCATTCCGTTAGGGCGGCTGGTTTGTTTGTGCGGACCGAGCGGCAGCGGCAAGTCCACCCTCGCCGATGAAATCCTGCGCCGCGCCCTGGCCCGCCATTTCAACGGCTCCGGCGAATGCCCGGGCGCACACGACCGCATCGACGGGCTGGAATTGTTAGGCAAATGTGTGGTCGCCGACCAATCGCCGATTGGCCGCAGCCCGCGCTCCAATCCGGCGACCTTCACCGGCGCGTTTGATCTGGTGCGCGAGTTGTTCACCAAGCTGCCGCTCTCCAAGCAGCGCGGCTACGGCCCGGGGCGCTTCAGTTTCAATGCGGCGGGCGGGCGCTGCGAGCGCTGCCAGGGCAATGGCCGGCTCAAAATCGAGATGCATTTTTTACCCGACGCCTGGGTCGAGTGTCCGGCGTGCCATGGCAAGCGTTTCAATCGCGAGACCCTCGAGGTGACCTACAAGGGGCAATCCATCGCCGGGGTGCTCGACTTGGCGGTGAGCGCCGCGCGGCAATTTTTCCGGCCCATTCCCAAGCTCCAGCGGATCCTGGCCATCCTCGAAGACCTCGGGCTCGGCTACCTCCAACTCGGCCAGGCCGCCAACACGCTCTCCGGCGGCGAGGCGCAACGGCTCAAGTTGGCGGTCGAACTGGCCCGGCCGCAGGCCCCGCACACGCTCTATCTGTTTGACGAGCCGACCACCGGCCTGCACTTCGGCGATGTCGCGCGCTTGCTCGCCGCGTTTTGCCGCCTGCGCGATGCCGGCCACAGCGTGCTGGTCATCGAGCACCACCTCGAGGTCATCGCCGCCGCCGACTGGGTCATCGAACTCGGCCCCGGCGGCGGCATCCATGGCGGCGCACTCGTCGCCCAGGGCCCGCCCGGTTCGTTAGAGAAACTCGCCGCCTCCCCCACCGGCAGAGCGCTGGCCCGGCACCTGCGGCGTTAGGGATGCCGGGCTCATTCCTCGTTTGGTGGCTCAACCAATTGCTGCAGGGTTGCGGGAAGTTTTGCCCAAAGTTGCGGGTGGGTTTCCACGAGGCGTGCGATATCGGTGAGATCCTTCATGCGCTTGCTCTGCCTTCGCGAATCATCATCCCAAGCCAGGATCTTGCCGCGGAGAGTATCCTCCAAGCAGGCGACCCGCAGCAGAATGCCGTGGACGTCGGCAACCACCGATCGCGCGGGAAATTCAAGATACACCGCCTCGGTGCTGAGCTGAATGCTGACCTTGGAAGCACCAGTGAAATTCACCGACCACGGGTGCTCTGCGGCGCTAAAACCCGCAGCCTTGAGCATCTCAACGACAGGCCCCACACACTCGGCGGCAACCACAAAATCGACATCCTGGGTTACCATGGGCTCTTCTGCCCAATGGTTCACGGCAACACCGCCAATGGCGCACCATGGAATGTCGGCCCGCTCAAGGCAATCGACAAGCCGCATGACATCATCGGTGCCTCCGGCAGTCTGCCAGTCGTAGAACTTCTTTGCGGTCACAGCCGCAGCTTACACCCTCACCTTTAACTTTGGGAACACATTTCCTTGCCGAGATGACCGGTTCGCTCAAGACCTTGATCCACACACAATGCTGCAGGTGGGTCAATGCCCCTGCCCTCGCCTTCATCAAAGATCCTCGCCGCGATGCCTGCCGCGGGCAGGAGTGTTAGAAAAGACCACGCATTCGTCGAGCACGGCAGCGGCAGCCACTTGGCAGCCCGGCCACACGATCGAGTGGCGCAGCACCGCGCCGGCTCGCACCACCGCGCCAGGACCGACCACCGAATCTTCGATGTGGGCGCCCGCATCGATGATGGCATCGGGATGCAGCGCCGGCCCGAGCGCCAACTCGCGGTGCGCCCGCAGATAGGCGGCGCGGTCGCCGAGGTCGAACCAGATGCCGTCGTCGAGGACGAGGGTGCCGAGGCGGCCGGCTCGGGCCAATTCCAAGAATGCCGGGATGACCGAGATTTTCTCGTTAGCAGGCAGCATCCCGAGCAACTCCGGGCTCACGCAATAAATCCCGCTGAACACATGGGTCCCCTCCGCCCGCCCCAGGCGCCCGCGAATGTCTGTGCAACGGGTGCCGGATGGGTCCAGCGCAATGTGCCTGGCATCGCCGTTAGAGCGCAGGGCCAGCGTGACCGGCAGGCCGGACGCCTCGTGGGCGGCGATCAGACGCGCCAGCGGCATGGTCGAAACAATGTCGCCGTTGTGCACCAGCAGCGCCTCGTTGCCAATCCAGTGCGCGATGTTTTTCAGGCCGCCGCCAGTCTCTAACAAAACCGGCTCTTCAAACAACGTGAGTTCGCGGCCCTGCCAAATCCGAGTCAGCGCCGGGCGGCCGTTGGCGCCGGCGGGCGGGACGGTCGGGGCGGCCGCGGCGGTCCCGAAATGGTCCCAGGCCTCCGCCAGATGATGGGTGTTGAGCGCGAAGCGTTGGATGCCTGCGGCGGCACAGGCTTCCAGCGCCCATTCCACCAGCGGCCGATGAAACAACGGCACCAGCGGCTTGGGCAAGCGCTGCGTCAACGGCCGCAAGCGCGTCCCCAATCCGGCTCCAAGGATGAATGCCTGCGTCACGCGGTGGGGGATACGGCAGGAACGTAACAATATCAAGGAAGGAAATAGCGGGGCGCAGGCTTGGCACAATTGAGTAAGGCCTGGAATTCGCAGCGACGGGAACGCGTCCCGCCACCCACTGGTGTCGCGCTGGACAGGGCGGCGCATCTCCGGTATGCACGGCGTGGCGCCCGGCGGCTTGCTGCCGGCGCGCCCGCCTTTTCTAACAACCATCATGCCGGAACTGCCAGAAGTGGAAACCACCCGCCGCGGAATCGCACCGCACGTGACCGGGGCCACGGTGCGCGAGGTGATCGTGCGCTGCGGCGCGCTGCGGCAACCGGTGTCGGCCAGCCTCAGCGCGATCGAGGGCGTGAAGATCAGCGGCGTGCGGCGGCGCGCGAAGTACTTGTTGTTAGACATGGCGGACGGTTCCAGCGTGCTGATCCATCTGGGGATGTCGGGCAGTCTGCGATTGGTCGCGCCGGGCGAGGAGTGGAAGAAACACGACCACGTCGGCATCACGCTGGACCGGCACCGCCAGCTGCGCTTGCACGATCCGCGGCGGTTTGGCCTGGTGCTGCATTACACGGCGGCGGATCCGTTGACTCATCCCCTGTTGCGCGAGCTTGGCCCGGAACCGCTGGAAGCCGGCTTCACGGCAATCCATCTCAAGCGCGCCTGCGCCAAGCGCTCCACCGCCATCAAACTCGTCATCATGGATAGCCATGTGGTGGTGGGGGTGGGCAACATCTATGCCTCCGAAGCGTTGTTCCGGGCGGGCATCCGCCCGCTCAACGTGGCGCATCGGTTGTCCCTGCCCCGCTTGGAAAAATTGGTGGCCGCCATCCGCGCCGTCCTAACAGATGCGATCAGCGCCGGCGGCACCACCCTGCGGGATTTCCTCAACTCCGATGGCAAGCCGGGCTATTTCAGCCAAAGCCTCCAAGTCTATGGCCGCCAGGGCGAGCCCTGCCGCGTCTGCGGTGGCGCGATCCGGCACGCGGTGTTAGGCCAGCGCGCCACTTATTGGTGCCCGCGGTGCCAGCGATAGGCTCAGAACACCTGACCTCGATTGGGGTTTCGCGGCGCTTTAAATGATACCATTCTGATGAATGGCGGCGGGCAGGATGCCCAATACGGTTTACTTAAGACGAGACAGGGACGAGACAGGAAGAGGCGGCGGGCAGGATGCCCGCGCCACGGTGGCCCGGGCATCTTGCCCGGAGCCCTGTGCATCGCTTTGGTATCACTCTCGCAACACCGGGCACCGTGGAATCCCTAACATTAATATCCTTCATTTCACGACAAAATACCGCTTTGGTTCTCGCACGAGGTCAGGTGTTCTGAGGCAGGCCCGACCCGGGGGCCGAAATCCATCGCGCGATGCCCGGCCGCTGGCTTGCGGCTGGCAGCCGCAGCTGGCAGCCGCGGCGGCTCCAGAGCCCTTCGGCCCGCTCCACCATGCACCGCGATTGCGGGGCAATGAATTTGCCCGACATCAAACCCGGTTTGAGGTCGTCTGCCGAGTTCAGCTACTCCGCGGCGATCAGATCGGTGAGGTGACCGCCGCGTGCGGTGACCCATTTGCCCTTGCGGACAACCTGGGTGAACCCCAACCCGTGACCGGCAGCGGCGGTGAAGACATCCCACGCCTGGCTCGCTAGAATCCCCGACACTATCAAATCCCCGCCCGCCGCCAACGCCTTGGCGATAACCGGCCACGCCTGAATCAACACCGTGGAAAACAAATTGGCCAGGACCACATCGTAGCCCGCCTTGCGCGGCTTCCATTGCAGGACATCCTGCTCCTTGACCTCGATGCCGCTGGCGCCATTGCGCGCGATGTTGCGCTTGACCACCTCGACGGCGAATGGATCAAAGTCACAGGCATACGCCGGGCCCGACCCGAGTTTGCGCGCCGCAATCGCCAACACCCCGGTGCCGGTGCCCAAATCCGCCACCGACCAGTTCGTCGCGCGCCGCGCCTTGGCCACATCAACGAGCAGGCGCAGGCACGTCGAGGTCGTCGCGTGATCGCCGGTGCCAAACGCCATTTCCGGCGGGATGGTGATGAGCTGGCGCTTCGGATGAGCCTGCTGCATGAGCGCGAGTGCCGCCGGGCGGCTTTCCGGAGTGAGCAACAAGACATCGCGCACTTTCACCGGTCGCGGCGGAGCCACCGGCTTGCTCCACTCGGCGTGGGCGAGCTTGCTGATGCTGCCGCCGAACTGTTCGGCCACCGCCTCCGCCGCCTTTTTCGTCTCGCAGAACAGGCGCAGTCGGATGGACTTGCCCCCCTTGATGATCTCGATGACCAGATTGGGATTGCCGGCGAAACGTTCCTCCCAGGCATCCATCCATTTCGCACCGGAGAGTTTAGACCAGACGAACATGTGGGGGGGGGCTCCATTGGAGCGGGCGATGAGATTCGAACTCACGACATCCACCTTGGCAAGGTGGCGCTCTACCACTGAGCTACGCCCGCGTCGCTAAACGCGTGCGCAGGTTCTAGCGCACTGCCGCCCGTGCGCAAGCCAAATTTTGAAGTTTTTTACAAGGTTGGGCGCGACGCCGTGTTGCAGCAGGCAGAAACCGGCCGCCGCCCTCACAAAACCTGCCGCTCCCTTGACGCGCCCGCCGCGCTGCGCTTTGCTGCCGCCGCGCCATGTCCGACAAACTCGCCGAAATCATCGCCACCAAACACCTGGAAGTCGCCGCCTTGCTGCCGCGCGCCGCACTGCTGCGCGCCGCCGCATTGCAGCGCAACGACTTCCGCGGCTTCCGCAGCGCCCTGGAGCGCGGCCCCGGCCGTCTCGGCGTCATCGCCGAAGTCAAGAAAGCCTCGCCTTCCGTCGGCCTCATCGACCCGAACTTCGACCCGCTGCGCCAAGCCACCCGCTATTTTCAAGGCGGCGCATCGTGCCTATCGATCCTCACTGACGTCAACTATTTCCAAGGTTCGCTCGGGTACCTGACGAAAATCTCGGAAGTGTCGCCGGTGCCGTTGTTGCGCAAGGATTTCACCATCCATGAGATCCAGATTCACGAGGCGGTCATTGCCGGGGCCGATGCCATCCTGCTCATCGTCGCCGCGCTGGACGACCCGACCCTGCGGCGGCTTTACGATGAGGCCAAATCGTTCCAGCTCGACGTGCTGGTGGAAGTCCACGATCTGGCGGAAATGGACCGCGCGCTAGAACTCGGCGCCGACTTGATCGGCGTCAACAACCGCAATCTGAAAACCTTCGAGATCGACCTGGCGACCACCGAGCGGCTCGCCGAGGAAGTGCCCGACGAGGTTCTGTTGGTTTCCGAAAGCGGCATCAAATCCCCCGCCGATGCCCGCCGCGTGCTGGCCGCCGGCGCCAACGCCGTGCTCATCGGCGAAGCGCTCATGCGCGCCCACGACCCGTCCGGCGAAATCGAGGCCTATCTGGACCTCTCGTGCGACGCGTGACAATCGAGTGGTCCGATCGGACTGCTGGATTGTCGCGTGGAGGGCGGGGTGTCTTCTCGGCCATGAGCATGCGACCGGTTGGTTGGGGAAAACCAACCCGGCAGTTTCTGCTTGAGACTCGCGCCCGGCCGGGCCAATGTCAGGGCATGTCAGACATTTTCCCGCAACTCCAGGAAGACCTCAAAACCGCGATGCGGGCCAAGGACGTCGTCGCCCTCAACGCCTTGCGCGCCTTGAAAACCGCGCTCACCAACGCCGCCATCGAAAAAAGCGGCCTGGGCGCCACCCTGGACCCCGCAGAGGCCGTCGCGGTTGTTAGGAAGCAGGTCAAGCAACGCCACGATTCGCTGGCTCAATACGCCGCCAACGACCGCCCCGAACTGGCCGCCGTCGAGCAAGCGGAGATCACCGTGTTGGAGCGCTATCTGCCCGCCCCCTTGACCGCCGAGGAACTCGACGCACTGGTGGCCGCAGCCATCGCCGACACCGGCGCCACCACCAAGGCCGACCTCGGCAAGGTCATCAAGCTGGCCCAGGACAAGGCCGCCGGCCGCGTCGATGGCAAGACCCTCTCCCAAGCCGTGATCAAGCGCCTGGGGTGACGCCAAACCCGCCGTGCCAGCCCGGCGCGGCATGCTCGCGCCGCGGCCAACCAGCCGGCCCCTGGCTAACGGAATTTCAGGCCGAGCTGGCATGCCAGGGCGGCGAGCAGGCGCTGATGGGCGGCATCGACTTCCTCGGACTTGAGGGTGCGCTCGGCGGCGCGATAGTGAAACCGATAGGCCAGGGATTTCCGATCCGCGGGCAACTTGACCCCGCCGGGGTCGGTGAACACATCAAAGCATTCATAGGCCACCAGCAAGGGCTCGGCACACTTGTCGATGACCGCTTCGATTTGCGCGGCGGCAGTGGCTAGCGGCATCTCCATCGCGGCATCGCGCGTCGAACCGGGGAACTGCGGCAGGTCCGCCACATGATTGATGCCACTTAACAATTTGCGCAGCTTGGCCAGATCCAGCTCGGCCAGATACACCGGCGCGGCGCAACCGAGCTCACGCTCGCGCGCCGGCGCGAGCCGCGCAAACACGCCGACCACCTGCGCGCCCACCTTGATG
>CAIZNN010000247.1 GCA_903934285.1 Akkermansiaceae bacterium | reverse complement strand
TCTTGTTGAGCTTCGCGCCGGTGACCGGGTCGAAGGTGGTGGAGGTTTGGCAGCCGGTGAGTGCCAGCGCGCAGACGCCGGTGATGATAACTAACATAACAATGGCAGTGCTTTTCATAGTGGTTGATTGGTCAATGGTCATGGGTCATGGGTGAAGAGGGGGTCGCACACTTGCGTCTTTACTCATGACTCATGACCCATGACTCATGACCCCCGAGATGGGTTACTTGATCCCCTTGGCCTTGAGCGCGCTGCGCAGCAGGGCGTAGAGTCCGCCGATGAGGGTCACCGCGGTGATGGCCCACGGCGCGTCGATGGTTTGCATATAGCCGAGGCCGCCGGCCAGCGCGGCCGCGCCGAGCGCCAGCCAGAATTCGGTTGTCTTGTATCCGGGGGTGATGGGATTCATTGGATTGTGGATTGTGGATTGCAGATTGTGGATTGGGGAGGTGCTTCGCTCTTCTTCTCTTGTCTTTTGTCTTCTGTCTCAAAGTCTTCTGTCTTGAGCGCGGCTATTCGCCGCGCTCATACGCCAGCGTGCCGGCCGCGGAGATCCGGTAGTAGCGCGAGGCACCCAGCTCATTGGGTACCAGCTTGAGGAAGCCCAGGTCGAGCAACAGCTCCAGCGCCTCGGCGGCTTCCGGGATCGTGTGCGCCATTTCGCGCGAGACCCCGCGTTGTACCGAAGCCGAGTTATAGCTCAGCGCCGCGCGCTCCGCCAGGTAGCGCAGCACCAGCCGCCGCAGTTCTTCTTTTTGTTGGGGATTCATCATTGAAAGTTTCTAATCTGAAATTTTGGAAAATCTTGTCAGGACCGCTCGCGCCAGCCGTCCGTCACCCTCCGTTTTGTCCGTCGATGCGGCCCACCGCATAGTTAAAGTCGCTCACCACCCGGGTCAGTGACGCCTCGATCGCTTGCAGCCGGGTATTGATCGAGCCGATGGTTTCGCTCATGCGTTTTTCCACCCGCATTTCCAGATCCCTGATCTCTTTGGCCACCACCGCAAACTTCGCATCCGTCTCGGTCTCCTCGGGTCCCGGCGCGCGCAACTTGCGCGTGTTGAGCATCGCCGCCACCCCCTGGTTATACATGCCCACCAGCGCGAAGAGCCCCATCAGCAGCCAGCCCACGCTTTGGTACGAGGTCGGATCACTCGGCGGCACCTCGGCTACCAGGGACAAGGCGGACAACAACGGATAGAGCGGCAACAACGCGGGCATGCCTCACATCATGCCCGGTTTCACGCCAGCCGCAAAAAGCCGTGGGGCGGGTGAAGGCAGAAGCAAGCAAGACGGAAGTCACTCACCGGTCAAATCCTCATACTTCGCAGAGATGTCGCCACTGCCGGATCCAACCTGCTTTCCATCCACCATCACCTTCCATGAGTAACCTGCAACGCTCCAATCCCCGTGGATCTCGCGCGGCCCGGTATGGGCATCAATAGATTGCGTCGTGCCGAGATTAACGTGCAGCGGCTGTGTCATGGTGAAAACATCTTTGCCGTTCCTCACTCCTTTCTGGGAATTATTGAGGGTGATCTCAACGCTTCCAGCAAACGCCTCCGGCCCATAATTCCGGATATCGAAAAAATAGCGAAAGGTTCCACCCAGGGGGGATGCCTTCACCCGCTTAACAATGAGGGACGAAACCATAACCCCTTTGGGTTTTTCCGCTTCGATCCTCGCCAGCTCCGCTAGCACATACTCCCGCGACGCCTCGCTAAGGGTTTTGAGATCCAGACTGTAGTCCTTCGATTCAGACCCCTTGGTCCGGCGGATCATGGCGGTATCCTGGTTACCGGATAGAATCTCGGCCGTGATCTTGCGGCCCTGCAAGTCGATCAGCTCAATCGTCCCAGACGGTACCGCCCACAACATCGCCAAGCTCGTTATGGCAACCATCGACATCAGCAATGTCTTCATGGAGCGTTTTCTCCGTGCTGGTTCCGATATGCCTCGTAGGCTTCCCTGGCCTCACGCGCCATGGCCCGCGTCTCTCCGCGCAACGCGCAGTCCGCCACGTCAAACAGCGCCCCGGCCAAGGCCACAATGCCGAAACAAAACAGCCCGCAGATCAATGCGATGATGGATGCCAGCAAGCCTAAGGCAATCCCGCTGCCGCCTGCTGTAAAGGCCATGACCATGGCAAGCGCGGCCCCAGCACAAAATAGCGACCCGAAAAGAATGAATGGCACACCCAGAAATCCGCGCGCTCCTTGATAGGCGCTGACAGAACGCAGACTTGCCAGTTCAGAGCCCTTTCCCTTCCCGTGATTCTTGGCGTTCTTCATGGCTCGATCTTCTCAGATTGCTCTTTGCTGGCAAGCGTTTTCGCCCGGTAGGCTTTCACCCACAGGTCGAAGCGTTTCATCGCTTCCGTGCAATCCTCAATCAGCAGCGACATGCCGGGGAATTCCTGCATGCACATCTCTTCCAGCCGCTCGTGCACCAGCTCCTCAATGGCTTTGCGCCGGCCCGCAGACGCCGCCAGCGTTCGATCGGTGAGCTCGTCCTCTTGCGCCAGCTTTTCCCAGGCATTTTTCAGACCGGCCTGTCGGAATGGGCTGTCAGGATGCTTAGGTTTTCCGTCGGGTGTTGCAACTGACGCTGTCTTGGGAGTCTGAACTTTAGCGGACACTGGACCACATACATTTTCCGTAAGTATCCTTGCGATGGTCTCTCGAAGCCTGGAACTGCCCAAATTCTTGAGCTCTAATCCGTTGATAGTAGCTACAGAATAGCCTGAAAGCTCAGCTAATCGGGCCAATGTCAGCCCAGATTTTTCCCGCAAGTTCAAGAAATTTACATTTTCCGTAGAATTTTCCTTGCTCATTTTTACATTTTCCGTAAATCTCTCTTTCGCCGCTGGCAACCATGCCGCGCGAAGCCAAGCAGAAATCACAAACCAACGCAAATGAAAACGATTCCCCACCAATCCAGCTACCCCCGCGTGCGCTTCCCCGGAGCGTACATCGCGGCCCGCGAGCTGGGAGTCAACCGCACCCACCTGCACAGGGTGCTCACCGGAGAGCGTCCATCCAAGTCGCTAGCCATAAAATGGCAGGGCTGGCTCAAACGCCACCCCGAGTTTGCCAAGCTCAACCAGCACTAACCAAACCAACAAGCCATGAAACCAAAGCATCAGAGCACCGCCGCCCGACTCCTCGAAATCGTGTTCGAGGGACACCACATCCGTACCCTTATCAAGGACGGAAAGCCGCTGTTCGACTTCTATGAATGCGCCTCCGCTTGCATGCTGTCCAAACCAAAGGACTTCGCCAAAAGACACCTCGAACCGCACCACCTGCAGTCCATTTTCGTGGACTGCAGGTCTGCCAACGGAATCATTCAAAAACGCCACGCTTTGCACTTAACCCAAAGCGGGGTGCTTGCGATGGTGATGGCCTGTCGCACTCCGGCTGCCCGTCGCTTCCAAGCCTTCATTCTGGAGGATGTCCTACCCCAGCTCATCGAGCTGGGCACCTTTATCGAGGGCATCACCCCTGCGGAGCGCATCCGGGCGCTGGGTCTCCGGTACCGTCAGGAACGCGCCGCCATGCTCGAAGCCGACGCCGCCTTTCTCGCGGAGTCCGGCTTGCTGCAGCTCCAGAGCTTCCGCTTGGAAAATGCCATTCCGGCCCGCGACGCCCTGCCATTCTCCCGGCGCGTCTTCCACATGGCTAAGGTCTTTGGCATCCCTCCGGTCAAGCGCTTCGTCAAGGGTGCGGCCAAGAACCCGGTCAACGTGTGGCCGCGCCACATCCTGTGCGCCGCCGCCAATTCCATCATCCCACGCTTGCCCTTCACGCCATGACCCTCCTGCGCCGCCAACTCACCGATGCGATCGAGCAGGCCAAGGCCGCTGCCGATGCCCATAACGCCGCCGGCCACGGTTTTGCCGGCAGCCAGTACGAGGGCAAGGCCATCGGCCTGGAACTCGCCCTGGCGCTGCTCGACGGGGCGACCCATCCGACCGGGCTGCTTCCAAAGGCCAAAGCGGCATCGCGCCAGCGCTCTGCCAAATAACCTCTAACCAATAACCTCTAACTCCCACCCCCTATGAAAACTCCCAATACCCTCAAGCCAGCCGCCCTGGCGCAGGCCGCCAGCGACATCCTGCTGAGTCACTCCCACGCCCCCGCCGCGGCACCGCCCGCCACAAAGGAAAGCCTGCTGGCCAGGATCGCCCGCGAGCGGCGCGAGGCCCGCGCCGCCGGTGCCGCCCCGCCGCCCGTCATGCCCCGCACCAAGCTCAAGCGCCGCAAAGTGCGCGAGGTCATCGTCGAGGTGGAGAAGAAGCCGCTCATGCTCCATCTGTGCGACCTGGCATTCCACCCGCATCTCAAGCGCGTCGGCCTGCTGCCAGCCCTCATCGAGCGCGAGACAAAAAAGGGCAATACCGATGGCAAGCGCCGCCACGACCACAAGGCCAATGCCGAAGAGCTCAGCACCGAGTTCGAGGCGCTCAAGCTCTCCATCCTCGAGCACGGCCTGCGCGAGCCGCTCAAAGTGGTCAAGGATGCCAAGGGCAACTGGCAGGTGGTGGACGGCCGCCACCGCTTCCTGGCCGTCCAGCACATCCTCGCCGAGAACTGCTCGCTCGGCTGCGTCTTCGCCCACAATCCCACCCATCTGGCCAATGCGGAAAAGCTCGAGACACACGGGGTCACCTGCGTCGAGATCCCGCCCGACCAGGTCGATGCCGTCATCATGGATGCCGTCAAACGCCGCCATTTCTCCAAGGGTGCCATCGCCTATCTGGCCGTGCTCATGCAGCCCAAGATCGCCACCGAGGCCAAGCGCGGAGGCGACCAAAAATCAAACCTCAGAAAAAAAGGTTTGATCGAGGATTACACCGCCGGTGCCCGCATCGAGGACTTTGCCAAGCGCAGCGGAGTTTCGCAAACCACCATGGAGAGCGCCATCCGCCTCTACAAGATCTTCGCTGAGCGCGAGGACGTGCGTCTGGCCTGTGAGCCTGGCATCTGGATCGGTGATTCCTTGGACAAGGTCATCGCCGGGGCGCTGAGCTACCAAGCCGGAAAGACCGATGACACCGAGACTGATGAGCAACGCGATAAGCGCCTAGCAGTCGAGCGCGCCGGCAAGGCGGTGGATCGCTTGGATCAGCTCAACATTGCCCTGCGCACCTGGGAAGATCTGCTGCCGGAAGGTCAGCTCATGGTTATCGAGCGTGCCGTGCTGGTGTTGTCGGAGGCTCCCGTTGAGTTGCGTCAGGCCATTCACAAGGGATTGGCGCTGCTTCCCGGTGCCGTCTGACGCCCCATCCTTCCCCTTCCTCCCATCGCTCCCATGCTTCCCATCCCATTGCCCTCCATGGACGAAACCACGCTTTCCCAGGCCCTCGCGCTCATCACCTCAGGACTTTCCTGCAAAGAGGTTTCCCGTCAACTCCGCATCCCCAATCCCACCCTGGCCCGTTGGCTGGTGCGGGTGCGGGATTTGGATGGCGATATCGAGGCCGCCCTGGCATCCGCCGCGCCGGGCCGGCCGGTGGTGTTTGAGCCCAACGATCTGGAGACCGCGATCGCGCGCTGGCACCGCCTCTCCAAGGAAAGCCTCACGGTGGCCGCCTGGTTCTTTGCGCGGGATGCCCGGGTGCGCCCCGCGCTGGCCGCCGTCATCCTCGCGATCGAGGAAAAGGCGCTGGCCAGCGGCCGCGACGAGGCCTGGCCCGATAGCGTGCGGCGCGCCTTCCGCGTCACCGCCCAGGAGCGCGCCGACTTCCGCGGCAAGAAACATGCGCAACATGAGGAGATGGTCACCCGCCGGGGAATGTATGAGATTCTGGAAGATGGCAGCCACCGTGAGATCCTGCCGGGTGAGACATGGGAATTGGATGACTATTCGGCCAACCAACCTTACACCTTCAAAGACCCGCAAGCCGGCGGGCTCATGCTCGGCCGCCAGGTGCTCGCCGCGCGCGATCTATCCGCCGCGCGCTGGCTCGGTTTCGACCACATCGGCCGCGAGCGCGATGCCTACCGCGGCGAGGATATCGTGCGCTACATCGAGCGGCTCTGCCGCGCCTGGGGCCTGCCGCGCCGCCTGCGCCTGGAGCGCGGCGCCTGGGAGGGCGAGGCGGTGCATGGCATCGAGGTCGAGGGCATGGCCACCCGCTGGGGTGCCCTGGATGATCTCTTCGCCATCGAGCATGTCTTCAAGAGCAAGAGCAAGGGCATCATCGAGAGCGGCTTCGATGTCCTGCAGCGCTGGCTGGCCCACACCGGCTCTGATATCGGCCGCGTCCGCGGCGAATTCGAGGAGGCCACCAAGCGCCTCCGCCAGGCCCAATCCACCGGCGCCTGTCCGCTCGCCCTGGGCTTCGTCCCGCAGGAGCGCAGCAGCCGGCTGCACGAAGAGGCCGCCGCGCTCATCAACTCCCGGCCAATGCGCCGCGCCCATCTCGACGCGAAAATCTCCCCCGATGATCTGGTCGCCCGCCACGGCTGGCACACCCGGCCGTTTGCCGAGGATATCGCCTGGTACTTCCTGCCCTATAAAATCCAGCGCACCGTGCGCGCCGGCACCGTCGAAGTCACCCCCGGCAACGGCTGGCAGAAACTCATCTTCGCGCTCAACGGCATCCGCGATGGCGTGCACTTCGAGAACGGCCACCAGGTCCTGCTCGCCTTCGATCCTGCCCGGCCCGATCTCGGCGCCCGCGTCTGCAATGGCGATCGCTCCGCCCGCAACCGCCAGGCCTGGCGTCTCGGCCAGTGTCTCATACCCGCCGCCCCCGTGCTGGACCTGGCGCCGCAATTCAATGCCAGCTCCATTCTGAGCCCTCACATGGCCGTGCGCAAAAAGGCCAGTGCCGCAGCCTCCACCACCTTCCGCGCCATCCGCGCCGCCGCCGGCACCCACCAGCCAGCCGCCACCCGCGAAGCGGTGGCCATCGATGGCAGTGGCGGCCGCGCGTCCTCCGGCAACATCGCCCGGCAAGACGCAAGATCCCGGCCCGCAGCAGACGCGCCGCACTTCGACCGCGCCTCTTCCACGGACCACGGACAACCGACCACCGACAACTCCCCCATCCCCGCGCCCATCCGTTCCGTCCACGTCACCGCCCCCGCCCCCACCGCCTGGTCATCCCGTGCGGTGCCTGCCACCCGCGAAGGCCGCGCCGCCGAGATCGAGCGCCTCAAATCCCTCTACGAATCCGCCACCTGACCCTCCGGTCTTCTGTCTTCTGTCTTCCCCTCTTCTGTCTCTCCCGAACCATAACCATAACAACAACACCACCATGCCAACCTACACCGAACGCTCCCACCCCGAATACCGCGCCGAGCACGATGCCCCGGACACCTCCCCATCGCTGGAGCAACAGCTCATGGCCGTGGCCGTCCAGATCGACAATCACCGCCAGATCATGCGGCCGGTGCCCAGCGACCGCGCCTGGGCGCGCGCCTGGCCCGCCCTGGGCAGCGCCAAGACTTGGGCCAAGATCATGGACGGGGATTTCTCGGAGATGTCCGTCGCCGCGAAGCTGCCGGACTACCGCGGCGTGCTCGCCGCGCTCGCCGCGCAGATGCAGAGCCACGGCAAGGAAGTGCTCTACGATGACCTCGGCGGCGCCCAGGAAGTAGCCCTGGCCGCCTTGCGCCTCATGCACCACACCGGCAAAGACCGGCTCATCCTCATCGAGGGCGGCAGCGGCTCCGGCAAAACCTCCTCGCTCGACCTGTTGGAAAGCGGCGGTGGCGTCGGCAGCGTCATGTTCCGCATGGAGGCCGATGAGAGTTGGAAAAGCCTGCGCGTCGCCCTCAAAAGCATCCTCTCCAAAATGGGCACCGCCGAGGATTCCATCCCCGCCTCCACCGGCGATCGCATGTCCCTGCTCATCACCGTGGTGCGGCGCAAGGGCCGCATCTTCCTCGTCGTCGATGAGGCGCATCACGTCACCGGCGCCATCCTCAATCTTTTCAAAACACTGCTCAACCAGACCGACCTGCTGCTCATCGTGGCCGGCATGAAGACGCTGCTCCAAAAGCTGCGCGCCGCTTCCAGCGAGGAAGCCAAGCAGCTCATCTACAACCGGCTCTTTGAAAAAATCACCCTTGCCGGGCCTGATGCCGATGGCACCCGCGATTTCTTCGCCCGCCGCCTCGCCGTCCCCGCCACCTGGAGCGCCGCCACTTGTGAGAGCATCGCCGCCGCCTCGGTCCATTGCGGCCACTGGAGCTATCTGCGCCGCACCCTCGACCAGCTCCGCAACAGCGGCATCCACGATCCCAACGACGCCGATCTCTGCGGCGCCGCCCAAAAAGCCGCCCTCGAAATCGCCTAGCAAGTCACGAGTCATGGGTCACGAGTCATGGGTAAGACGCAAGCGTCCCCTGTCCTCTTTCCCCATGACCCATGACCCATGACCCATGACCAATCAACAACCACCATGATCTCCGCCCAACAACCACTTAATTCCGCGGTGCAGGCCCGTTACCACCGTCTCGCCGGTCCCTTCAATGATCCCGAGGAGCACCTGCTGCGCCGCATCCTCGAGTACATGCGCATCACCCAGGCCCGCGTGCTCACCGTCAGCGAGCCCGAGGGGGTAACCCTCTGGCGTCTCGCCTCCGAGTGCGAAACCATGGAGCAAACCGAGAACCGCCTGCGCCGCATCGGTGCCTCCGTCCCATAACTCCCATCCCTCCCATTCTTCCCATCCCCATCCAACATTCAAAATTCAAAATTCAAAATTATGACCACCACCACCCCCACCGCCGATCCCGCCGCCTACAAAAACCTTGTCGATCTCATGGCTATCCATTGTGAGGCCACTGCCCGCATGAGTGAGCTTGAGAACGATCTCCAGCAATGCTGGCTCGATCTCGTCGATGCCCGCCGCAAGGACTATGCCGAGCTCCAGGGCATCCTGGGCAACACCGAGGGCGCCATCGAGGAAGCCGCCATCCTCAACCCCCAATGGTTTGCCAAGGCCAAGAGTCTCAAGACTCCTTACGGCACCGTCGCCTTCCGCAAGGCCAGCAAGCTCGAAGTCAAAAACGAGGAAGTCTCCCTGCTGCTCCTCGAGCAGCTCGGCCAGGACGGCCTGCCGTTTGTGCGCACCGTCAAAGCCCTCAACTTGGAGGCCCTCGAAAAGCTCGACGATAGCGAGCTGGAGCGCCTGCGCATCCGCCGCATCACCACCGAGACCTGCAAGATCACCCCTGCCAAGGTCGATCTCGGCAAGGCCGTCAAAGCCGCCACCGCCGCCGAATCCAAGCTCTGATTTCAACTTTCAACTTTCAACTTTCAACTTTCACCCCCCCCCCATCCCATGACCACTTCCGCATTCATCCTCGTCTTCATCGCCGTTTCCCTCGTCGGGTGCATCATGTTCCTCCTCGGCCAATACTCCGGTTTCCAGCTCGGCTTCTCCGATGGCTGGGAAGCGGCCGAGGACTGTGCCGCCCTCCTCGATCCCTCCTCCCAGGACAACATCGATGCCATCCGTTGGAAGCTCTGCGCCCCGTCCGCCCCGTCCGACATGTCCGACATGTCCGACAATCTCGCCCGCGACTTCCACTAACCCAATCCGCAATCCGCAATCCGCAATCAGCAATCCAAAACCATGACTCCTCCAAACTTCGACCACTTCCAATACCGCTGCGAAGCGCGCGCCGCCGGCCAGCCATCCCACGAGTTCCCCGTCGTCTCCGGCGATGCCGCCCGTGCCCTCTGCGACCTCCACGGCTGGGAATACATCCGCACCTACGAGCCCGGCAAGGATTCCGACCGCCCTGCCGCCAAGCCGGCCAAGGGCGATGGCCCGCTGTCTAAAAAGCAACTCACCTGCCTGGTCACCGAGGCCAACAAATCCTGGAAGATGCTTTCCAACATGGGCCTCATCGCCGCCACCTTCGACGATTGGCGCCACGACCAGGTCTATGCCCAGACCCGCCGCGAGGGCCTCTCCAAATGTCAGTCCAGCAACTACCTCAAGCTCCTCGACCACTTCCGCGGTTTGCGTGGTGAGAAAACCCACGGCGCCTGGTCCGGCTCCCGCCGCCAATCCCGCGAGGGCGGCGATACTGCCGACCGCCGCGAGCAAGTCATCCACGTCATCGCCGCCACCCTCGGCTTTCACGCCGCCAAGATCGACCGCCCCGGCACCGATGCCGATCAAGCCTGCGCCTCGCATGCCATCGCCAAGGGTGGGGCCATTGGCGAGGACTACCTCATGGCCATCGCCCGCGCCAAGAACCCCGGCACCACCCTCCATGACGTAGGCTGCCTCATCAAGCTGCCTGCCAGTCGTCTCGAGCATCTCCTCTCCACCCTGCGCAACCGCATCGCCTCCCGCGAGGGCCGCGGCCAGTCATCCAACCGCAACAAAGGCCAGTAGGCAGTCAATAGTCACTGGTCACGAGTCATGAGTAAAGACGCGGCGCGTTCCCTCACCTCTTCACCCATGACCCATGACCCATGACCCATGACCAATGACCAATGACCCATCAACCGAAATGAAACATCCCCCCCTCATCCTCATCCCGTCCCTCTCCCTGCTCGCCGAGCTGGGCCGCCGTCTCAATGTAGCCTCCGAGGCCACCCTGCCCGCCTGGGCGCGTCCCGTGCTGGCTGCCGTGGCGGCCGAGGAAGCCGTCTCCATCGCCGAGCTCATGGATCACTCCACCCGCGCTCCGGCCGCCGCCCACGCCCGTCATCTCGCCATGGCCATCCTGCATGAGACCCGCCCCGAGCGATCCCTCGCAGATATCTCCGCACTCTGGCAACAGGACCACGGCATCGTGCTGCACGCCAGCCGCCGCGTGCGCCTCCTGGCCGCCCAATCCGGCGATGTCCGCGCCAAGCACCATCGCATCCTCACCGCCTTGGCCGCGCAGGCGTCACGCCGCGCCGCGCCGCAGGTCACACGCCAGCGTACGCCGCTCGCCGCCCATTGACGCCAGATTCCACCCACCCCCCCCTCAAATCGAATCCTCGTGCTTCCTTGAATATCATGGATACCACCCTTGATCTCTTTGCCGATCTGGAATTCTCCGCTGCTCCGCCGTCTGCCGCCCTGGTGGCTGCCGGCGGCGAGATGAGCGAGATCAGTCCTGGCGTCTGGGTCAGCGGCATGCCCGAGTTCGACACCCCATCCCACATCCTCTGCCGCCTCATTCCCGCCGAGGCCCCCGGCACCTACCGTCTCGAGCCCGAGCCCTATCCAGGTTACATCCGCATGACCGAGGACATTGGCGCCCGCCTCGGCATCATCGGCCTGAGCGAGACCACCATGCGCCGCCTCATGTGGTGTGGCTACGTCGAGCATTTCATTTCCTCGCCCGGCTGCACCTATATCTCCATCGAGAGCCTGCTGGCCCACCTGCGGGCCACCCGCAACGATGCCGCGCGCGAAACGAGCTTCTGGACCGCCAAGCGCCGCCTCGAATGGAAAGCCACCTGCGCCGGCGGCGCCGCAAGCAGGTAGGGGGGAAAATCCTAAATCCTAAATCTTAAATTCTAAACGAAGAGACCATGAATTCTATCCCGATCGATGAATCCGCCGCCGAGTACATGCTGCTCGAAGAATACAAAAAAGTTTCCGGCGAGGAGCCGAGCCAGTCTGTGCTGATGGTTTGCCACATGTCTGCACGCCGCCTTGTCGAAGGCGAAGAATGGCGATGGGTCAAAGTGTCAAACAAGAACTGGAGCATGCGGCTGGAATTGGTCCGCAGAACGCCCAGCATGAGCCGCAGGCCCTCACTTAACCCCGATTGCAGACAAGACATTCCAGCCTGTCGGCTCCATGGCCTTGTTCAATCTCTTAATTCCGACCAATAACCACCATGGGACAAGCAAAAAGACGAGGATCATTCGAGGAACGCCGCGAGCAGTCCATCAAGGCCGAGGCACTACGCATGGCCGAGGCTGACATCAAATGGCACCAGGAGCAAGAAGAGCGCAGAATCGCCGCCAACGCAAAATGGGACGCGATGACAGAGGAAGAACAGCGCGAGGGCATCGCCCAAAAGCGGTATCAGCAACAACGCGGAATGCCGATCATGGCCATGCTGCCGCTTCTGGCACTGGTGGCCGGAGGCGGAATGATTCCAAACATCCGCGCCCGTAGATGATTGAACGCCTAGCCCACCCGACCGCATGAGCGCCACCACCATACTAGCCGCCCCGAAACAGCCCGCTCATGCGGGTCGTGGTGCGGCGTCTTGTTATGCATCTTTCGTAATCGCAAACCAACGCAACCCCCAGAAAATAATTGCCATGTCAAACCCCGTAATCGAAACCAAACCAAAACGAATCCATATAATCCCATTGGAGGATGAGGCGATGCACTCAGCGCAGATGAAGTGCTGGTGTCATCCTGTTGAGACCGCTTTTGGGCTCATAACGCACAACGCCAAAGACTGCCGCGAAGCGAAAGAGCGAGCGGGACTCGCCACTTACAAGGGATGGGTCCATATCGCAGAATTTTAATCCCGCAGAACGATTTGTTATGCCTACCTACGACACTGAATTAAGCTTGGCACACACCAAGTTAATCGCCAAATGGACAAAGCACTTCAAATCAATCGGATGCTCCCATGACAAAACATTCAAACTCGCCAGAAAGCATGCACTCCGTGAAATTCGCCGCATTAATCGTGTGGCATAACAGTAACAATATCCAGACTTAAGTCAGATATATCAAGTCGATCTTCCCCCATGACCCATGACCCATGACCCATGACCAATGACTTCTCCAATAACCTCCCCATGACCGCACCATCCATCACCGCCGAATCCGCCATCACTGAGCTGGACGTCACCCTATCCATGTTGCGCCAGTCCTGGCTGGATGCCGTGCCGGCGCAAAAGCCCAGGTGGTTTACCCTCATCAACCAAGCCCTCGACGAGCGCCTCCTCCTCATGGCCCTGCGCTAACAAAATCAGGGCCCCAATCCGCAATCCGCAATCCTCAATCCCCAATCCCCAGCGTGACCACCATCTACCAACCCATCAGTCCTAACGTGGAGCTCTGCCTTAATATGGAGACCCGCTTTTATAACGGCATCGATTCCGATCCGCGCGTCATCATCCGCGAGCCCACGCTGAATGAAATCCTCGAAGCCGCCGCCAAGTTGCGCCCGGGCGGCAACATGAGTTTCTCTCACCGGCCCACCCTCAATTATCCAACACAAGACGCCAGGCTTAGATAGCGGGACGGGGCATCTTCAATCAATCATGCAAAATACTCACGAAGTCTGGAAGCACACGCCCGGCGAGCCTGCCGTCTGTCTTTGCAAATCCGCATCCAAAATCCGCGCCAGGCGCCGCGCCTCCTACCTCAATGCCGCGAGTCGCGATGACCGCCTCGCCACCCGCTACTCAGTCCGCCAAGTCCGCCCTGTCCGCCCTGTCTGACTCTTCATCTTCCCCACCCCCACCACCCGCATGCTCTCCTTCGCTTTAGATCCCGTCCCTCACGATGCCGCCCGGCGTCTCATTGCCGACAAGCCTGCGGTCACCCGCGATGTGTTCGACGATCTGCCCGATGAGATGCAGGCGCGCGCCTACACCATCACCGGCATCGAGGATTTCGATGTGTTGCAAAACACCCGCGATCTCATCGCCCGCATTCCGGCCGGCGGCGATTGGGCGAAAACCAAAAAGGAAATCGCCGCGCAAATTTCCCCCTGGTTCACTCCGGCCGGCGCTGCCAACCGGGCCGATCTGTTGCTGGCCCATCACGCCTTCAGCGCCTACGCCTCCTGCCAGGCCCGCATCATGGATGCCCAGATGGACACCTTCCCCTGGCGCCAATACCTCTCCACCAAGGATGGCAAGGTGCGGGCCACCCACCGCGCCCTGCACGGCATCATCCTGCGCGCCGACAGCCCGTTCTGGCGCGACCACACCCCGCCCTGGGAATTCCGCTGCCGCTGCCAGGTCGTGGAGCTCCTCGACGACGAGGCCGCCGAGGAGCTCGCCAAGGACCAATCCCGCAAGCCCGAGGACCGCCGCGTGCTCGAGGGGCCGGCCCTGGCCCGCCTCGAGGCTGGCACCATCACCCGCGGCCCCGAGCAATCCCATGTCCTGGGCACGCCCTTGCAAAGCGTGCGGGCCACCACCCTGCCCTACGAGGAAATCGCCACCCGCTGGGATGCCCGGACCCGCAAAAACTTCGAGGACAAGGCCGCCGCCACCCCCATGGAAAACGGCGGCAACCTGCTCTCCCACCTGCGCGGCGAGACCTCCGTGGTCTCCCCGCGCTCCGCACGCGCGCCCCGCCCCGTCTCCTTTGCCGCCGCCCTGGATGCCAGCGGCCTCGCCACTGCCGCCACCTGGTCGCGCACGGCCCTGGCCAACCTGCGCGCCTCCATGCGCGTGGCCGCTCCCGCCCAAGCCGCCGATCTGCTCGCCGGCATCTCCGGTGCCCGCCAAGTCGGCGTGCTCACCGAAAAGGAAATCCTGCGCAGCGTCCAAGACATGCTCGATATCCTGCCGCCGGAGATTGCAGGTACTTTGCCTAAGCTCACCATCGGCTTCGTCAAGCGTTTCACCAAGGTGGTGCGCACCAATGGCGTCGATCGTCTCAAGCCCGATCCCACCACCCGTGGCGACTATCTGGCCGCCGTGGATGGCGGCCCGCGCATCCGGCTCTCCATCGCCGCTCTCAAGGGTCTGCGTGGCGAGCCGCGCCGCCGCGAAATGCGCCGCATCCTTTCCCACGAACTCATGCACTGGGTCCATGCCGATGCCACCGGCCAGGCCGCCGAGCGCTACCGCGCCGTCATCAGCGCCCACTATGCCCGCCGCACTGCCGGCGATGCCATCGAGACCATTCAAGGTGTCACCTTGCGGCGCGACCGCTGGTGGAACCCGGCCGTCGGCACCGAATACCCATTTGAGCTCGGCAAGCCCGCCGGCCTGGAAGTGCCCTCCTGGCATTATGAGTTGTGGGAAGCTCCGGAAACGGCTATAAAACATGCATCAATTGACAGCTCCCCGGATGCTGCCGATTTCCGCGCTTCCTTCTCCGTGGTTCATTCAATTTTCTTCCCATGAAAACCATCCGCGTCACTCTCAACAAGCAAGGCGCCCAAGCGACTTGCACCATGCGCTACAAAGTACACTACTCCCCGGATGAGACCACATGGTCAGGCAATCGCGAAGCCTTCAAGCTGCGCGGCGCGCAACTCCCGGATTTCGAGTTCTCGATTTATTCTCTGCCGCGGGTTATAGCGCATCAGGCAGCGCAAAGTGGTGCCACCTTCACCATCGAGGATCTCGGCGGCGAGTTCATCTTCTCCCACGACATCGTCCGCGGCCCGTCCGACAAGTCCGACCCGTCCGACCCGTCCGACTAGTCCGACTCTTCCTCTTCCCCCAATAACCAATAACCTCTAACTCTCTCCCCTCCCATGAAACTCATCAAGCTCACCGACACCCTCACTCCCGACATGAAGCGCAAGCTCGATGCGGTCACCAACCGCAAGCCCATACTCGAGCGCATGGGGCAGACGGTCAAATCCCTGGCCCAGCGCGCCTTTACTGATAGTGCCCTGCGCCCGTCCACCTGGGCGCCGCGGGTCAAGGAGCCCAAGGACGGCCATGCCATCTTGCAAAAAAGCACCCTGTTGCGCAAAAGCATCGCCGTCACCGCTGCCACCAACACCCAGGTCACCATCGGCAGCGACCGGCCCTATGCTGCCGCGCACCAGCTCGGCTATGCGCCCAACAATCTACCCGCCCGCCCGTTCCTGCCGTTCCATGCCGATGGCACCCTCACGCCCCGTGGCGCGCAAAACGTCACCGGTGTGCTCAAGGCCTGTCTAAAGCCCGCCGGGCTTTAGGTCATGGGGCACGGGTCATGGGTCATGGGTAAGACGCAAGCGCATCTTCCTCTTCACCCATGACTCATGACTCATGACCCATAACCGACCGCCTCCGGCGGTCCTTCACCCGCCCCACGGCTTTTTGAGCCCTGGGGTTTTTTCGTGCAATCTGCGTGCATGCCAGTTGCACGCCGTCCCCTGCCAGCCCACGCCGCCGTGGTGTTTTGTTCGGGTGTGCCGTTTGTGCGCGGCGCCGCCGCGGCGCTGCCGCAGCGCGTGCGCATCCTCGCCTGGGGCGACAACATCGGCCGCACCACCAAGGCCAAGATTGTAGTCGGGGAAAAAACCCTCGCCTGTCTCGCCGCCAACCAACTCGCCACAGCCTGCGAGAGAGTGCCGCTGGACTACGAACACCAGAGTGTGAAGGGCCATCCCAACTATGTGCCCGATCCGCGGCCGGTGCCGGGTCATGGCGCCATCGAGATCATCGAGGGCGATGGCGTCTATCTCACCGCCCTGGAATACACCCCCAGCGGCGAGCAATACGCGCCCAACTACCAGGACGTATCCGCCGTGGCCTATCTGGATGCCGCCGCCAATCTGCTTTTCATCCGTTCCGTTGCCCTCACCCAACATGGCGATGTGGCCGGCATGGAATTCGCCGAGGCGGTGGCCGCCTCCGCCTCCCTCTCTCACCCCGAATCCACCACCCCCACCACCCCCACCACCACCATGCTCGACTACAAAGCACTCCTGCTCGCCCGCCTCGGCCTCCCTGATGCCGCCACCGACGAGGACGTCACCGCCGCCCTCACCACCGATGCCACCGCTTCCGCCGCCTGCACCGCGGTGACCGCCACGGTGGCCGATCCCGCCGCCGCCGCCACCATCGCCACCATCGCCACCCTCACGGCCGATTTCGATACCTTCCGCCGCACCACGGCCATCGATCGCGCCATTGCCCAGGGCAAGGTCATCCCGCTGGCCGATGACGTGCTGGCCACCCTGCCATACGCCGCCCTCACCGCCATGCTCGACGGCCTGGCACCCGGCCAGGTCGCCACCGCCGCATCGTCCGCCACCAAGGAAATGACGACCGCCCGCGAAGTGGCCCTCAGCGCCGAGCAAGCCGCCGCCGCCAAATCCCTCGGCCTCTCCGAAACCGAATACCGCCGCGCCATCTCCTGATCCGCAATCCCCAATCCGCAATCCGCAATCCGTAATCCTCAATCCTAAATCCCCATGACCCACTACAACATCGCGATGTTCCCCGGTGAAAGCGCCGGCCTCCACCCCGTGGCTGCCGCCACCACCATCCCCACCGGCGGCATGGTCGCCCTCGATGCCTCCGGCAATGCCGTGCCGGCCGCCTCCACCGTCACCGGTTACGTCATCGGCCTGTCCGAGGCCGGCGTGGATAACTCTGCCGGGGCGGCCGCGGATCTTTCCGTCCAGGTCAAGCGCGGCATCTGCGTGCTCCAGCAGGATGCCACCCATCCGGTCACCAAGGCGTACATGGGCAAGATGGTTTATGCCATCACGCCCGATACCGTCGCCCACACCGGCACCTGCCGCGCCGGCATCCTCATCGGCTTCGATGGCACCTCGCCCGTCGTCGATACCCGGCTCGGCGCCGCCGTCGCAGTCTCCGGCGATGTGTCCGACGTGCCCAGCGACATCACCGCGCTGAAGGCCGGCATGGCCAACACCGCCGCGGTGGCCGTGGTCGTGGCCAATACCGCCGTGCCCAACGGCGTGGCCAACGTCACCCTCCAGGTCAAAGACTACCTCGGAGAATCCAAGGCCGGCCGCCATGTCCTGCGCGTCTGGCTGGCCACTTCCGCCGCCTTCGCCGCTCCGGCCGATCTGGGCACCCTCACCGCCACCACCGGCGTCCTCCTCAAGGAAGACACCGATGACGCCCTGGCTACCGTCGTAACCGACGCCAACGGCGGCGCGGTGCTCGCCCTGGATACCACCATCGATGGCACCATCCACTGCATGGCCGCCGTCATCGGCATCGCCGCCACCGCCAACGCCGCCATCACCGGCAACTAACGCCCCATCCATCCCATCCATCCCATCCCCCGCAACTGATAACTCCCTGATCTCATGTTAACCCTCGAACGCATCAATGCCGCCACCGCCGGATTCCGCGCGGTCTTCCTCAAAGCCTACGATGGCTTCAAGCCTGATTGGACCTCCATCGCCATGGAAGTGGAATCCAGCTCCGCCTCGGAAACCTACGAACATCTCACCGGCCTGCCCGGCATGCGCGAGATGATCGGCGAGGTGAAATTGCAGGAACTCGCCACTGCCGGCTTCACCATCACCAACAAGGAATGGGAATCCACCGTGCAGGTCAAGCGCGCCCACATCGAGCGCGATACCCTCGGCCTCTACCGCCCGAACATGGCCGAGCTCGCCACCAATGCCCGCAATCATCCCAGCGTGCTCGTCGCCGAGTTGCTCAACAACGGCTTCACCGCCCTGGACTACACTGGCAAGGCGTTCTTCGCCCTCGCCAAGAAGTACAACCCGCTCGATGTGAGCAAAGGTGCCGCCACCTTCGATACCCTCGGCAGTGGCGCCCTCACCGCTCCGAACTTCGTCATCGCCCGCACCGCCCTGCGCAAGCGGGCCGATGCCAAGGGCCTTAACCTCAACCTCGGCCGCAAGCTCCTGCTGGTGGTGCCTCCCGCCCTCGAGGAGACCGCCAACAAGCTCGCCACCGCCGAGCTGCTCAACACCGGCGCCGGCGCCGAGACCAACACCCTGCGCGGCACCTTCGATGTGCAGGTCATCAACGGCCTCACCTCCGATACCGCCTGGTTCCTCTTCGACATCGGCCGCGAGATCAAGCCGCTCGTCGTCCAGTTCGAGGTGCGTCCCGAGTTCGTCGCCGCCGATGATCCCAAGTCCACCCACGTCGTGCTCCAGAAGGTGTTTCTCTACCAGGCCTATGGCCGCTGGAATGCCGGCTACGGCATGAGCCTGCTCGCCTGGGGCAGCCCCGGCACCTGAGCCATGACCGACTTGAGGCCAGGCTGATGCGGCGGTGTTTTTATGGTTTTGTTGGCCGCCAATCATACCTTCAGCCTGGCCTCTTCCTCTTCTCTTCATCTTCCTCTTCCCAATGACCCATGACCATTGACCATTGACCGCCATCATGCCCCGCCCCCTCTACTTCCTCCGCACCGAAATCGCCGCCACCGTGGGCGCCCGAGCCATGCTCGAAGCCCTCGACGACGATGGTGATGGAGTGCTCGACGAGGCGGTGTGGGATGCGGTGGCTGCGGCCGCCTGCAATGAAGTGGATGGCATCCTCGGCCAGCGTTATGCCACGCCGTTTGCCGCCGCGCCCGACGCCCCCTCCCTGATCGCCGCCGCTGCCGCCATCTTCTGTTGCGAGACGCTCTATCTGCGCCGCGGCTTTGGCGATGCCAAGACCAATCCCTTCCTCACCCGCGCTGATGCCATCCGCACCAAGCTCGATGACATTGCCGCCGGCCGCGCCCCGCTCACTCCCACCGCCATCCGCCCCCGCCCGTCCGTCTCTGTCGTCACCGAGCCCGCCCGCACCTCCTCCGCCGCCGGCTCCCTCAGCACGTAAATCCGCCATCCCCAATCCGCAATCCGCAATCCGCAATCCTAAATCCTAAATCTCCAATCCTAAATCCCCATGACCCTCTCAGACACCTCCCTGCGCATCTCCCTCGGCACCCGCATCGTCCCCACCGCCGGTGACATCTCCGGGGATACCCGCCTCGGCCGCGATATCACCATCCCGTTCCCCCTCGCCACCGTCGCCTGGCGTGCCCGTATCATCTCCAATGGCGGCACCGTCAGCGGCGATTGGGGAGCCGGTACCCTGGTCGCCTCCGGAGCTCCAGTCCATCAGGTGGAGACCGCCACGGTGGTCGCCGCCGGCGGGGCCACTTCCTCGGGCAATCTCGCCCTCACCATCACCGGGGCCGCCATTACCGGATCTCCCCTCGCCGTATCTGTCCCCCTGGTCACCGGCACTCACACCACCGCCGCCCTGATTGCCGCGGCGTGCCGCACTGCGCTCGCCGCCACCGCCGCAGTGGCTGCCCAGTACACCGTGGGCGGCACCGGTGCCACCATCACACTCACCCGGCCGCCGCATCTGTCAGGCAACAACGACACCACCCTCAATATCGCCATCGCCGCTGGCCTGGGCGTCACCGCCGCTGCCACCTCCGCCAGCACCACAGCCGGCGTGGTGGGGGCCACCATCGAGCGGCTCGGCGGCTCGGGCGAGGACATCAATGGCGTGGCCCTGCCCGCCTGCACCACGGCGCACTGCCTGGCGTTCTTCCCCGACGCCACCAATTCCCCGGGTTCTCCCATGGGTTGCTCAATTTACATGGATGCATATATGTTTTACCCGGGCTACCCATTTATTGCGTCGGGGATGGGCGTCATCGGCGGGAAAAGTATGTCTATCAACGGCATCGGCATCCTCGACATCATCTTCATCGGCAAGTGATTGTCTCATAGGAGAATTGCACCCAGCCCCACTCCCCCATGCAAACCTGCCCCATTTCCCCGCTCCCATCCGGCTGCATCGAGGCCCTTGGTGGCGAGCCCATGTTGCCGCCGGCCCTGCCGGTGCAACCGGTGGCCGCCACACCCGCCCCGCCGCAGCAGGACTCCGCCCCCGCGGAAACTCACGATGCCGTGCCCTGCCAGTCAGTGGCCCCCGTCGCCCGCCCATCCGAGCCGGCGCTCGAGCCTGAAGCTGAGATTGAACTCACGCCTGAAGCCGAGCTGGTGCCCGAACCGGAAGCCTCTACCGAACCCGAGCCCGCCGTCGATCGTGACATCGCGCCCGAACCCGAGCCCGCCGTCGAGCCCGACATCGCACCCGAGCCAGAGCCCGCCACCGAGCCCGCCACCGAGCCCGACATCGCGCCCGACATCGCGCCCGACATCGCGCCCGAGCCCTCCGTCGAGCCCGACATCAAGCCCGAGCCAGCCGCCGCGCCCGACATCGCGCCCGAGCCATCCTCCAAGCCTGACATCGCCCCCGAAACCGCTTCCGATTCTGACTTCGCGCCATGACCTCATCCGCCCTCATTGCCGCCGTGTCGGCCGCCCTCGCCTCGCGCGTGGCGGCTGCCGGTGGCGTGGCGGACATTGCCGAATCGATGGATGAGGCCGTGGCCTATCTGGCTGGAGGCACCACCCGTTGGCGGCTCATCCTGCTATGGGACGGCTACGGCAGCCATCCTGCCGCCCGCGAGGGCATGACCACCCATCAAATCACCGCCGTGATCCAACAGGCGCGCGGCCTGCCTGCCGCCGCCGGCCCCAAGCTCCTCGCCTTTGCCGAGCGCATCGAGCAAGTCAGCGCCTGGATCCGCGCCATGCGCTTCCCCGATGGCTGCGAGGCGGACCAAGCCGGGTTCTCGCTGGCTGATTCCCGCTGGCTGGAAGCCCCGCCGGCAACCCGCGCCCACATGCTCAACTTCTCCCTCGCCGCCGCCCTGCCAGGCTTCGCCGAAACCATACCGCTCGTTTTTTAAATCCTGAATTCCGCAATCCGCAATCTGCAATCCGCAATCCCCAATCCCCAATCCGCAATCCTCAATCCCCGCTCCCATGTCCTACACCACCCGCTATCCTGGCGAGATCGTCATCGCCTCTTCCTCCGCCAACCTCGTTTTCGGCACCGTCATGTTGGGCAGTGCCTACGGCCAGGTCGAAAGTGCCAGCGTCGCCCGTGAGGCCGACATGGCAGAGCTCGAAGCCGCCGGCGGCTCCATCCTTGCCGTCATCCTCAAGAAGCCCAAGTTCGCCTTCAAGTTCAAGACGATGTTCCGGGCCGACGTGTTGCCGCCCGATTTCGCCGATCTCATCACCTTCCCGTTTGCCGGCATTTCCGGCCGCGTCATGCCGCCCATCACCGTCGAGTGGGAAAAGGATGGCCACCGCATGCTCTCCATCGAGGCCACCTCGTGGGATTCCTTCGCCTCCACCAACTCCGGCGGCGGCAATGTCTACACCTACGAAAACGGCGTCTACACCCCGCGGGCATAGACGCCCAAATCTTAAATCTTAAATCCTAAATTCTAAACGAAGACGAAGACGAAGAAACAACCCGCCGCCCCGGCCTCTTCTCTTCTCTTCGTTTAGAATTTCATGCTTGAGATTTAGTGCTTTCCCCAACCAAACCATGTCCTACCCATTCGCCCCCGTCCCCGTCCCAGACCGTCCCGAGATGTCCCAGCAAGAGGCATCGTGGCACGAACACCTCGCCGGCATGCGCGCCGCTGATGCCGCCCGCAGCCAGGGCGCCGATCCGGCCGCCATCGATGCCTTTGCCGCCGCTACTGCCGGCCCCGCGCTCATTGCCGGCCGCTCCCTCCAGCCCGCCAGCCAGGGCACCATCTGGACGCTCCAGCGCGTCGCGCGCCTGTTCGCCGCCTGGGCCGATGCCACCGGCATGGCGTCCGCGCCCGATCCCGACGCCCCCGGCACCCGCGAGCTGCTCGAGCTCGGCCTGGCCACCCTGGTGTTTTGCGATGCCCGCGCCGTCTGGCGTGAGCTCGACAGCGGCGATATCGCCCCGCTCATCGCCGCCGCCGAAGACATGATGTGGGAGCTGCCCCTCGCCGACCAGCTCGCCCTGCAAGCCCACTTCCGCACCGAGATGGATCGCATCCGTTCTCTTTCCGGCGGCGCGGCGGCCGACAGCGAAGACACCGCGCAAAAAAAAACCCCCGGCCTGCCGGCTGCTGGTCTATCCAACGCGATGCCGATCCGGCCGCAGGCTCAGGCCTCGCCGCCGTCGAATGGCTCGCCAGCGAATACCGCATCACCTTCGCCGATGCCGTATGGGCCACCCCACTCGCCATAGCCATCATCCTGCTGCCCGTGCGCAATGAGCGCCTCGGCGGCAGTGGCGGACCCTCCTACGTAACCACCGCCGCGCTGGCCGCCCGCAACCGCGCCCGCGCCTGGCTCGAGCGCCACTACTCCATTTCCCCCCTCTCCCCCGCCCAGCTCGGCTGGGTCCTCGGCACCACCCATCTCACCATCTGATCCCCCATGGCCGGAATTTTAAGCTACGCCCTCAAGCTCGATACCGCCGGTTTCACATCCCCACTCAGGGATGCCAATGCAAAGCTCGGCGGACTTAAATTATCTGCAGGATCAGGATCAGGCGGTCTGGCCGGGCTTTCTGCAACCGCCGCCGGGGCCACTGCGGTATTCACCGCCTTTGGCGCGGCGGTAGCATCTTCCCTGGGAGTGCTCAGGAGCTACGCGGAATTCGATGGCTTGGTCAGAGGACTCAAAACCTTGGATGGAACATCCGAAGCCACCGCCGCCAGACTGGAAAGGCTCAGAGATGTTGCTAAAGTGCCAGGCCTCGGGTTTGAGGAAGCGGTGCGCGGCGATATCAAGTTGCGGGCCGTCGGAATGTCCGCTGATCTCAGCGAAAAGGCCATGCGTGCGTTTGGCAACGCGCTGGCCACCGTGGGCGGCGGCAAATCCGATTTGGATGGAGTTCTTTTGGCCCTTACCCAGATGGCGGCCAAGGGCAAGGTATCCGCCGAGGAAATCAATCAGATTTCAGAACGGGTGCCACAGGTCCGTGCCGCGATGAAAACCGCTTTCGGCACCGCCGATACCGAGGCTCTCGGCAAATCAGGAGTCACCGCCTCCGCCTTTATCGAAAAGCTGGTGGCCGAGCTGGGCAAGCTGCCGCAGGTCATGGGCGGCGCGCGCAATGCCGTCGATAATTTCGACGACTCATGGAAAGCCCTCAAAACCACTGCCACGGAATTCTTCGTAGGGATCACCTCGGGTTTTGTTGAGGATGTTACCAAAGGGGCGAATCTTGCGCGGCGCAAACTCGAGGAACTTAAAAAAATCCTCGGCATCAAGACGCCCGGCTTGGAAGGGAAAGACGGCAAAACAGAGACCACCAGGCAAGCTGAGGCAGCCGCGGCGGCAACGACCAAGGCCGCTGCCGATGCTGCCGCCGAGGACCGTAGTCTAGCAGAGGCCAATGCCGGATTTTGGGCTGGTTTGGCTCAGGAGAAAATCGAACAAGACAAGCAGATCGCCAATAGAAAAGAAATACTGGAGAAATCCAATCAAGCCCGGGTCAAGGCCGCCGAAGAGCAAGCCTATGCCGCCAAATTGACCAAGGAAGAGGATCTGCAGCGCCAAATCGGCGATCTGAAAGCCATGGGTCCGCGGGAAATCGGCCGCCCGGCCATTGATGCCGCTACGCCCGGCTCTGATCTGCAAGCCACCAGGGCGGAAAACACGGCTAAACTTGTGTCCCTTGAAAAGGAACTCCTCGATCTACAAAAAGCCGCAAGGGATACCGCCCAAAGTCGCGCGGAGGCCGATTCCGCCAAACTTGAGGCCGCCACCAGACAGCGCCTGCAAGCTGTGGCGCAGGCGACTGCCGAGGCCGCGGCCATGGGGGAAGCCACCGCCATGTTCGGGCTGGAAAATGCGTTGTTGCAAGCTCAGGCTGGAGGCAACCGCAAACGCATTCAGGCCGCCCAGGACGCCATCAATTTGGAGAGAATCAAACTGAGTCTCCTTAAAGACCAAGGCCTCACAGAAGACGCTGCCCTGGCCAAGGCCAAGGAACGCCTCGCCATGGAAAAACAAGCTGCCGCTCCCAAGCAAGCCAAAGGAATCCTTTCGGCTGCTGCCGCCACTGCCGCCAGGCTGGAGCGGAAAGCCATGCAGGACCAAAAACGGGAGGAACGCAGGGATCTGTTTAATCCGCAAAATGCGGCAAAGGCCCTGGCCCGCGGCGCCGCTGCGGCAGACCCGAATCGCGCCCGCCGCGAGGCCGCCGCCGAGGCTGCCGCCGCTGTCAAAAAAGCCAATGAAGCCATGGGCAAAAACGTCGCCGGAATCTTTGACATCCTGGATAAAAACCTCGCCAGGGCCTAACCCCTCTCTTCTACCGTCTGCTGTCATCCCCTCATCTGTCTGCCATGCTCTTCCCCCGCCACACCACCATCCTCATCGGCGGCAGCATTGCCGAGGGGAGCTTTCTGGCCGGCGCGGCCACCCTGCTCACGGAGGATGCCACCATCAGCCAGGATGGCTGGGACTCGCTGGCCGCCACCTATGCCATCCGCCGCGCGACCCTCACCGCCGAGGAGATCGCCGCCCTCTACCCCATCGGCACCAAGCTGGGCGCGCGCAATTGGTGGGTCGCCGGCGCGCGGCCGGCCTGCATCGCCGAGGGCGTGTGGACGGCCGAGGTCACCTACAAGGGTTGGGCATCCACCAAGCCCTGCAAGATCACATGGGGCACCGCCGTGGAACAACAGAGCGCCTCGAACGTGAGCGCCCCAGTGCCGGCTCCTGGCACCGGCAGTGCCACCTACGCCAAGGTATCCACCTCCGAGAGCGTGCCCACCTTTTCCTTCACGTACCTCTCCGCCAATGTCGAGGCCGGCTGGCCATCCACTCCCACCCTGCCATCCAACCGGGTGGGCCGGGAGCGTGCCCTCTCCCCTGGCTGGACCGATCCGTCTACCGGCTCCGCCATCACTCCGCCGCCGCTCGCCGCGTCCATCTGGGACTCACTGGGCGAGTATGTCTACCACTGGCCCAACGGCTGGATCCTCATGGATCTGAGCGTCGATTTGCTGCCCGGCACCCGCGTCGGGCTGGTGACCGAAGGCTACAAATACGTCCGCCCCAAAACCCCGTAAGCACCCATGGCCGATAGCAAACTCGTGCTGCCAGGTGACTTCCAAGCCGGCAAAAGCTACCTCCTCAAGGGCGAGACCCTCAGCGCCTGGCGCAAGGCGCTCGAACGCGATCGCGCGCTGCCAGGCCCAGGCCTGCGCGAAACCGGCACGCCGATGGGCCGCGTCCTCACCGCCATCCCCGCCGCCTCGACCACCATCTGCCCCTTCCACGGCTACCGCACCGAGCCTGGCGTGATGCGCGTAGGCCCCGGCCGCATCATCGCCGCCGCGTCCACCGGCACACTCGTCTCCCTCACCGGGCTGGATACCGACATCGCCTTGTCCGCCACCCTCAAGCTGGCCATCACCGTATCCATGGATGAGGATTTCGCGGTCACTGGCGCCGTCGTTGGCGAGCTGTCCTCATGGCCCGCCGATGCCGTCACCTGGGATGGCACCGCGCCGGATGAATACCAAGCCACCGCCGTAATCCGCCTCGGCGAGGCCGCCACCGGCAAGCTTCCTGATGCCATGCCGGGATTCGAGTTTTTCCTCGATGACGAGGTGTGCCATTTCCAACAACTCCTTCACACCCATCTCTACATGGCGCTCGTCGCCTATGATGGCCGAGCCGCCCTTTTCCCGCTCGCCTGGGCCGGCTGATGCCAGGGCGCCACTCCGCATGTCAGCCCAGCGCTTTTTATTCCCTCACCGCGCATTCCCGGGCATCGTCCGCCGCGTCGACACCGCCGCTTTGCCGTGTC
>CAIZNN010000246.1 GCA_903934285.1 Akkermansiaceae bacterium | reverse complement strand
GAGACCTGAGACCTGAGACCTGAGACCTGAGACCTGAGACCTGAGACCTGAGACCTGAGACCTGAGACCTGAGACCTGAGACCTGAGACCTGAGACCTGAGACCTGAGACCTTTGACATATCTATCATCAATCCAACATCCAACATCCAACATCCAACATCCAAAATTCAACATCCCAAATCCCCCCCCCATGAAAATCACATCCGCCATCATCACACCTATGCCACGCCCCATGCCCCACGGTATGCTCGACCCCATGCCGGAGGTCATCGCGACCTTTGAGGACGGCTCATCCAAGAGCCTGTTCAGCTTCTATCCCGACGAAGTCTCGTTCCGGGCGTCCGAGTTCATCGGGCTCACCGAGGCCGAGGCCAAGTCGCTCTTCCACCGCAAGGACATCTCATTCCTGAAATCCTGACTGACATCTCTCCAAGCCAACATCCAACAATAACCAAACGAACCAAACGAACCAATACCACCCAATGAACCACCTGTTGAACCCAACCACCCATACCAAGAAACACCACCGGCTCGATCCGGCTGAAATCGTCGCCCTTGCCGCGTTGTCGGCGGTGGGCGCCGTGCTGCGCAATCCCCGACTGGCCTGCCCCGACATCCCGCCTGTCATGCGCGCCGACGTGACCTTCGACGGTTGCGCCGGCAGCGGACAGATCACGGGCACCGAGATCTTCGGCCCCTACGACCGGCCGCTGGAGTTCCACGACGCCGAGCGCCTGCTGGAAGTCTCACTGCCCGCCGCCAACGGGGCTGAGATGCCCATCGGCAAACTGCTCAATGGGGCGCTGCTCTCCCTGCTCGAAGTCCGCCACCCCGGCTGGGCCGACGAGGAGGGTTGTGAGGGCCGCGTGGAGATCTTCTGGGTCCCGCGCGCCGACGGCAGCACCGAAACCCAGGTCGGCGGCACCATCGGCTACCGCAGCCTCGTGACCCACACCTATGAGTTCCGCTCCGCCAACGGCGAGCTGACACCATGGGAATCCGAACGGTGAACCGTTCGGGAGACACAAGAACGCCACGCTCCAAGACAGAAGACAGAAGACGGAAACCAAGAGAGCAAGGACTGGGCCCCGGCCACGCCCTTGCTCTCCACCCATCTCGCTTCGCCGCATCATGCCTGGCCAGCAGCAGGCCGGGCACATGGGCGGCGGGATCTTCACCTTCTGCCTTCTGCCTTCTGCCTTCTGTCCCAACGCCTTCCATCCTCCTCCCCCCAACATGACCAAACATGACCAAGCAACCATCCAACAGCCTGCAACCCCTCAAGGTCGGCGACCGCGTGCGGATCGCCCCGGCGTGGCAGGACCCAGGCGACGATCAATACGAGCGCATCGTCATCGAGGCTCCCGCCAATTCCACGAGGGTCTGCATCCGGACAATCATCCCCGGATTCCTGATCCAACCTACCGAGTGGATCGAGGCCAGCATGCTCGTCCATCCCCCGACCAATGACCAATGACCAATGACCAATGACCAATGACCAATGACCAATGATCAATGATCAATGATCAATGACCCATGACCCATGACCCATCACCCAACCCCAACAAACCGAACATCATGAAAACCACCATCAAGGACAACGTCCTGCACATCGAAATCCCGCTGCATACGCCGCGCCCGTCCGCCTCCGGCAAGACGCTCACTGTCGCCAGCACCAACGGCAACCAGCCCACCGAAGTCAAAATCAACGGCCTGCCCGTAATCGTCGGCCTCAACGCCTACATCAAGCCCGAGAAGTAAAAGCTGAAAGCTGAAAACTGAAAACTGAAACGCTGAAATGAGCCGGAGGATGGAGCCTAACCGCCCGTCCTCTGGCTTCTCCGGCTTTCAGACCTTCGCCCAGACAGACCTCTCTCCAATCCAACATCCAACATCCAAAATTCAAAATTCATGAACATCACCATCCCCGTCTCCGCCATCAAGGCCGCCCGCAAGCTCCTCACCCGGATCCACTTCGAGCGGCTCAAGTTGCCGGTTCTCACCCATGTGCTCGCCACCATCGATGCCGCCGGGCTCACCCTGGCCGTCACCGATCTCGACCACTGGCTGGAAACCCGGCTGCCAGCCGCCATCGACCACACCCCGCCCGACATCACACGCTTCCTCATCCCCGCCGCAGCCCTCGCAGCCGCAGCCAGGGGCGACCAGGGCAGCAGCGTGCAATTCAAGTGCCTGTCCACCCCAGGCAACACCGTACTCAAGCTCACAGCCAGCTGTGGCAGGATGCCGGTGGAAACCACCTATCCACCCGAACCCGTTTCCGGCTTCCCGGAGCGCCCCGCCGTCCAAGGTCATATTACGACCGTGCCCAAGGAAACGTTTGTGGCCCTCCAGACGGTGGCGGGCTGTGCTTCCACCGATGCCACCCGCTCCGTCCTCAACGGCGTGTTGTTCTCACCGGACGATGGCGGCACGCTTATTGCCACCGATGGCCGGCGGTTGGCAGGAACCCCTGCGCGCGTCACCGGGCGGGAGTTCATCCTGCCCAACGCCGCCGTGCGTGTGCTTGGCTTCCCGGACTTCACCGGGCGCGATGCCGCGATCCAACAACCCGACGACGGGAAGGAACCGCACGTCCAATTCCGCTCCGGTCCGCACACGCTCATCGCCAGAACCATCGAAGGGACCTATCCGAATTACCGGCAGGTGATCCCGCGCGAGTTTCTGGCGGACGCCACCATCCCCGAAACCCAACGGCCCGCGCTCATCTCATGGCTGCGGTCATTGGATGGCAAGAATGGCAAGGATGGTCATAAAAACTCCGTGCGGCTCACCTGGGAGAAACCCGGCCACCTCACGCTGACCCTCAGGGACTCCGACGCCACGGGCACCCACATCCATGTGCCCATCACCATATCAGGGGAGAGCCAGCCACCCGTGATTGCGTTTGCGCCGGGGTTTCTGGCGGACGCCCTTGCCATTGGCTCCACCCTGCGCCTCATCGACGGCATCAGCCCCGGCATGACGACATCGACCGGTTCCTCCGATAGCGACTCCAGCGGCCCCTTCTGCGTGCTCATGCCGTGCCGCTGTGTCGCGGAAGACGCGGCGGAAGTTGGGGCTGAGCAGGCAGCACAAGCCAAGGTCGCCTGAACCTCAGCCAATAACCACCATAACCCCACCGCCTCCCCGGTCGCCACGGACAGACATCCATACCCATGGTGCGGCATCGGCCATAGACCGCGCGGTGCAGTAAGCGGACTGCCGGAATGTGATGTTAATCCGAACCCGCCCGTCACCGTTGGGTGGCGGGCGGGCTGTGGATGTTTTTTAGCTGGCGGAAGGTAACGGGCGGTTGGCGCTACGCGTGCAACTGTGCCGTTGAGAGTATTGTGCTGCGCAACCGGATCGTTACTAACCAGAGCG
>CAIZNN010000245.1 GCA_903934285.1 Akkermansiaceae bacterium | reverse complement strand
CGCAAAGGCGCAAAGTTTTTCAGAAAAAATGGCGGTTTGGACACGATGCATGGGCCTGCCGCGAGACGGCACTGGCGGCGAGGACTCCGCCCGCACGGCCTGCGGCGGGACGCCGCAGCCACGCCACGCCAGCCGCCCCCCCGCGGAATCCCGCCCGGCCATACCCATATTATACCCAGGTTGACAGGTTGGCGGGGGGCGGGTTGGCTGCCACCCTCAGCTTCGCCCCTTCTGGCAACGCCTCCACACCCATCATCCAAACAAAAAAGCATCAATGAAAAGAATCCTGATAGTCCCGGCGCTTGCCGCCCTTGTCGCCAGTTCCGCCACCGCGGGCATGACCATTACCTGGTCCCAAACTGGCACGGTCATTACGGGCGTGATTACGGGCTCAGTATCGTCCACCGAGCTGTCCTTCGCCACTAACCAAGTCCCAGTCAAGGATGACTATGGTGCATTTTACATGCTCGACAAAGGCGGATATGTATTAAGTTCTAATGGTCCTTGTGATTACTATAATTTTTACACCACGAACCTGTGGCTGGCGCCCGACCCAGTGAAGAAGAGTTTCTCAAGCGGAATTTCGGGTACGGGAGACACTTTTGGCTATCATGAGAGTTCGGGTTCGAATGGTATAAACTCTCTGGAATTGTGGCTGCCGCGAGGATACACAGCGGGCACGGCCATTGCCAGTACTCTCACCATCAACGGCGCCACTCCCGTTACCGACGCTGCCCCCTTTACCAATACGTTTACCTTTGGCGACATCATCACATTGGGCGGCGTGCCGTTTGTCACCTTTGTGGACGGCAACAGCATCAGTGCGGTCCCCGAGGTCACTTCGACGTTCACCACGCTCGGGCTGATCACCAGTGGCTTGCTGCTGCGCCGGCGCACCAGGAACTTGCGCTGATGCTGCAGCCCGTCGGTCTTTTGAATTGTGGCGGCGGTCTGTGACCGTCGCTGCATTTGTGCAGCCAAGGAAATTCCTTCATCTCGTGTGCAGCGACGCTCACAGAGCGCCGCTACAAAACTCGGCCATAGGCGTGAGAAGTGGATCAGGGGACAGAGAACCAATCACACGGCAGATGTTTTTGCGCGGCTCCCTAGCGCCTCAAAGTGACTCCTGGTGCGGGGCGCGGGGATTTCGCCGGCGAATTCTTTTGACCCGGCGCAGGTAAGACGATAGCTTACGTGCGTGAGAACGACAATTTCAACCAAAGGCCAGATCGTGTTGCCGGCCGAGATCCGGCGTCGGGACGGATTGCAGGCAGGCCAAGCCTTTGAAGTGGAACGCTTGGAGCGGGGGGATTATCGCTTGCGGCGGGTGGCGGCTGGAGCCAACACCGGATTGGTGGATTGGCTGCTGGCCTGCCCGGTGAAGGGATTCATGGAGCAAGCCGTGGCGGAGGAAACCACCGATGACATTCATCCTGGAAGCCACCACTGCCTTGCGCTGGGCTGAATTGCTGGCGACCCTGCGAGGCAAGGGACTGGCGATGCCCTTGAAGGACAGCATGATCGCCGCAACCGCGCTGACTCACGGCCTGACGATGGTCACGCGCAACGTCGCCGATTTCAAGAAGGCGGGCGTGCTGGTGGTCAATCCGTTCGACTGAGTTGATCCTGAGGGAGCAATTTGCGGGCTCGCGGAACGACACTTGCCAAGCGAGGCTGTGCCTCAGACACAAGACACAAGACTTGAAGACCCAAGACAAGAAATTTGACCTAACGACAATCTTTGGCGTTTCAAGGATTCTAGTGTCGCGTGCGGAAATGAAGAACGAGTGCTCGATGTTCGCGTTTTCTCTTAACCCTGGGAGGAGCAAGGGTTCAAGAATCCGCGCATTTACCATTCATCCCATCTTCCTTTGCGCCTTTGCGCCTTTGCGCGAGGCCTCTTTATACCCCGGCACACCTTTGACAGCGGCTGTCTCACTGCCAATCCATTCATTCCCGGCTAAGAGTTTTCTCGCGCAAAGGCGCAAAGGCGCAAAGTTTTTCAGAAAAAATGGCGG
>CAIZNN010000244.1 GCA_903934285.1 Akkermansiaceae bacterium | reverse complement strand
GATGGGGCTCAAGGCCGACAAGAGTTACTATGTGTATGACTTCTGGAACGACGCGTTCCTGGGCAAATTCGCCGGCAGCGGCAAGCTGGAACAAGTGCTGCGCCCCGGAGAAGTTCGGATGATGTCGGTGCATGAGGTGACCGACCATCCGCAGTTCATTTCCTCCAACCGCCACGTGATGCAGGGGTATATGGATGTGCTCAAGACCGCTTGGAACCCGGCCACGCGCACCCTCAGCGGCACCTCCAAGGTCGTCGGCGGCGAAACCTACAAGCTCGTCATCGCCACCAACGGCCTCAAGCCCGCCGCCTGCACCGCCCAGGGCGCCAAGGCGGAAGTCAAGCTCAACGCGCCGGAGACCGACTCCATCGCCGTGCTCAGCATCGACCGGGCCGACAACGGCACGGTCGACTGGACCGTGACATTTTAACAAAAAAAACATATGCTCGAACTGATAACATTGTTATGGATGTTCAACACCGCGCAGCCTGCGCAGAGCCTGCTCACCGCGCAGGCACCGCAGGCTGAGATCGCGGCACCGGCGGATCCGACCGCTGGCTTCACCGTGAAGTTCACGCTGGACTTGAAGAAGTTCGCCGGCGAGCGCAAGTTGGTGGAAATCCCCAATGTGCTCAGCGTCGGGCTGCGCCAGCATGATCCGCTCGACCGCAACCGGCAGAATTATCCGGCGTGCAAAATGCCCGATGGCTCGGTGCCGGTGTTGGAGGCGACGGTGCTGCTCCATTCCGCCGAGCATGCGGACTGGAAGAACATGACCATCGGTATTCCGCTCGCTCTGCTCAAGAAGCCGGAAGGCCAACACGAGGTGGTCCTCAACTTCTCCGGCGCGCGTTGGACGATGTATGTCGACGGTGAATTGCTCGACAACGAGTTTCCGTTTGGCTATCCGCAATGGGAGAAAACCACCCCGTGGAAGCTCGATGGCGAGTTTGTGACAAAGGCGGCGATCTATCTGCCCGCCATCACCCCCGAGAAGCTGGTGGCCAAGCAGCCCGCCCTCGCCCCGGTGCAATACTGGAACCCACCCGGGCACAACAGTTGGGTTGGGGATGTGGCGACGTGTTTCCACAAGGGACGCTATCACGTCTTCTACTTGTATGACCGCCGCCACCACGGCAGCAAGTTCGGCTGCGGCGCGCACTACTTCGAACACCTCTCCACCACCGACTTCAAGACGTGGACCGAACATGAAGCCGCGACGCCGCTCGAGGAACAATGGGAAACCATCGGCACGGGCACGCCGTTCGTCTTCAATGACAAGTTGTGCGTCAGCTACGGGCTGCACACCACCCGCATCTATCCACAGGACAAGACCACGCTCCCCGCGCAATGGGCCGCCCTCAACAAGAACGGCCGCAGCGACGCATTCAACCGCGCCACCACCCCGGGGGTTCCCGCAGGTTCCACTTACGCGGTGAGCGCCGACGGCATCAGCAACTTCAAGAAGTCGCAGATCATGTTCCATCCCTGCGAAAACCCCAGCGTCTATATCGACCCTAGCGGCAAACTGCGCATGATGGCGAACTATGGTTCCAGCGGCATTTGGGAATCCGAGGCCATTGACGGCGGCTGGCGCTGTGTCAGCCCGGGCTTTCCGCCCGGCGGCGATTGCACCTTCTTCTTCCGCTGGGGCGGGTTTGATTATATCATCGGCGGCTTCGTCAAACTTTGGTCGAAACCCGCCGCCGCGCCGGACACGGCCTATCAGGATGTGGTGGCCAAAGGGCTGGATTTCTACGACGGCCTGTGCGTTCCGGCGATCAGCGAAATCGGCGGCGGACGCTTCCTGATGGCTGGTTGGGTTGGCATCCGCGGCTGGGGCGGCAATCTGGTGATCCGCGAGTTGTTGCAATTCCCCGACGGTCGCATCGGCTCAAAGTGGCTCAAGGAGATCATGCCCGAAACCGACAAGCCCGCGACGCTCGCGGCAAAGATTGCCGAAGCGACCCCGTTTCCGACCGATGGCAAACCGTTCCTGCTGACCTTCGACGTGCAGCCCGCAGCGGCCAAACCAGGCAAGTTCGGCATCGCGTTCCTGCCTGCCTCCGGCGCGCAGGCGGCCTGCGAACTGCAGGTCCGCTTGGATGAGCGTTGCGCGCAATTCGCGCCCGCTTCCTTGACCGACTTCGCGGCGCGGGAAAAATCGCTGCGCGAGGGCGGCGGGGCTCACGCGATTGAAAATCTCATCGACGTTGACAAGCCATTTTCGGTGCGCGTGATAGTCAAAGGCGATGCCAAGATCGGGGGGACGCTGATAGATGCGGAAATCGCCGGACAGCGCACGATGGTGTCATATCGGCCTGATTTGGCCGTCAAGAACTTGCTCTTCCGCACCGAAGGCGTCGAACTGAGCAATGTTCGAATTGCGCCGCTCAAGAACCAGTAGCCCCTGCCCTGGGACACGCCGGAAATACCACGCCATACCACACCATCCCCCCGCCGCCCCGGCAAATTGCAATTCACCCACGCACAAAACATCAGCATGAAACCACCAATGAGAACCCCTAGCAAAGACCATGCGCCACGCGGCGTTGCCATCTGCCTTAGCGCCGCCATGGCGCTGCTGTCCGCATCGATCGCCTGCCGCGCCGCCACCACCGCCGCCAAGGAAGGCGACAAGGTGGTGCTGCAAAACGAACAGGTGAGGGTCGAATACGACCTGACCAAGGGCACCTATTGCGCCTCCAACAGCAAGGACAAGACCTCCAACATTGTCGGCGCTTGTCTGCGGATTGATGAATTGGCGACGGACGCGGCGGGCTTGACCCACACCTGGGAGAGCACGCCGGTGAAGGACGAGCTTGGCACGGGTTGCAAGTTGTTGGTCAAGACCAACGGTCCTGGCAAGCCGGAGTTGCAGTTGGAGATTGTGGTTTACGACGGGCGCAATTTCCTCGCGCTGTGCGGCGGCGTCAAAAACACCCTCGGCCAGAGTGTCAGCGTCAAGGAAATCAATCCGCTCCATCATGCCAAAGCGTTTGATGGAGTCAGCGGCAAATCCGACCTGCGCATGCTCAACGGCCCCGGCGGCGCTGGCGTCGGCCCACGCATGGACGGCGTCAGCCAGGAAATCGGCCTGCAGACCCGCGTCCACACCACCCCCACCATGGAATGCCCGAACAACCTGCTGGCCACTTTCGTGAGCAATGGCCAGCGCAAGTCCATCGTGGTGGGCGGGTTGACCTATCACGAATACGGCAAGGTGGCCACCGCCGCGCGCGTCGGCGCCGACGAGCTGGAGGCCAGCATCATGAACTGGGATGCCACCGGCAAGCGGGTCGATCCGGGCGTGAGCTACCTGCCCGATGACCGCTGCTATGTCGATTTCAGCAGCACCAGTCCGTTCGACGCGCTGGAGCAATATGGCCTGGCAGTGCGCGCGGCGCAGAAGGTCAAACTCAAAATCAACAACTTCCCGACTGTCTGCGGCTGGTATGTGGCCGTGTTCGGCGGCGGCGGGGGTTCCGAGCCTAACAACTCGGCGGGGATGGTGGCGCAGATGGACGCGGTGGTCAAATCCGGGTTTCTGCGCTACAGCAAGGTGGCGGTGCGGGTGGTGCCCGACGCCGGCGGCGGCGACAACGAGCAAGGCTGGTGGGATGATGAGCACTGGCAGAGACACGGTCACTACGTCCAACCCTACGAGACCACCAAGAAGTGGGCGCAGGCGGTCATCGAGCGCGGTGGCGTCCCGCTCATCTACAGCCAGACCGGCTGCAACTCGCGCGACTTCATTGCCGCCCACCCGGATTGGTATTTGTTCAACGACACCAAGCGGCTGTTCAATGCGGACGGCAGTTTGACCTATATCAAAGGCGCGCTGGACTTCACCGATCCCGGGCTCAAGGCGCATCTGCGCAAGGTCTATGAGAACATGCGCGACGGCGGCCTGGGCGGGTTGATGTTCGACTACCCCGAGAACTTGTTCCGCCAGGACGGCGGCTTCGAGGACAAGTATGCCACCGCGGCGGCCGCCTATCGGGCCATCTTTGAATTGCCCAAATCCATTCTCGGGCCCGAGTCCTGCCTGGATGAACGCAACTGCTGGGCGATGCCCAATGGCCGGGGCTGCTTCTCGGACGTGACCGCCGGGGTGGTGGACTCGCAGCGGGTGTGGGGCGACACGGATGTGGCCACGCCCGAGATGTATTCGCGCTGCGGCCACCGCTGGTACAAGAGCCGGGTCCTCTACACCTACGACATGGACTCGAAGAACCTGTTCAAGACTTCGCCCAACAACCGCGACGGGCTGCGCCAGTTGCTGACAATGGTCTATACGGTGGCGCCGCGCTTTGTGCTGGCCAGCAGCTTCAGCAAGATGACTCCCGACCAGTTGCACGACTTGTCGCGCATCTATCCGATCCATGAAACGCCGCGCAGCGCGCGGCCGCTGGACGCCTTCACGCGCGAGGACGGCATCCCCCATATCTACGACCAGGTCATCGATGACAGCTGGCACCAGCTCGTTTTCTACAATCCGGACGCGGCGGCCGCCGGGACCGTCAGTGTGGACATCGGCAAAGACAGCTCGTTTGGCGGGATGGGGCTCAAGGCCGACAAGAGTTACTATGTGTATGACTTCTGGAACGACGCGTTCCTGGGCAAATTCGCCGGCAGCGGCAAGCTCGAACAAGTGCTGCGTCCCGGAGAAGTTAGAATGATGTCGGTGCATGAGGTGACCGACCATCCGCAGTTTATTTCCACCAACCGCCACGTCATGCAAGGGTATGTGGATGTGCTCAAGACCGCTTGGGACCCGGCCACTCTCACCCTCAGCGGCACCTCCAAGGTGGTCGGCGGCGAAACCTACAAGCTCGTCATCGCCACCAACGGCCTCAAGCCGGCCGCTTGCACTGCCCAAGGTGCCAAGGCGGAAGTCAAGCTCAACGCGCCGGAGACCGCCGGCATCGCCGTGCTCAGCATCGATAGAGCCGACAACGGCACGGTCGACTGGTCGGTATCCTTCCAGAAGTAAGCACTAGACAGATAGATAGACGTGCAAAGACACCCAATGAAGGACGCCACCACAGGCAGCTTGTCGCCTCTGCACACGGCCGGTTTGACTGCCATGAGCAGCCAGGCCGGCGCTTCGGCCATCGCCTTGGTGCACCTGCGCTGCGAGCACCTGGCCGATCCGTGCGGCATCGACACGGTGAGGCCGCGGCTGAGCTGGCTGATCGAGTCCGCCCGCCGCGGCGAGCGCCAGCTGGCGTATCAGGTGCTGGTCGCCTCGACGCCGGCGTCCCTGGCGCAGGATCAGGGCGAGCTGTGGGACTCTGGAAAAGTCGCTTCGGCTCAGTCGGTTCTGGTGGAGTATGCGGGCAAAGCGCTGGAGTCGCGGCAGAGTTGTCACTGGAAGGTGCGGGTTTGGGACAAGGCGGGCGGGCCTAGCGCGTGGAGTGCGCCGGCTTGCTGGAGTATGGGCTTGCTTCACCCTGACGACTGGCGCGGCAATTGGATCGGCAACAACGAGCCGACTCCCGCGGCGCGGATGTTGCGCAAGGAGTTTGAGGTGACCAAGCAGGTGGCCCGCGCGATGGTCTACTACAGCGGGCTGGGTCTATCAGAGATTTATATCAATGGCCAAAAGGTCGGCGACCACGTGCTCTCGCCGGTGTTCAGCGAGTATCAGAAACGCGTGTATTATGTCACCCATGACGTCACGGCACAGATCATGGCCGGCCGCAACGCGCTCGGCGCGTGGCTGGGCAACGGCCGCTGCACGCCACGGGCCGAGTGGATGCAGCGGTTCGGGTTTCCACAGCTGCAATTGCAGTTGGAAGTCGACTACGCCGACGGCTCGCGCGACACGCTGGTGAGCGACGGCTCATGGCACCTCACTAGCGCCGGCCCCCTAACCGCCAACGATGAATTCGACGGCGAGCACTACGACGCCAGACAGGAAATGCCGGGTTGGGCAGAGCCCGGGTTCGATGACTCCGCCTGGCAACCGGTGGAGCTCGTCGCCGGGCCTGGCGGCGTGCTCTCTGCCGAGATGCTCGAGCCGAGTCGCGTCATCGAAACGATTCACCCCCTGTGTGTGAACGAGAGCAGCCCCGGTGTGTATATCTTCGACATGGGGCAGAACATGGTCGGTTGGTGCCGGCTTGTGGTTCGCGGGCCTGCGGGTTCGCAGGTCATTCTGCGCCACGCTGAACACCTCCAACCCGACGGTTCGCTTGACGTCGCCAACCTTCGCACCGCGAAAGCCACCGACATCTACACCCTCAAGGGCCAAGGCGAGGAAATCTACGAACCCCGTTTCACCTATCACGGGTTTCGCTATGTCGAGGTCGGCGGCTGGCCAGGGCGGCCCACCCTCGCCTCGCTCCAAGGCCGCGTGGTCCACAACGACGTGGCCGCGGCGGGTTGCTTCACGTGTTCGCAGCCGACCCTCAATCGCGTCTACCGCAACGTCGTCTGGGGCGTGCGCGGCAATTATCATGGCGTTCCCACCGATTGCCCGCAGCGCGACGAGCGTCATGGCTGGCTCGGCGACCGCGCGGAAGAATCCAGGGGCGAGTCGTATCTTTTCAACATCGCGGCGCTCTACGCCAAGTGGACGCGCGACATGGCCGACACGCAGCGGGACAGCGGCAGCATTCCCGACGTGTGCCCCACCTCCTACGAGCCTAACTTCTGCTTCGATGATGTCACTTGGCCCGCCACCTCGGTCATGGTCCCCGGCATGCTGCTCGACCACTACGGCGACACCGCGCTGGTGGCGCGACAGTACCCGAGCATGGTCAAATGGATTGACTACATGTGCGGCTTCCTCGCCGATGGCCTCATGCCACAGGACAAGTTTGGTGACTGGTGCATGCCGCCGGGAAATCCCGATACCGCGCCGGGCGTCTTGGCGACGTGTTACTTCCACCACTGCCTCAAGTTGCTGCTGCGCTTTGCGACGCTGCTGGACAAGCCGGACGACGCGCGGCGGTTTGGCGCGCTGGCGGCGCAACTCAAGGACGGGCTGAACCGCCATTTCTATCAGTTCGACCAGGGCTGTTACGACAACGGCTCGCAGACTTCCTGCTTGCTGCCGCTGGCGTTTGACATGGTCCCGGCGCCCGATCGGCCGCGCGTCTTCGAGCACCTGGTCAACGAAATCACCAAGACCACCGATGACCACGTGGGCATGGGCCTCGTGGGTGGGCAATGGCTCCACCGCGTGCTGAGCGCCGGCGGACGGGCCGACATCGCATTCCGCCTGGCCACCAACACCACCTATCCAAGCTTGGGTTACATGGTTGAAAATGGCGCGACGACCATCTGGGAGTTATGGGATGGCGACAGGGCCGGGCCTGAGATGAACTCGGGCAACCACGTCATGCTCGTCGGCGATCTGATCACCTGGTTGCATGAAGGCCTCGCCGGCATCATGCCTGATCCCGCGCAGCCGGGCTTCAAACACATCATCATGAAGCCGCGTCCCGTTGGCGACCTGACGTTCGTGGAGGCGACGCATCGCTCGCCATACGGGTTGATCGCGAGCCATTGGAAGCGCGTCGGCGGCACGTTCGTCTGGCAGGTGAGCATTCCACCAAACGCCACAGCCACGGTGCATGTTCCTGCGACCGATGCCACAGGGGTTACTGAAAGCGGACAGCCCGCCGGCAGCGCGCAAGGCGTGATGTTCCTCAGGATGGAGCATGGCGCGGCGGTGTACGAAGTGGAATCGGGCACCTACAACTTCCACAGCGAAAACTCAACAACATGAACTGCACAATCACAATCATCCCGACCATGAAGCACGATCTGAGTTGGCGCAACGCGATTGCCACCGGAGTACTTGGGTGCGTTGTGCCGGTGCTGGCGGGCGGCATGCTGCTCGCATCGGCAACCGCCCAGGCGGGCAGCGGCCAACTTGAAAACGAATTCGCGGCCCCGCCGATGGCGGCGAGGCCACATGTGTGGTGGCATTGGATGGGCCCGGATTTCTCCCAATCGGGGATCACCAAAGACCTCGAAGCCATGCACGCGAGCGGCATCGGCGGCGCCACCATCTTCAACCTCGGCGCGGAAATCGGCAATGTCCCATGGCCCAAACAAACGTATCGCAGCGAGGCCTATTGGGCCGCCATGCGCCATACCATGGCCGAGGCCAAACGCCTCGGCATGCAAATCAGCCTGGTTGGCACCCCCGGCTATTCCACCACCGGCGGCCCGTGGATCGGCCTGGAGCGCGGCATGCAGCGGGTGGGCTGGAGCATCACCGAAACCGAGGGCGGCAAACCACTCGCCCTGGCGTTGCCGGCCATCGGCGGCGGCGCGTTGGGCCGCCCCATCGCGGTGATGGCGCTGCCGGTCAAGGAGAATGTTAGCGTCACGGAGGTGGTGGATGTCACCGCCATGACGGATGCCGCGGGCACCTTGACGTGGCAGGCGCCGCCAGGGAAATGGAAGATCTATCGGTTTGGTTACGCGCCCACCGGCAAGGCGCCCCACCCGATCCCGGAGGACTTGGTCGGGCATACCTTCGAAGTGGATAAATTGAGCAGCGAACACAGCCAATTCAACTGGAAAAATGTGTTAGACCCGATCAAGCAGCATCTTGGCGCGTATGTCGGCACGACCTTGAAAAGCATTTCCATCGACAGCTATGAATCCGACATTCAGAATTGGACGGCGGGTTTCAGGGAGGAGTTCATCAAGCGCAAAGGCTACGATCCCGTGCCCTGGATGGTGACGCTGGTGTCACCCATGGCCTCTAACTGGGTTTTTGATTCAGCCAGGCGCCCTAACACCTCGGGGGCGGGACTGGTGCTGGGCAGCGCCGAGGAGACCAAGCGATTCGAGTGGGATTACCGCGATGTGATCAGCAATTTGTTTTTCGACAACGGCTGGAAAGTAGCCAGCGAGATGTGCCACGGTGCGGGTCTGCAATATTGGCACGAGTGTTACCGTGGGCCGTTTGACCGCAATCAAGGGGTCAGCGCCTCGGACATCCCGATGGTGGAGTTTTGGAGCGAAAAGGGCAACCCGAATGGACCCTCGGTGGTGCCTTCGGATATTGCTGCTTCCCAGGGTGCCGGCAAAAATCTGATTGCCTCCGAGGCGCTTAGCGGCGGCCCGACCAAGAGCATGTGGACCGAGGATCCGGCCTTTCTGAAGATTTTTTGCGATGAGGCGTATGCCCAGGGGGTGAACCGGTTCATGCTTCATGAGTGGGCGCATCAGCCATTTGATGACAAGTACCAGCCGGGCCGCACCATGTTTGCATGGGGCACGCACTTCGGGCGGCATCAGACCTGGTTTGAGCCGGGCAAGGCGTTTTTCACTTACCTGGGGCGCTGCCAGACGCTGCTGCAACAAGGCGAGCGGGTCATCGATTACCTGTGCATGGACGAGTTGGACGGCGAGGCGGACCTCATCGCCAAGGATGTGTTTCTGCAAAGCGACATCAAAGTCAAGGACGGGAACATCGTTTTGCCCACGGGCCGCAGTTATGCTTTCATGGTGTTTCCGCGGGACGGGGAAATGCTGCCAGAGGTGGCCCGGAAAATCAAAGCCATGGTGGCGGATGGCGCCACGGTGGTGTCGACCCGTCCTAACAAATCGCCGAGCTTGAAGGATTACCCGCGCAGCGAGGAGACCTTGCGGCAATTGGGCGACGAGGTGTGGGGTTCCGGCACGGAGAACCGCTATCAGAAAGGTTATGTGTTTGCCAAGGTCGAGGATGCCAAGAAAAAGTGCAAGCTCCAGCCGGATTACACCGTCGAGAAGGCGAGTGCCGAGGCCGCCAAGGTCATGGTCCTGCACCGGCGCAATGCCGGG
>CAIZNN010000243.1 GCA_903934285.1 Akkermansiaceae bacterium | reverse complement strand
GGCGGCGGCGAACTCGCCGCGCCGAATGAACAACGGGATGATCGCCGCACGAAACGGCGCCTCGGCACGCAGATCTTTCGGCAGCCTGTCATAGGCAGCCAGGACCATCGCTTGCGGCGCTTTGGGGGCCATCAGCCGCAGCGCCTCCAGCAAGTCATCGCGGGTGGCACGCGCGTCGTTGAAAAATTGGGCGGCGGCCATGTAGGCGCCAGGCTCGCCGAGCTTGCCGCAGGCCCGGCTCCAGATGCGGAAGGCCTCGAAGTCGTTCTGCCGGGCTAACAGGACACTGCGGGCTTTGTCGCGCGCTGTGCTCCAGTCCTCATGCTGAGCCGCCGTGGTGGCCGCCGCGAGATTGCGATCCACCTGATACCCGCGATACGCCCGGTACGCCGGCTTGGCCGCAAATCCCAACCCGATGAGAAGCGCCACGATGCCCGCGTCGCGCAGCATCTGCTTGGTGTCATGCTTTTGCCGCAGCTTGGTTAGATATCCTGGTAGTTTCATTTGATCGAAAAATCCGCGTGCCTGCGGAGTGGGAGTCCAATATGACCGACCTCAACAACAACGCCAATGAAAAATCCGCGTGCCTGAGGAGTGGGGGGGAGCGCCGGCATCCTGCCGGCTGCGTTCCGCATCCTGCGGGGCGCTCTTCATATTCTTGCGCGGCTGTCCCTCGGGGGGGGGGCGGTTCCAGATTTTCCGGCGGGACGCCGGAAAATGCCGCCAAGATGGCGGCGCTCCCCGCAGCCATAAATGATCAAGGATCACAGCGCTTTTCTGCCACGCCGGCGCAGCAGCAAGCCGCTGGTGAGCAGCCCGAGCATGGTGAACGACGAGGTGACCTCAGGCACCGCACTGATGCTGTTGCCATTCACATAGGTCACCAGCGGCGCGCCGGCCAATGTGATGATGTCGCCAAAGGTGGTTAGGCTCAGGGGGTGATCGTTGAGGAGGGTGCCACCGCTATAGGGAATGGTGAGCGAGCCGGAAATGGGCGTGCCCGCTACATATCCAACCGGAACATATAATGAAAAAGACGGGCCGGAACCCCACCTAAATCCAAAGTTATCACCCGTGCCCGAATTCCCGCTATATTGATTCCAAGAGTTAAAACTATCGGGAGATCTCGTCGGGAGTGTCGTCCAATTGTAGGCCATGGAGGAATAATACCAGTCAGTTTTACCAGTAGCGCTGTAAAACGTGGCGCTGTCCATATAATGATTTGAAGTGTCATTTTCCCACTTGACGGTGTTTGCGAGCTGGCCAGCCGATATCGACCCCGAAAACGTGCCGGTAAGGGCCGTGTTCGTCTCGGTCCAGGTGATGGTCATGCCCGCGGTGGCGGAACTGGCGATAAGGGCGGCAAGCGCCGGGACTAACAGGATTCTTTTCATTCTGTTGTTGTTTGTCTGGATGATGTGTGTGGAGTGCGTCGCCAGAAGGGCGAACGCGCCGAGGCTGGCAGCCAACCCGGCCCCCGCCAACCTGTCAAACTGGGTATATTATGGGTATGGCCGGGCGGGATTCCGCGGGGGGCGGGCATCCTGCCCGCCGCCTCTTCCTTTCGCCTCCCACTATCCACGATCCCGAAAGCGTGCCAATGCGGCACATCTTTCTTGACAATGGCCTCGTCCTCCTTACCGTTGGGTAAGCCAGCCATGATAGCCACTCTCACCAGTAAAGGCCAAATTACCGTGCCGCTTCCCGTACGCGAGACGCTCGGGCTCAAGCCGGGCCATCAGCTTGATTTCAAGCTGTTGCCAAGTGGTCGGATTGAGCTCAGCCCGGTCGGCCTTGTAACCCTCGGAGACTTGAAAAACCTGCTGCCCAAAGCCGCCGTGCGTTTGTCGCTTGAGGAGATGGATGACGCGATGGCCACCGGGATCCTCCATGAACGGGATTGACACCAATATTCTGGTACGTTTTTTCGCGCGCGATGACAAGGTGCAAGCGAAGCAAGCGGAGGGGTTTCTCGGCAAGACATGTTCGCCGGCCAATCCCGGATGGATCAGCGTCATCGTCCTCTGTGAAATGGTCTGGGTCTTGTCCCGCGGCTATAGTTATAGCAAAGACCAACTCATTCCCGTGATCGATCACCTGCTGCGTGCCCAGTTTCTGAAATTGGAGGACCCTACAGCTGTGCGCGCGGCACTCGGCGTCTGGGAAAACCACACCCTGGATTTTTCCGACGCCTTGCTTGCGGTGCGCAACCAGCGGGCTGGATGCGCATCCACCTATACCTTCGATCATAAGGCGCTCGCCTCGCCTGGCTTCACTCGGCTGCCGAAGGCGTGAGGGGGGCGGCGTTTTCGCCGCCAGTGCATCTGCGCAGAGCAAGGGCGGCCGCACAGGGGAATCTCTCTTACCCGGCCCAAGCTCAAGAGAAAACGCGAACATCGAACATTCAACATTCAGGCCTTCGTGCGCCGGCGCAGCAGCAAGCCGCTGGAGATCAGCCCGAGCATGGTGAACGTCGAAGTGACCTCGGGCACCGCTGAGAGATTGGCGTTAGCCGTAGCAGTGAGTGTCCCCTCCGGCGCATAGCCGGTAGCAATACTAGTGCCATTAAAAGACCCAAGCGACACCCATCCTGATAAAGGCTCATTGTTAAAGCTTGCGCAGCAAGATTGTATGCGGAATCCCACACCATGAATTGCATTTGGAAATTATTCAGCGTCCATGAATCCGCGGAAGAGGAAGTCTTAAATCCGAAGGCGTCACTCAATGAGGAGTTTGAGCCAATAGAAAAAGGTTGCGTGTATACCGTAAGCCCAGCGTGCGCCGTCTGACCGAGTGTTACAACAGCGACAAGCGCCGGGACTAACAGGAATTTTTTCATTTTGTTTTTTTGTCTGGATAAGGTGTGTGGAGGTGTTGGCAGAAGGGCGAACGCGCCGAGGCTGGCAGCCATCCCGGCCCCCGCCAACCTGTCAAACTGGGTATAATATGGGTATGGCCGGGCGGGATTCCGCGGGGGGCGGCTGGCGTGGCGTGGCTGCGGCGTCCCGCCGCAGGCCGTGCGGGCGGAGTCCTCGCCGCCAGTGCCGTCTCGCGGCAGGCCCATGCATCGTGTCCAAACCGCCATTTTTTCTGAAAAACTTTGCGCCTTTGCG
>CAIZNN010000242.1 GCA_903934285.1 Akkermansiaceae bacterium | reverse complement strand
TCACCCTGCAAGCCATCGATTTCTCCGGGCAGGTCGTCGGCACCGCCAGCATCACCATCACCAATACCGGCAGCATCCAACTCCCCGACGCCGGCAACCTGGTGGTTTCCGGCATCTATTACAATCCGTTGTTAGCCGACGACCTCAGCGAATACATCGAACTGCGCAATATCTCGGCCACCGCCACCATCGACCTGAGCGGGCTGACATTCACCCAGGGCATCGGGTTTTCCTTTCCTAACGGCTCGCGGCTGTTGCCGGGCGCCCGCGTGGTGGTGATCAAGAATCTTGCCGCCTTCGAGAGTGAATTCGGCCCCGGTCACCCGGTGGCCGGGGTGTACACCGGTTCCCTCGACAATGCTGGCGAGCTCATCACGCTGTGCCGGGCGGACAACACGCTGGTGCGCAGCTTCATCTACGACGACGCCGCGCCGTGGCCGACCACTGCCGATACCGCCGGCTACGCGCTGGTGCTGGTCGATCCGTTGTCAAACCCCGACCCCTCCGACCCTGCGAGTTGGCGCGCCAGCGACATGCCCGGCGGCGAGGCTGGCGGCATCGATATCCCGATTGGTGTTGCGGGCTTCACCTGGGATGCCAATGGATCTGCGGTCCCCAATCCCAACGGCGGCAGCGCCACCTGGGATGTTAGCGCCACGGCCAACTGGTGGGACGGGGTCTCCGCCAACGTGGTCTGGCCCGCCTCCGGCGCCACCGATAACGACGCGGTCTTCGCCAACACCGCCGGCACCGTGACGCTGGCTGCCGGCGGGGTGACCGCCAACGACCTGACCTTCACCACCACCGGCTACCTCATCCAAAGCAATACCCTCACCCTCAACGGCACCACGCCGACCCTCACCACCGGCCCCGGCGTGAGCGCCACCATCAGCAGCATAGTCGCCGGTTCGGCGGGCTTGGTGAAAACCGGGGCCGGCACACTCATCCTCACCGCCGCCAACACCCACACCGGCGGCATGACCCTCAGTGGTGGCACGCTCAACCCAAACAACAGTGCGGCGTTCGGCAGCGGCTCGCTCACCTTGAGCGGCGGCTCCCTCTTTCCCACGGGTGGTGGAGGTTACACTTATGCCAATCCGGTGGTGGTCTGCGCCGCCACCACCACCACGGTCTTCGGTTACGGTGGCGGTGGCAACCCGACCTTTGCCGGTGCGCTGACCGGCAGCGGCACGATTTTTGTTAGGAGCGATCGCGGCACTTTGGGCAACACGATGATCAGTGGCGATATCAGCGGGTTTACCGGCACGTTATCGTTTGATAACAGTGGCAACGGCGTCAATTTTCAATTCACAGGCGCCACGGCGGCTTCCCGTGACGGCTCGCAGGCGCACTTCGTGACCAGCGGTGCCACCACGGGCGGGCCGGGCGGCTGGCTGTTTTGGGCGGGCGCGGGCAACACCTTCAAGATCGGCGAGCTGGCGGGCACGGGTGGTTACATCCTGGGCGTCGGCGCCGGCATGACCTATGAAATCGGCGCCCTTAACACTGACAGCACCTACGCCGGGGCGATTCACCAAAACGCCGCCAACGCAGTGAACGTGAACAAGGTCGGCAGCGGCACCCTGACCCTCACCGGCACCAATGACTACACCGGCACCACCACCGTCACCCAAGGCACCTTGGCCGTGAGCAATACCAGCGGCAGCGGCAGCGGCAGCGGCAGCGGCGCGGTCACGGTGAAGACCACCGCCACCCTGGCCGGCACCGGTAGCATCAGTGGCAGCGTCAGCGTCGCGGCCGGTGGCTTCATCGCCCCGGGCAATGCCGGCACCGGCACCCTAACCGTCGCGGCGGCGGCCCTCAGCGGCACCTATCAATGCCAGCTGGGTGTCGCCACCGCCGATCGGCTGGTCATCACCGGCGCCCTCACGGTCAACCCCGGCGCGGCCATCGCGGTGAGCAGCCTGGGCGGCCCGGCGGCGGCAAGTTATACCATCGCTACCTATGGCTCGTTGACTGGCGGTCTGCCGGTGGTCACTGGCATTCCCAGCGGCTATGGGTTGAACACCGCCACCGCCGGCCAGATCAAGTTGGTCAAGAGCGTCGACTTCAGCGGCTGGGCCGACAGTTTCCCCGGTCTAACCGACAAAACGCTTGCCGGTGATCCTGATAACGACGGCGCCAGCAATTTGTTGGAATATGTGATCGGCGGCGACCCGCGGGTGACCGGCACGTCTTTCCTGCCCGGTTCGGCGATTGTCGGCTCCAACCTGGTGCTCAGCTACCAGCGCAACGACGCGTCGGAGGCCGACACCAGCCAAGTCGGCCAGTGGAGTTCGGACATGAGCACTTGGCACGACATCGCTCCGGTTTTGCTCAGTGAGAACGGGGGTGCCGCGGATTCGATGGAAATCCGCATCCCGCTGGCCAACGCGGCTGGCGGCAAACTCTTCGGCCGCCTGCATGTGACCAAGCCGTGATTTTTTTCGGGGCAAGTGGTTTCACTTCGGGGCCAGTGGCTGCCGATGGCAAGGTCGGGACGCTCTTTGGCAGGGACGCCGACGCGGCGCGTCCGGGAGAATGGTGAGCCAATGACCAGGCCGCAAGGGCCTCTCATTGCCACCTGATTCGCACGGACCGTTTGGCAAACGGTCCCAGCCAGAGACGGATCGATCGGAAACGGGTCCCTGCCGATTGCGGGCTCTATAACCCCTCGCGGACCTTCTTCGGCAGCCCCCGCACGACGAGCTGATAGGAATGCTCGATGAGCTCACGCAGCAGCGCGGCGGGGAGCGAGCCATCCAAGGTTACGGTGTTCCAATGGCGCTTGTTCATGTGATAGCCGGGGCGGATGGCGGCATAGCCGTCGCGCAAGTCCAGCGCGCGGCCCGGCTCGCATTTCAGATTGAGGGTCGCGGGAAAATCGCCGGGCGCGGTGAGGGCAAAGATTTTGCCCGCGACCTTATACACCAGCACCTCGGGGCCGAACGGGGTCTCCTCGGTGGCATGAGGTTGGCTCAGACAATGGGCAATGGCGTCCTCGAGGTCCATAGGTCAGTGAACAGAAGGTGGTTTGATCAAGGGAAGGGGGCGTCGGTTGTTGGAGGGCCGAAGATCCGCACAGAGGACTGTGCGGACTACGATTGTGCGGACTGCGATTTCTCATAGTCTTTCTCGCTGGGTTCCTGCACCTCCTTGAGGACCTTGGCGATGATGTCATCGACGTCGATGCCTTCGGAGTCGGCGGCGAAGTTGGTGAACATCCGGTGCCGCAACACCGGCAAGGCCGCCAGCCGCACGTCGTTGCAATTGACCACCAAACTGCCGCGCATGATGGCACCCGCCTTGGCGGCCAACAGCAAGTATTGGGTCGCCCGCGGCCCCGCACCGCAGTGGACCCATTTTCTGACCGCCTCGGGGGCGCGCGGGTCGGCGGGGCGGGTGGCGCGCGCCAGGCGGGTGGCGTATTTGACCACGTGCGTGGAGACGGGCAGCCGCCTAACGAGTTTTTGGAGCAAGAGGATTTCCGCGCCGCTCATTCGTTTGTGCAATTCGACGGCGCGGTCGGAGGTGGTGGCTTCGGCGATTTGCTCTTCTTCGGCTTCGCTCGGGTAGGTGACGCGCAGGCTGAACATGAAGCGGTCGAGCTGGGCCTCGGGCAATGGATAGGTGCCCTCTTGTTCGAGCGGGTTCTGGGTGGCAAGCACGAAGAATGGCGGGGCCAGCGGATAGGTCTCGCCGGCGGCGGTGACGTGCGCCTCCTGCATCGCCTCTAACAACGCTGCCTGGGTCTTGGGCGGCGTGCGGTTGATCTCGTCGGCCAGCAGGATGTTAGTGAAGACCGGGCCGCGGATGAAGCGGTAGTTTTTGCGGCCGCTGGCTTCGTCCACCTCCAACACATCGGTGCCGGTGATATCGGTGGGCATCAGGTCCGGGGTGAACTGGATGCGGCGGAAGCGCAGGTCGAGCACTTCGGCGAGGGTGCGGATCATGAGGGTTTTGGCCAAACCCGGCAGGCCGATCATCAACACGTGGCCGCGCGACATGAGCGCCAGCATCAGGCTGTGCAGAATCTCCTTCTGGCCGACGATGGCCTTGCCGATTTCTGCCACCACCGCTTCCAACTGCGGGACCAACACCCGCAGTTGCGCCGCAGTGTCGGCGGCGGCCGCGGCGCCGGTCGCGGTGCCGCGGGTGGTGGACCGGGCATCTTGCCCGGATTCTTGGGCAGTGGCGGGACTGGCCGCGCCACTATCGAGGATGACGGTGGAGGCACCGGACTTGCGCGCGGCGGGGGCTTGGGGCTGTGTGGCCAGGGGCGGCGCCGGGGCCGCGTCGTCGGCCTCATCCTCGAACACCATCACTTCGCTGGCGATTTTGATCTCGTCGCCGGGCCGCAACAAGCGCGGCCACTCGATGCGCTCGCCGTTGACGTAGGTTCCGTTCAGGCTGCCGAGGTCGCGCAGCGCCCACACGCCGTCATCTTCGGTGAGCTCGGCATGGTGGCGTGAGGCGGCGATTTCGGGTGCGAGCACGATGCTGTTGTCGTCGGCCCGGCCGATGGTGACCGGCGGCGACGCCAGCGCGATGCGGCTATCCTTGTTGTTGCCGGCTATGACTCTCAAACATTTCGGGGTGCTCATGGGGGTGTTAGGTCGAGGGTGCCCAAGTCGCGCGGGGTGGTGGCGACGCGCAGGCCGCCCAGCGCGGGCAAGTGGCGGTGGCTGAGAAATGGAATGGCTTTCTGGCGCGGGGTTTGTTCCCGATAGAGGTGGCGGGTGCGCACCATTTGCCACTCGTCGGCGGCCTCGCGCAGTTCGATGAGTTCGAGCCGGCGCAAGCCGGCACCGAGATCCTCGCCCGAGCCGCGCAGAATCTGCTCGTCGCGCAGCCGCTCGACCAACACCAGCGCGATTCCGTCGGTCAGCCCGGTGCGGTGGCCCACGCGGCGGTTGAAAAACGAATCCGCCTTGGTCACGCCCGCCTCAAGGTGCTTTGCGCGGTCCTCCGGCAAGCCACTCGCCGCGCCGAGCGCCAGTCCCTCGATCAGGCGGCCGTCCTTGGTGACCAGCACCAGATCGAAGCGGCCCACCGGCAGGTGGGCAAAGCGCAACCCCGCGCCGTCCGCATCGAGGGCTGCCAGATAGACGCGGGTGCGGTCGCGCTCGACGGCCAGCGCGTGGGTCAGCAGCGCGCCTTTCACCTTGGCGGTGATGAGGCCGCCATCGGTGGTTAGAGGGTTGGTGTAGATGCGGCCGGGGCCGTCGCCACGGGCGGGGGGGGCGAGGAATGTTAGGACAAGGGCTGACAAAAGGAGAGCCGTTGTCCCGAACCGCAGCTTGCGGGGTCCGCACGGGAATGACCACGGATCACGGTGGTTCGATTTCGCCCCGGTTCCGGGACTGCCCGCAGCTCTGAGGGTGAGTGATCGCGCGCTGGCAGATGCTTGGATTCGCAGTGGCACTGCATGGACCCAAGAGTGTTCGGCAGGATGCCGAACACTGCCGGCGGGACGCCGGCGCTCCCCTCGAAAGGGCCATGCGCTTACGGTTTGGCTGCCCATAGTTTTGCCGCTTCGGCGCGTTCGTGTTTCGGATAGTCTTTCACCAGGGAAGTCCAAATGGTGCGTGCCTCGGGCTTGCGGCCGAGTTCGAAGAGGGCCCGGGCCTGCCAGAAGCGCACGTCGATTTCCTCGGGCGAGCCGGCCCGCACTTTGAGGCTGGTTTGCAAATCCTGCAAGGCGCGGCTCCACTCGCCCGCCAGAAACATCACCCGTGCCCGCCATAACAATTGGTCGCCCTCAAGCCGGGCCGCCGGGCGCTGGAGTTCCCACAGCTCCATTTTGGCGCGCGCTTCCTCAAGGTGGTTGCCGCTCACCAATTCCTCGATGGCCAGCGAATGCGCGCGGTCGATCACCGGGGCTTGGCGCGCCGTGCCCTCGCGCTCGGGCGCCGCCTCGGCGAAACAACGCGCCGCCTCATCGAGCCGGCCGTTGACAAGATGGTAGTCGCCCAAGCGGATCACCGCCATGCCGGCCAGGGCTTTGTCGCCGCTCTCGCGCAGGCGCGCCACCAGCCCGAGGATCATCGGGTCGTTGAGCGCAAATACCCGCAACTCCATTTCTAGCAAATCCGCGGTCCGCCCCATGGCCTCGCGGGCGGGTTTGGCAAGCCCGCTGAGCCGCTCCAAGGCGGCCTTGGGGTCATGCTTGGCGGTTTCCCGGATCGCCTGTGTCATCGCCGCAACCCACGGCCCGGCCGCGGGCTTGGCCACCGCCAACCAGCCCTCGGCCCAGCGCGCGGCGGCAGGCGCGGGTAGAAACCCGCTGGCCAGCACGAAGCCGGCCCGCCGCGCCGCTTCCGGCAGGCCGGCGGGATCCTCCTTGTCTAACAATTCAAGGAACTCCGTGAGCTGGCCAGGTTGGTTGACCGAAGCGGCGTCCAAGTTGCGCGGGATCACCAGCACCCTGCGGCCTTCGATCACGCGCGCGCCATGGCGCAGCCGCAGCGTCAGCTGCAGCGGGTCGAGGCTCATCCACAAGCGGTGGCTCTCGGGGCCCGGGGCGCGCCGCCCGTCCGGCCACAGCCACTCGACTTGCCAGTCCGCGCCGGGGTTGGCGATGGAGGCGCTCACCCTAACATACCATTCGCCGCCGTAGCCGAGGTAGCGCCCGGCCACCAGCGTGGCCACTGGCACCGGCGCGCCGTCGCGCGCTTCGATGGCCGCCGCGCTCACCTGGCCCGGGTGCACCCACGCCTCGGGTGGCACGGTGCCGAGTTTGCCGGCGTGCTCCCAGCCGAGCACCATCGCCGCGGGCGGTTCGGTGGTGGCATGGCAGTATTCGACCCGCACCACGTCCTTTGGCACGCGGACCTTGGCGAGCGGGACTTTTTCGGGGGCGAGTGGCGGCGGGCTGTTAGTCTGCCATTGGAGTGCCGCGCCGCCGTCTATCATCACGTAGGACACGTCGTCACTCAGCGTGTAAAACGCCACGCTGCCGCCCCCAGCGCCGGTCTGCAACAGCCCGCTGTAGCGGCTCAGAAAATGGTCGGACTCGCCAAACGGATTCTCCCCATGGAAAATCATCGGCACGAACGCCGCACCATCGACCACACGCGATCGGTTCCAGGCCGCTTGCCACCCGCCGTAGCTGGCCACCTGGGCACCCTGCGGCAGCCGCCGCGTTTCTAACAACAAAGTCCGCTGCGCCGCCCACGAGCGCAGCCGCCGTTGCGTGTTGCCGCCGAAGTAGAGGGTGGCCGGCGCGCCTCCTTCCGGCATCGCTTCGGCCAGCACCAGCAGCGCGCGGCCCGCGCCGCGCCACACCGCGTCGAGCGCGAGCTCGTTGCGGTCCGGATCTAACAAAATCACGTCGCGCATGTCGGCGCGGCCGCTGCCGAAGTCCGGCAGGCGGATTTCCCAGCCGGCGGCGGGCGCGCCGGGCGGCGCGGCGGCATGCAGGACGACCCGATAGGGAGCGCTGTCCACGGCCCAGGCGGTGGCCTTGTCTTTGTCTTTGTCTTTGTCTTTGGGTGCGGCGACAACCGCCGGCAGGGTGAAAAGCACCAGCAACGCCGGGCCTGGTGCCATCAGGTGGGCACCACAGATGGCGCAGATTACGCGGATTGAGCGGATCAGGTGGCTCATGGCGTGTCGAGTGAGCGGAAATAATCGTCGACCGGTTGTTGGAAGCCGGGCGGCACCGCGACATCCGCGCCGCCGGGCAGGCGCTTGTCGCCGACGAAGCGGCGGCCGCCCCCGCCTAACACCTTGATATCGCCGGTGGTGGCGCCGGCGCCGAGTTGGCGCAGGCTTGCCACGATGCGGCGGTGCAACGCCTCGTAATCGGCCAGGCGGCCGCTCGCGAGGGCTTCGCGCGATTCGTCCATCAGCTTGGCGACCTCCGGCATCGAACCGGTGCGCAGATAGAACAAGCGTGCCGTGGCATAACTCTTGGCGGTCTGCTGCGCCAGCAGCGCCTGCTCGGCCGCCAGCGCATTGTTGAGAATCCGGTCCGGCGAGTTGACCGCCCGCAGCGGCGCCTCGCCGGTCATGCCGGCGCGCTGGCTGGCGCCGCCGGCCTTGCCGCCGCCGGTCGCCTTGGCGTCGGCGGGCGGGCCATCGTCCTGCACCTGCCCTTGTTGCATCGGGTCGTTGGTGCGCCGCGCCTCGGTGGCGCTGCCTTGCAAGTGGTCGGCGCGTTGGTTGACCATCTCGCCGCTGGACATCCCCTCGCGCCCGCCGCTGGAGCGGCCGGCCTGCTCGTTTTTGTTAGGCGGGGTGTTGCCGCTCTTGCCTTGGGCGTTGAAGCCGGGCATCGGGCCGTCGGCGACTTCCCAGCCGTTGGCCGGGTTGACGGCGAACGCGTTGTTAGAAGCGGCGTCCTGGACCTGTTCGGCGAGTCCTTGCTGTTCTTTGAGGAGGTCGCCGACGAGGTCAGTGAAGGCATCCGGCAATGGCAGGTTGGGAATTTCCGGCATCTCGGTGAGGTCGAAGTTCTCCATCAGCCATTTGGTGGTTTCATTCTTGTCGGGCAGCCACATCTCCATGTCTGCGGCGGTCTTGGCGGCCTTCTCGAGGTCGGTGAGCAGGCTTGCCTCTTTCTGGACGGCGATTTCGTTAGGCTTCAACTCGCCAGCCGCCGCCTGGGCGGTGTCCTGCTGGATGACGTCCTCGTAGATTTTGGTGAGTTCCTCGCGCAATTCGTTCATCGGGCGCAGGTCGGGCAAGGCATGGGCATCGGTGAGCATTTGTTCGATCAACCTGGCGATCTCATCTTTTTTGGCGGCCAGTTCCTTGGTCACCGCCACGTCTTCCGGACGGAACTCGTCCTTGGAGGCGAGTTCCTGGCTTTTCTCGACCACCGCGCGTTGTTGTTCGACGAGGGTCTCAAGTTTCTCGCGCATGCTGGCGGCGGTTTCTTTGAGCGAGTCGGCCTTGTCGCCGGCGGTGGTCCGTTGTGCGGTGTTCAAGAGTTCGAGCACGCGGGCGAGATCGACCAGGACCTGTTTGCTGAGGGCGGCGGCCTCGGGAAACCGCTCGCCTTCGATCTGTTCGGCACAGCTCACCATTTGTTCATAGATCTTGGTAGCGCCGAGCAGGGCGGCGGCCTTGTCTAACACAACCCGGAATGCCGCGTCGCCGAGCGAGGGGTTGCGGGCGCCGTCTATCAACGCCTGGCGCACCGAGCGCGATTCATCCGCCAGTGCGTCCTGGTCGCCGACCATGGCGGCGCCCTCGCCCGCGACTGCCGCCAAAACCCGCCCATGCAATGCTTTTTGCCGGTTGAACAACGCCTCCACCCGGCCGATGAGGTCGCGCACGGCCGCCGCGGCCGCCTCGTCGCGCAGGTCGGCGGGCAGGCTTTTCAAGCGCGCGAGGATCGCCGCCTGCAGCGCTTCGGCTTTGGCCAGCGGGCTGCGGCGGGCGTTGGCGGTGGCCGCCAGCGCCTCCCGCAGCGCCAACACCGCTTGCGGCAGTTCCTTGGCCGCCAGCGCGCCAAGCACGTCGCGCCACGCCGCGGAGCCGGCCGGGGTGGCCGCCACCAAGCGATTTGCCGCCTCCTCGATGCGCACCTGGCGTTCCGCCAGAGTCGCGACCGCGGCGGCGGCGGCGGGCGCGGCCTCGCCTAACATCACGCGGGTGGCCTCGAGGTTGATTTGTTGCAGCCGCAGCAGATCGTCCAGGCTGCCTAACATTTCTCCCTGGCGGCTCTCGGTGGCGCGGCGCAATTCCTCGGGGGTGACGATGCGCAACACCAGCATCCGCGAGAGGGTGCGGCCGGGGCCGGTGACGTCGTTGGCATCGCGCGCCGCCACGCAAAACCACGCTTCGGATTCCTCCTTGCCGATCCAGCGCGCGAGTTGGATATCGACGGTCTGCTTGAACGCGGGCGTGCCGGGGTGCCACGCTTGGATGAGCCGGCCATCGGGCTTTTCCGGCGTCCCGCGAAACACCGCAACCTCTGCCAGACCGTAATCGTCGCTCGCTTCGAATGTCAGGCGCAGCGAGGCGTCGCGGGTCAGCAGCAACTCCTCCTCGCCGGTCGGATCGATCAAGCGGACCCGCGGCGCCTCGTCGGCCGTGACGTTGAACGCCACGCGCGCTTGCCCGGTGAGGCCGGCCACATCGGTCCAGCGCAGCGACCACTCCCGGGTGACGGCCAGCCGGCCGGTTAGTTGCCACGCCTCGGGCCGCTCCGCCATGCTTGCTTTGGCCTCGCCGTCATCAACTAACAATTCTTTCAGCGCGCGGTCGAACGTCCAGTCCAGCGTCACCCCGGACCCTGCCGGAATGGCGGGCCACGCCGCGCCGTCGGCCACGCGCAGCGTTGGCAGTTTGGTATAGGCTGGTGGCACCATGGTGAGGTGGCGGGCCACCACCTTGGCCGGGACTTGCACGGTGATGCGCCGCTCGAAGGAGGTGGCATCGCCGGCTTCAAACCAGTAGCGGCCGTCTTCCGACCACCTGCAATCGACCGCCCAATCCATCGATGCGGCCGCCCGTGGTGCGGCATGGCGGGTCACGCTGCCATCGGCCTTGGCCACCACCAGCCAGACCTCGGCCGGCGCTTCGCCCGCCAAGGTTACCCGCATCGCCAGCAGCGTGCCGCGGGCAACCAGCCGGTCGCCCGGCACCACTGCCACCACCCGCGTGCGGGTCAGCGGCGCGATTTCGCTGGCCGGCAGCAACACCCGCGCCAGGCGCTGGCGGAATTCGCCGGGCCGCCACAGGAACAGCGCCCAGCCTAACAATAAAAACAGCGCGACACCGCCCGCCCAGCGCCGCAGCCGCCGCCAATCGTACACTTGTTGCCAGGCGATGCCCTGCCACAAGCCGGCCAGTTCACCTAACAAAACAGCGCGCCACGGCGAGTTGCCGTCCAAGGCGCGATCGAGTTGCACCGCGTTGACCAGGGCGTTGTCGGTGCGGCCGGTGGCCGTTTCGAGCCGTCGCGCCAGGGCGGCGTCATCCAAGTGGCGCAGCCAGAATCTAACTGACCTGACGGCGGCGGCGACCAGCGGCAGCGCCACGGCGACAAACCCGGCCCAGCGGCCGGTGGTGCCGAAGTGCGCCCGGGCGTCGGCCACCAGCCAGACGCCGAGCAGCACGCCAGCGGCGACCAGGCCGATGGCGAGGGTGGTGAACCCGCGGCCGAGCTTCAAGGCGCGCCCTGCCCGCTGCAGGACCTGGTGAGGTGCCAGGCCGTCGGCGGCGTGGGCGGTGGGTGTCGGGCTCGCGTTCACCGGGATGAGTTACGGCTTGGGTTGGTCCTTGTGATCGCTGGGCGCGCGAGCCACGCGAAACAACCGGAAGTTGGCAAAGTACGATTTGGCTGCGGCCATCGTCGCGCCGTAGCTGACCACTTTGACCGAGATGAATTCGGGTGCTTGGTCCTTGCCGGCGACCACCACGGATTTGGGCACGGTGAAGTCGCGCCCGGCGCTGGTCCAGACCTTCGAGGTAGACGGCGGCGAGGGCACCTGTGCGCGATAGCACATCATCAGCGCGGGGCGCCCGTCGGCCGCCGCACGGCGGAAAATCGTGCGTGTTTGTTCCGGATGGGGGTCGCTGCTCCAGGCCTCCGCGTGAATCTTGGCGGACAAATCCCAAGTCATGCAATCGAGCTCGATGTGATAGGTTGCGCCCGGTTCGACCGGCACCGGCACGCTCTCGAGTTTGCCGCCCTGGTTGCCGGCAATGCCGGCGGGCAACTCGAGCATCACCGCCTTGCGCCCGCCGACCTCGGCGGGCGGCGCGATTTTCACGTAGGGGCCGTTGCCCGCGTAGAACGCCTCGTCGGGAAATGTGGTGAGCCAGCCGTGCAGCGGGTCCTTGCCCTCGAACCCGCCGTTGGGCAGCAGGTTGTGGTTGACGCCGGCGGAGGCCGGCGCAGCTGTTAGGACCACTGCCAGCATGGCGGCCGCCGCAGCTTGCCGCGACAAGGTCTGCAAGACGGGGAGCGCCGGCGTCCCGCCGGCAGTGCGCGGCATCCTGCCGCGTACTCTTCGGCGCATGCCACGCCCGAGCGGCGGCCGCTGCGTCCCGGCGCTTGAGTTTTCAGACAGGGTTTGGGTTATCATGGCGGCTGCGGGCTGACTTGTTGAAACCACCGCCAAGATGGATGCCTTCGGGCGGCGCGTCGATGCTTGTTTGGGGATTTTCCCAGCTGGGGTTTTCCACTGGAGGAGTTTGCACTAGTACCCTCCCTACGGTGTCTTTATTTGTGAGGCAACGCGTTGTGTTTTCCCGTTGCGCGTTTTTCGCTTGCCGGCCGGATCCAGTCGGGTAACTTCGCCCCGTTCCTGCGCCACCCAGACATGAATCCGCATCGCATCACCCTCGTTTTGTCGCTCGGACTCGCGGCCCTGGCCGCCGCCCAGTCGACCATTTCCGCCACCGCCAGGCACGCCCATGCCGCCAATGCCGGCTGGATTGACTTTCGCACCAGTGCCGCCGACGGCGTGGTGGTGGCGGAAAACTGCCTCTCCGGCAAAGCCTATGCCGCCAACTTCGGCTGGATCGACCTCGGCGATGGCACGCCTGCCAACGGCTACAGTTATTCTAACACAACGGCCGGCGACTTTGGCGTCAACCTCGCCGCCACCGGCGCGCTCAGCGGCTATGCCTACGCCGCCAATGTTGGCTGGATTGCCTTTGAGCAAGCCCAAGGCCAGCCGCGCCTCGAGTTCGCCACCGGGGGATTTTCCGGTTATGCGTACAGTGCCAATCTGGGCTGGATAGCGCTTGGCACTTCGTCTGCCACGCTGGTTGCCGCCAGCATGGTCGCACCGGATGCGGATGGGGACGGCCTCGCCGACGCCTATGAGATGTTTTACTGCGGCTCGCTCAGCGTGATGAATGCCACCAGCAACCTTGACCGTGACGCTGCCAGCGACCTGCAGGAATACGCCGCCAATACCAATCCCACCGATCCCGCCAGTTGCCTCCGCATCACCCAACAGGCATACAACAGCGCGCACGACCAAGTTACGCTCACCTTCACCACGGCAGCCAACCGCCTCTATTCCATCGAGCAGGCCACCGCGCTGGCCGGGGCATGGACCGATTCGGGGTTGAGCCGGTTTGCGCCCGATGCCGGCGCCACCTCGGCGCGCACCATCAATTTCGCCGCTGGAACCCGCCGGTTTTTCCGGGCGGTGGCGCATCGGCCGCTGCAGCCCTAACATCAAAGCCCCCTGATCTAACCGAATACCCGCATGAAACTGCTCATCCCGCTTCTATCCGTCATTACCGGCACGCTGCCGTTGCTGCAGGCCCAAGGTCCGCTGGCCCCGTCCGGCGCGCCGGCTCCCAGCATGAAGTCGCTCGGCCAGGTGGAGCCGCGCATAGCGGTGCAATCGCTAGCCGTCGCGCCTCCCTATACCATCAGCCAGCCCGGCAGCTATTACCTCACCGGCAACATCACGGTTGCCAGCGGTAATGCCATCAACATCAATGCGTCCGATGTGTCGCTCGATCTGATGGGATTCACGATTGAATCCACCCAGCCAACAGCGGGAGGCTCGGCGGTTTATGGCGGCATCATTTCCCGGCTCAAGGTATGCAATGGCAACCTCAAGAGCGGCTCGACGGTCGTCTCGGGAACCCTCGCCGCCAAGGGCTTCTCCAGTGGCATCATGGGCTCGTTCCTCACCGACTGCACGATTTGTGACATGCGCATCGCCGGGATGGCGTCCTATGGCGTGTGGTGCGATCAAAACGGCGTCGTGGAACGTTGCTCCGTCTCGGATGGGAACGTCGGGATCATTAATTCCGGGAACAGCGTGGGCTGTGCCATGACGCGGAATTGCTCGGTGGCAAATTGTGCCACGGCCGGGATCACGGGCGCCCACGTCGAGGGCAGTGCGGGTTATGGGTTTGCCAGCTGCGGCATTTCCGCCAGCCTGGCATCCAACAGCCAAGGCGCCAGCCAGACCGGCACCGGCATGGTCGTGACGGTCTGCGCACAGAATTGTGCGGGCAGCAGCGGCGTGGGCACCGGCATGGATTGCAGCGGCGCCACCGCCACCGGGTGCAATGCCCAGACCATCAGCGGTGCCTACTCGCTGAAGGCCAAAATCGCCATTGGCTGCGTGGTTTCCACCAGCTCGGGTCCTTCCAGCGGCGGTGCCACTGACATCACCAATCGCTACAACATGCCGTAAGGGTGGGGGGCGCGGCGCCGCCACTTCACGCCAGACCGCTGCGCCGGCGCAGCCACCACTCGGCGCACAGACAACCTAACAGCAGGGCGGCGGCCGGCGGGTGGTTCCAGATGCCGGGAACCAGGAGAAATAGTCGGACGGTGCATCAGGCATGCCACGTTTCCACCTTGAGGCGCTTGACGCGGCGGAATTCATTCCAATTCCCCGTCACCAACGTCCAGCCATTGGCCCGGGCAATGCCTGCAATCAGGTAATCAATCGAGCCAATCGGCGTGCCTGCCTTTTCCAGCTCGGCACGGAGTTTTGCCGCTTCACACGCTGCGGGGTGGTCAAGCGGCGCAATCCCGAACAAGTCGATCAGGTTGGCGAGGGCTTGCCGCTTCTTGGGTTTTTGCAGCGTCGCTTTGTGTATGCCCAGTTCCAGTTCATATATTGTCAGAATTGCCACATGGATATCCGCGCGGCGGTGTTGGCGGAGCTTGGCCAGCACCGCCGGATTGCCTCGTGCGAGGTGGATGCAGGTGTCGGTGTCGAGCAGATACATGGCTCACAAGTTCACCGGCTTTGAATCCTTGGCGCGGGCGGGCATTTCCAAGTCGGCCAGGGCGGCCAAGCGGCTCTCCAAGTCATCCGGCCAGTCTTTGGCCTCCAGCGGCAGGAGCACCAACATCCCATCGCGTTGGTCGATCATCACGTCGCCAACCGGCAGGGCGTATTTCTTGGGCAAGCGCACCGCCAGACTTCCGCCATTTTTGAAAATCTTGGTCCGCTCCATGGAGCAAAAGTACGCGCAATCGGCCTGCTCGCAACAAAATACACCGCTGCGGTGTATTTTTCTCTGTTCACGCCAACCCGCTGCGCCGGCGCAGCCACCACTCGGCGCACAGACAACCTAACAGCAGTACCGCTGCCAGCGGGTGGTTCCAGATATCGGTGACCACCTCCCGATCGGTTAGATGCTTGGGTTCCGGCAGCGCTTGGAGCCATTTGTCGCCCTCGCCGCGGGCGAAATACCCCCCGCCGCTGGCGTGGGCGAGGCTGTGCAGGTATGCGGCGTCGGGGGCTTCGCCGCGGCGTTCTTCGGGCGAGGCGGCCACCGCGATGCGGGTGTCGGCCCGCGCTTCGCCGCCGTTCCAGGCGGCGTGGGCTTCGACTTCATACACCCCGGTGGCGGTGGCGTCGATCTCACCGCGAAAGCCGGTGACGCGGCGGCCGTCGGGGTTGCGCCAGACGGCGGCTGGCAGCGCCAGTGGTTTGTTAGATCCGGCCGGGTCCTTGACCGCGGCCTCGAGCGTCTGGAATGGTGCCGCGCCCTTGCCGATCCACTCGGCCTGCACGGCGGCCTTGTCGCCCTGGCGATAGAACGGGTGTGCGGAGGTGAGCTCGATACGTCCGCCGCTCTGCAAGCCCTCCTGCTCGGGGGCCAGCCAATCGAGCAGTTGGCCCCAGAAGGTGTCATAGGCGGAGAGCCGGCCGGTCCAGCCCGGGGCGGCCACCCGCCAGCGCCACAAGGTGTCGCTGAGGACCACGGCGACGCGGCCCGCGCCGTGTTGTTTGACCACCACCAGCGGGTGGGCTTGGCCGTCGGCGATGGCTTCCATCAGCACTTGGGCGTTGCTGGCCACACCGCTGGCGGAGTTGGCTCCTTGCAAGGCCGGGAAGTCCTTGACCGCCTCAAACAAAGGACCGAACACCGGATGGCGCAACCCCGCATCAGTTAGGCGCACGCCGAACCGGCCGTCGCGGTGCGGTGCCGGGGTCGGCACCGGCAGCACCCGGCCCAGTGCCGCGGCCGCAGCCGGCGATCCTAACAGGTTGGGCCCGCCCAGCACCGCCAGCCCGCCGCCCTTGCCGGCGTAATCGGCGATGGCCTGCCACTGCGCCGGATTGAGCGCGTCCGGAGCCACGTCGGATAGAATGACCGCCGCGCGCGACGCGAGCGCCGCGGCGCTCAGATCGAGGGTGTCCTTGGCGGCGCCGCTGCCGTCGCCGAGGCTGGCCCAGCGGCCATCCTGCCAGCGGGCGAAGCTGTCGAGGCGCACGTTGCGGTCGGTGGTCAGGGCGCGGCGCAAGAACTTGCCTTCGAAGCCGAGGGTGTTGGTGAGCAGCAACACGCTGCGGCCCTCCTGCCTAACAGCCACCACGAACGGCTGGGATCGCGCCGAGGCGTCCGCCGCCGGATCGGCGACACGCACTTCATAGGCATAACTGCCCGGGCGTTCCGGCCTGAGCGGCAACCACGCCTCGGCCACCTCGCCGCGGCGGGTGAAGCGCACGGGTTTTTCTGTCACCTTGCGCCCCTCGCTCCACAGTTCGACGGGGACGTCCTTGCCGTCCACGCCCCAGCCTTGGAGCACGACGCGCACGCTGGTTTCGGCGCCAGCCACGGGCCGGCGCGGCGGTTCGACCTGCCACAGGGTTACTCGCGCGGCAGGGGCGGCGGCGGCGGCGGGCTCGACTTCCATCACCCAGCATGGCACGGCGAGACTCGGTGGCGGGCCGCCGCCGGTGTCCAAGCCGTCGGAGAGCAACACCACACCCGCCGCCTCCTCGCGGCCATGGCGCCGCGCCCATTCATCCAATGCGCGGTTGAGCGCCGAGGCGGTGCCGGTGAAGGCGATTTCATCCGGCACCGTCTCTATCAAGTTGGTGGCGATCGTGAAATACCGCAGCTCGCAGCTGGCGCGGGCCTGGCGAAACGCCGCGGAGTCCAGCCACTCGCGGGCCCGGGTGGCGCGCGATGCGGCGGCCGGCCCGTCGTTCATGCTTTGCGAGGCATCGACGAGCACGCCCACCAGCGGCCGCTCGGCCACCGTTTCCCGGCGCCGGCATTGCGGTTGGAGCAGCACCCATGCTAACAAAACCGCGGCGGTGCCACGGCAGCCGGCCAAGCCCGCGGCACGCCGCCGGTCCGGGTCGCGGCGCAACCCGCGGCAGGTCCAGGCGCTCAGTCCTAACACGGCTGCCGCCAGCGCCCAGAATGCCCAGTGAGTGGTCATGCGCCGGTCCTTCCTCCGCTCGCCCGCGCCCGGAAGCGCGACGCGGCGCCCACGCTTGGAACGGTGCCGCCTGCCGCCGCCTCACGCCGCTTGGCCGCGGCCGCACCGGCCCATCCTTCTGCCAGAAAAACCAGCGCCGCCGCCGCCAGCAGCCACGGCCACACCGGCACTTCGCGCCCGCCCGCCTCGCGCCACTCGCGCACGCCCTGGGTGCCGGCCAGCACCCGCCCCGGCAGCAGCGCCTGCAATTTGGCGGTATCGACCGGGCGCAAATCCGACTCCGCGCGCCGGACATTGACCGCACAGCGCCAGCGGACGCTGCCATCGGCGGCAAGCGCATCGAACAGGCCGCTGCGCTGCGCGCGCGGCACCGCGTTGCCGGCAGCGGCGGCCGGCCATGAGGCAGCCCCCGCAAAATTTGTCAGGTCGGGCCAGGCTTCGCCGACCCACGCCGCGGTGGTGGTTTGCATGGCGAGTTGCCTGGCGCGGCTGAGTTGTTGGACCAGCGGCACGAACACCGGGGACAGCGGCAGATCGCCCCACGCGCGGTCGGCGCTGGCATTGAGCCAAAACACGCGACCGCCGCCGCGGGGCACTTCAACTAACAATGGGAGCGCGCCCGCCAGGCTGGCCAACACTTTGCCGCCGCTGGCCGGGGCACAGCTCCTAACGGTTTTTTGGGGCAGGGGCGGGAAGGCGGTTTGGTCGCTCCAAATCCCGTCGAACAATGGATGGGCCGGCACCAGCAGGCGGGTGGCGATGCGGCCCGCGGGCAGACTGAGTGGCTCACCCGCCGTCACCGGCCATGCGGTGGGCAAGGGGTCGGGTGGCGCGTCGGCGGTGACCACCACGCTGCCGCCCGCCTCTGCAAACGCCAGCGCCTTGGCCCATGCGGCAGCGCCGCTCACCGCCCCGCCGGTGAACCACACCGCATCCACCCCTTCGCCCGCTTGCTTGTTCCAGGCCTCCGCGGTGATGGCGCGCACCTTGCCGGCACCCCCGGCCGCCAGCGCTTTTGTTAGGAAAAACGACGCGCGGGTGCCGCCGCCGCTGCCGCTGTCGCGGTCGACCACCAAGGCATTGAACGCGCGGCGCACGGGCAGCGCGAAGCACCAGCGGTCGTCGCAGGCCAGCGCGTCGCCCGCCAGCGCCAGCTCGCCGGTGAGCACCGGCCCGTCGAGCGCGGGCAGCGGCACCGCCACGGCCACCTCCACCGAGCCACCGGCCGCAAGCTCCACCGGTTTGCGCAGCAGCACCTGGCCGGCGAGCCGGCATTCTAACAAATCGGTGGCCGCCGCGTCGCTGTGATTCACCAGCTTGGCCACGCCGGTGAGCAACGCGCCTTCGCGCAACGCCCGGTCGTCCCACTCGACGGCGGCGATGCTGAGGTTGGCAGCGCGGGTGGTATCGGGTGCGAGCAGCACCAGGCTGGTGGCGCTGTGCTGCCACGCGCGTTGGAAGAACCCGGCGGCGGGCCAATCCCATGCGGCTGGCTGGTTGTCGGTGATGACCACGAGTTCCTTGCGGCCGCCACCGCGGGCAGCGGCCCACTCGCGCGCCGCGGTGAAGACGGGTGCCAAGCCGGAGGAACCCTCCGCTGGCGTGAGCGCGTCAAGTGCCCGGTACAACTGCCCGCGATCAGTGATGGGAACGGGCACCGGTTGCTCCAGCCGGTCGGTTAGAACCCACAGCGCCACCGCATCCGATGCCTCGAGGCCGGCGATCCATTCGCGCGCCAGGCGCTTGGCGGCATCGAGGCGGGTGCCGTTAGGGCCGCGCCAGCCCATGCTGGCCGTGGCATCGATGACCACCACCGATTGCACCGCGCGGCCCGCGCCAAACCAGTTGCTGCGCGAGCGCACCACCGGGCGGGCGAAGGCAAGTGCCAGCAAGGCCACCAGCAGCAAGCGCAGCAGCAGCAGGCCGAGGTCTTCGACCCGGGCCTGGCGTTTCATGCGCGCCGCGGCCATCTTGAGATACCGCAGCGACGGGAACTCCACCGGTGCCTGTCGCCGCTTGCGCCGCAGGTGCAGCCATAGCGGCACCGCCAGCACGGCACCGCAGGCTAACAGAAATGGCGAGAGCAAACCCATGGGGGGTGAAAGAGTGGTCGGTTGGCGGGGGAAAGACAGAAGATTGCCTCGCAGCAAGACAGAAGACAGAAGACAAGAGGTGGGCGCGAAGTGGCAATTGCAACCGGAGGTGGCGGAGGGGACGTTGCAGGTTCAGCATCCGGCGGGCGGATTCGGCGATGGCAAAAGGGTTGGAGTGGCGGGGGGCCGGAACGCGGGTTGTCGCCGCAGTGGTAGGGGAAGCGCAAGCCCATGGGAAGCTCAATTTGCCCCGCGCCCGTTCCTGCCAGGGGCGATGGACCCACCGCCTCAAGACGGGTCCCTGCCAGCGCGGCCAATCTCTTGATCTCATCTTACATAACTCCCATCACTCCCATAACTCACGCGCCGAGGCGGCGGCGCTCGGCTAACAATTCGGTGAGGACCGCGGCGGGGGCGCGGTCGGTGGTGGCGAGGCGGAAATCCACGCGCAGGGCACCGCAGCGGGCGCGGAAGCCGGCGATGGCGGCGCCGATGGCCTCGCGGTAGGCGCGGCGGACCAGAGCGGCATCGGCCTCGAGGCGTTCGCCGGTTTCCATGTCGATGAAGTCGGACACGCCGGCGAAGGGGAAGTCGAGTTCGGCCGGGTCGAGGACCTGGACGAGCACGACGTCGTGGCCGCGGCGGCGGAAGTGCGCCAGCGCGCGGAACACCGCCTCGGGCGCGTCGAGCAAGTCGGACATCATGAGGACCAAGCCGCGGCGGGCCATGCCTCCGGCGAGGGCTTCGAGGGCCTTGCCGGTGTCGGTGCGGCCGCCGGGTTGGTGGGAGGCGAGGGCATCGAGGACGTTTCTAACATGGCGGCTGCCGCCCTTGGTGGGCAGCCAGCGGCGCACCTCGTCGTCGTAAATGACCAGGCCGACGCAATCCTGCTGGTGGTGGGCGAGATAGGCGGCGGCGGCGGCCAATTCGCGGGTGAAGGCAAACTTGGTGGTGGCGCCGGAATGCTGGAAGGCCATGGAGGCCGAGGCATCCAGCACGAGGTGGACGCGCAGGCTGGTTTCCTCTTGGTATTGCTTGATGAAATAGCGCTCGCTGCGGCCGAACAATTTCCAATCGAGGTGGCGCAGGTTGTCGCCCTGGACGTAGTCGCGGTGGTCGCGAAACTCGACGCTGGCGCCCTTGAGCACGCTGGCGTGGCGCCCGGCGCGGCCGCCCTCCGCGGTCCAGCGCGAGGCGAGCACCAAGTGGTCGAGGCGGCGCATTGTCTCGGCTGACAGGAAGTCGCTGAAGGAGGCCATGGTCGGAGGTCGGAGGTCGGAGGTCGGAGGTCGGAGGGCGGAGGTCGGAGGTCGGAGGGCGGAGGTCGGAGGTCGGAGGTCGGAGGTCGGAGGGCGGAGGGCGGATTTCGGATTTCGGATTTATCTAACGAGGGCGTGGAACAGGATGTTGACGCCGAGGGCGGTGGCGTCGGCGGGTTGGTAGCCGATGGTGTAGGGGGCAGGGGCCTGTTCCCAGCCGGCGGCGAGGTCGCGCGGGCAATAGATCACGGCGCTGGCACCGTTGATCTCGGCGGTGAAGATTTCGGGGCTGGTGGTGCTGCGCTTGTCGAGTTGAGCGGCGAGGGCGGGGCTGACCTTGACCGCGGTTATTTCGTTAGGTTGATGGAACAGCGGGGCGGTGGCGGGCAGCGGTGCCAGCGGGTGGTCCGGCAGCACCTTGGCGATTTCCGCGCGGAAGGCGGCGTCGAAGGTTGCGCGGCCGTCGCCGGCTTCGGCGAACAACACGCCGCCCTTCATGAGGAATTGCCGCAGGTTGGCGCGTTCGTTGTCGCCGAGCGCGAAATCGGTGGTCCCAGTTAGATAGAGCAGCGGCGTTTCGAACATCGAGGCGTCGGACAACGACACTTCGCGCCACTCGAAGGCGACCGGCGCGCCGGTGGCCTCATTGAATTTGCGCAACAACATCGGCAGCGCGGCGGGCCGGGTTTTCCACGGGCCGGTGTGGCTCACCCAGCCGAGGCGCAGGCTGCCGGCCTTGCTGCCGCCGCCATCGGCGAGTTCCACGCTTTTGCCCGCGCTGCGGCCGGCTTCCTGCATGGCGGTGACGTAGCACAGGATGTTGGCGCCGAGGCGGCGGGCGTCGGCGTCCTCGTAGCCCCAACTGTCGTGGCGGTTGTTTTCCCAGCCCATGGCGATGTCGAAGCGTGAGATGATGATGGCGGTGCGGTTGTCGAGGTCCACGCCGTCGAGCCACGGGTAGGAGTCGCTGACCACGCCGTCGCGGATGGCGCGCTGGCGGTATTGCACATGACTGATGTCGTTGTAGGCGCGGAACAGGGGATGGTCGAGGCGGAGCCGATAGGGCGGGCTTTCCGGCAGGACCTGTTGGGCCGCGGCGATGGCGGATTGATAGAAATCGGGGTGGCCGACGAGCGCGTTGAAGATGACGGTGCCGCCGTTGCGCAGGTACTCGCGCAGGCGGGCGGCTTCGCTGGCGTCGAGGGTGAACGGCTTGTAGCCGGAGCGATAGAGGACCGGGTTTTCGCGCGGGTTGGTGGAGACCTCCGCCCAGGTTTTGATGTTGGAGGTGAAGCTTGCGCCCATTTCGCCGCTCATCCATTCCAGGAGTTTTGGCAGGTCGTGAGGGGTGCGGGCCCAGTCCTCGGCATCGTTGGTGCGGATCTTGGTGAGCAGCACCGGCGGTTGCGGCGGGTTTTTGCGTTCCTGGCGTTTTTGCGGGACGACCGGATAGGGCAGCGGCGGCATGCCTTCCGACGAGGAAACCTGGGCCGGCGGCGGCTTGGGTGCCTCCAACGGCGGCGGGTCCGGCGGCGTGGGCGCGGCGAGTGCCGCGGCGGAGAAAATCGCGCCCAGGGTGGCTGTTAGGGTTTTCATGGTGAACTCGGACGTCCGGGGTTGCGGCAATGGGATGAGCCACAGGTTACGCGGATTGCGCGGGATGAAAGGAAAAGGAATGCGGTTTGGTGGCCGGGGGAATGATGGCCTGGGTTGAGGAAAACGGAAGACCGAAGATTCGGCGGTGCAGAGGGCGGAAAGTTCCACACCCCGGGGCCATTCACCCTGCCGCCGAGGGCTAAGCAGGGTGGAGGCGCACGGGGCGGGGCTGGTGGTGGTTGCTTCATCCAGCCACGGCCGGGCACCAGCAAGCCATGATTGGGCCGGGAGGGGGCGGCGGCCGGGCATTTGGCCGATGCCGCAGGGGGCCATCCCGCCCATGCCACCCAATCCCCAGCCTTTGCCCGCAGGGACAGTTGGCCAGCCTAGCAGCCGGAGAAAAAAATACCACCTCTGATGAAATATCCGGCGGCGGTGGCGGGTAATCGGGGGATGCAGTCAGATTCAATTACTCCGGCACCCTCGCGCAGGCAATTCCTGAAAGCTGGCGCCCTGGCCGGCGGGGCCGTGGCCTTGCCGTATTTCATTCCCGCCGCAGCGCTGGGCCGTGATGGCGCGGTTGCGCCTGGCGAGAAAATCACGCTGGGGGCGATTGGCATTGGCGGCCGGGGCGGCTACGATTTGGGCTGCATGTTGGAAGAGCAGGATGTGCGGTGTGTGGCCGTCTGCGATGTGCGCACGGAGCGCCGGGAGGCGGCCAAGCGCATGGTGGATAGCAAATACGGCAACCAGGATTGCACGATGTACACGGATTTCCGCGAGCTGCTGGCCCGCCCGGACATCGACGCGGTGCTCATTGCCACCGGCCCGAATTGGCATGCGGTGGCCTCGATCATGGCGGCCAAGGCGGGCAAGGACGTCTATTGCGAGAAACCCTGCACCAAAAACATCGCCGAGAGCCTGGCCCTCGCCGAAACTTTCCACCGCACCGGACGCCTGCTCCAAGCCGGCACCCAGCGCCGCAGCCTGCCCAATTTCGAGTTCGCCGCCGGCCTGGCGCAGCGCGGCAAGCTCGGCAAGCTCACCGTCCTGCACGCCCATCCCGGCGGCCTTGGCACCGGCTCCAGCGGTTGGCCCGCCGCCGAACCCGATCCCGGCCAGCGGGTGGCAGACTGGGACATGTATCTTGGGCCGGCGGCCTGGCGCCCGTTCAACCAGGGCCTGCTGCAAAATGGCGGCGGCTTTGAAAAGGGCGGCGGCTTGGTCGGCGGCGGTTGCCTCGAGTGGGGGTCGCATTGCGTCGACCTCTGTCAGTGGGCAAACCAAACCGATGATACCGCGGCCATCGAATACTGGCCGGAAGGCAACCAGCTTTGTGCCAAGTATGCCAATGGGGTCAAGCTTGTCATGCGCAACGACGGCTGGCTCAACTCAGGTTCCTGCCCGGTGCGCTATGAAGGCGAGGGCGGCTGGGTCGAGACCGGCGACAGCGGCGATTTGTTTGCCAGCTCGATGGATTTGATCGGCGGCAAACGCCCGAAAAGCACCGGCTACCCGGCCAATTTCCATATCCGCAATTTCTTCGATTGTGTGAAATCACGCGAGCAACCGCGCGCCAACGCCAGCGCCGCCTGCCAGTCCCATATCGTCTGCCACGCCGCCAACATCGCCATGTTCCTCAACCGCAAGCTCAGCTACGACCCGGTCAAAAACGAGTTCATCGGCGACGCGGAGGCCAACCGCCTGCGCTCCGAGGCATTGCGCGAACCATGGCGGATCTGACATTTTCATCGACGCGCGCTCCAATCATGAATCCAACCAATTGTCCGATGCTCAAGATGAACCATTTCCCATTCCGTGCGGCCCTGATGACTTGCATTCTAACGGCCGGGCCGCTGGCCGCCGCCGCCGATGCCCCCGCCGCCGAAACCCCGGAGGCCAAATTAATCGCGGTGCTGCAATCCAATGCCGCGCCGCAAGACAAGGCGATCAGCTGCAAGCGCCTGGCCATCTGCGGCAGCAAGGCCGCGGTGCCCGCACTGGCCGCCCTGCTGGCAGATGAACACTTGGCCTCGTGGGCGCGCATCGGGTTGGAAGCCATTCCGGATCCCGCGGTGGACGCCGCCTTGCGCGACGCTGCGGCCAAGTTGCAGGGCAATCTGCAAATCAGCGCGATCAATTCGCTCGGCGTGCGCCGCGACGCCTTGGCCGTCGCGTGGTTGGCTCAAAAGTTGCAGGATGCCGATGCCGCACTGATGTCCGCGGCGGCCGCGGCCTTGGGACGCATCGGTGGCGAACCGGCGGCCCAAGCGCTTGGCCAGGCATTGGCAGGTGCCACGGTGGCCACGATCCCGGTGCTCTGCGAGGCCTATCTGCGCAATGCCGACCAGTTCATCGCGCAGGGCAACCACGCCAAGGCCGCGAAAATCTGTGAGCAGGTGCGCGGCGTGCAGACGCCACGCCACATCCGCATGGAAGCCACCCGCGGTCTCATTGTGGCGCGCCAGGCTGCCGGCATCCCGTTGCTCATCGAACAACTCAAGAGTGATGATGCCGGCATGGTCGCGGTGGCCTTGGGCCTGGCACATGACCTGCCGGGCACCGCACTCACCAAGGCGCTCACCGCCGAAGTGACCCATCTGCCCCCGGCAAAGCAGGTGTACGTCATCGAGGCGCTCGGGGTGCGCCTCGACAAGTCCGTGGTGCCGGCCTTGCTCGCCCTGACTAACAACACCCCGGCCAATGTCACCATCGCCGCGCTTGTCGCCCTAACCAAATTGGGGGACCCCTCGGTGCTGCCCCGCCTGGTTGAACTCGCCGTGGCGCCCGACGCCGAGTTGGCCAAGGCCGCCCAATCGGCCATAGTCGCCTTTCCCGCGGTGGCCGCTGATGCCACTTGCGTCACCATGCTCGCCTCCCCGGATGCCAAGGCGCGCCTGACCGCGGCGGACATCATCAGCCGCCGCGCCACTTACAGCGCCATGCCCGCCGTCGCCAAAGTGGCGCGCGAGGATGCCGACGCGGCGGTGCGCGCCGGCTGCATCAACGCCTTGCGCGAACTCGGCGGGCTGCCGGATCTAGCCGCCGTGGTGGCCATTCTGGTGCAAAACCAATCCGCGGCCGAGGCCCAGGGCGCGGAAAAGGCGCTGGCCACCATCTGCGGCAGACAAGCGGATCGGTCGGCCTGCGCCGACAAGTTGGTCGCCGGGTTGGCCGCGGCGCAACCCGGCCCGAAGTGCGCGCTGTTGCGGGTGCTGCGGTCGGTGGCCGATGGCAAGGCGTTGCAGGCGATCCGCGCCGCCATGGCTGACCCCGACAAAGACGTCCAGGACGCCGCGACGCGGCTCATCTGCGACTGGAGCACGGCGGAGGCGGCACCCGACTTGCTCGCTCTGGCCAAGACCTCCGCCAATCCGACCTACCAGTTGCTGGCCCTGCGCGGATACCTGCGCGTGAGCGGCGACAAGGATGTGACCGCCGCGCAACGGCTGGCCATGTGCAAGGAAGCTGCCGCCCTGGCCCAGCGCGACGATGAAAAGAAGATTTTGTTAGGAGTGCTGGGGACTGCCGGCGATGCGGACTCGTTGGCGCTGGCCGCGCCGCATCTGGACAACGCGGCGCTCAAGGCCGAGGCGTGCCTGGCGAACGTGGCGATCGCCGAGCGGCTGGCCAAGGACAGTCCCGATGCGGTCCTCCCCGTCATGGAGAAGGTTGTCACGCTGGGGCCGGACGAGAATCTAACGGCCCGTGCCAAGGCGGTCCTCAAGGCGGCGCAGGAGGCCGCCGGCAAGGCTGGCGTCAGCCTGTTCAACGGCAAGGACCTGAGCGGCTGGGAGGGCGCGCCGGGGTGGTGGACGGTGGAGGAGGGCGCTCTAACTGCCGAAAGCACCCCGCAGAAACCATGCACCGCCTGCAACTATCTGGTGTGGAAAGGCGGGCAACCGGCCGATTTCGAACTCACCTGCGATTTCAAGCTGAGCGCCTCCGCCAATTCCGGCGTCCAGATCCGCTCCGAGACCCGGCCCAACTGGGACACCTACGGCTATCAGGCGGACATGACCGGCGACGGCAGCCTGGTTGGTTTTGTCTATCATCACAAGCGCGGGCTGATCGGCGCGCGCGGCGAGAAGGTGACCATTGCCGCCGACGGCAAGAAAGAGGCGCAGCCGCTCGGGGATTCCGCCGCGCTGCTCAAGTCCTACAAGCCGGAGGCGTGGAACACCTATCGGATCGTTTGCCGCGGCCCGGACATCTCGCTTTATGTCAACGCTGTGTTGATGTGTCAGATCACCGACCATGATGCCAGCACCGCCGGCAAGGGCGGCATCATCGCGCTGCAGATGCACCCCGGCCCGCCGATGAAGGTGCAGTTCAAAAACATCACTCTCAAGGAATTCAAATAGCCCCCGTAGAATCCAACAATATGACGAACGATCCCAAGCCGCAAGCACCCCTGTCGCGCCGGCAGTTTCTGAAACGCAGCGCGGCGGCCAGCAGTGTGTTTGCCATCCCTTGCATCATCCCCGCCTCAGCGCTGGGCCGGGGCGGGGCGGTGGCGCCGAGCAATCGCATCGTGATGGCCGGCATCGGCATCGGCGGCCGCGGCAGCTCGGATCTAACCTGGATGATGGGTGAACCCGATGTCCAGTTTGTCGCCATCTGCGACATCCGCAAAGAGCGCCGTGAAGCCGTCAAGAGCACCATCGACAACAAGTATGGGACCAAGGATTGCACGATGCACCGGGATATCCGCGAGTTCCTGGTGGAGCGCACCGATATTGATGGGGTGCTGATTGCCACCGGCGACCGCTGGCATGCGCTGGCGTCCGTTCTCGCCATGCGCGCCGGCAAGGATGTCTATTCCGAGAAACCGTCGTGCATGACCATTGCCGAAGGCCAGGCGGTGAGGGACACCGCCACCAGATACGGCCGGGTCTATCAGACTGGAACCCAGCGCCTCAGCGAGGCCAATCATGTCTTCGCCATCGAAACCGCCCGCTCCGGCCGCCTCGGCAAGGTGCATACCGCCTATGCCCACATCGCGCCGTGGGACGCCGCCATCATGAGTTACGACCGCCTGCCGGCGCAACCCGAACCGCCCAGGGATGAGGTCGATTGGGATGCCTGGTTGGGCCCCTGCCCGTGGCGCCCCTATCACTCGAGTTATGTCACCGGCGCGTGGCGCGGGTTTTACGATTTTCACACCAGTTGCATCGGCGAGTGGGGTGCCCACACGTTTGCACAGGCCCAGGCGGGCATCGATGCGTTGGACACCTCGCCGGTCCATTACCAATATGTCGACAACCCGACCGGCGACGGGATGGTGGCCACCTTCGCCAATGGCGTGAAGATGATTTTGTCGCGCGGCGACAAGTACTGGCACGGCTCGTGCGGCGAACGCTTCGACGGCCCGGATGGATGGGTCGCCGCCGCCGATGGCTATTCCAAGCCGGACGCCTCATCGCCGGCGCTGCTGGCCGATTTTAACAAGGTGATCGCCGAATATACCGCCAGAACGCAACGCCCGATGAATCATGTGCGCGATTTCTTCGATTGCATCAAGTCGCGCCGCCAGACGGTGGCCAATGCCGAGGTGATGTACCGGTCGATGACCACCGTGCACGCCGCCAACATCTGCATGTGGCTCAAACGCGATGTGAAGTTCGACCCGCTCAAGGGCGAGTTCCTCAACGATGTGGAAGCCAATCGCCTGTGCTCCCGCGCCATGCGCGAACCGTGGATTATCTAACTGAAAAATAGCAAACTGAAAGGAAATATTGTCATGCTGATATCAAAACTGAAACTGACCCTGATGGTTGCACTGTTGTGCAGCGGTGTTCATTCATCCTTCGGACAAGGTGCCGCCAAGGAGCAGGAAACCAAGCTCATCGCCGTGCTCACCTCCGCGGCGGAATACAATGCCAAGGCCGATGCCTGCCGCGAACTCGCCCGCATCGGCACGGCCGATGCCGTGCCGGCGCTCGCCGCGTTGCTGGCCGACGCGAAGCTGACGCACATGGCGCGCTACGGTTTGGAAATGGTGCCGGGTGCGGCGGCGGACGACGCGCTGCGGGCGGCACTGGGCCAGCTCAAGGGGCTGCCGTTGGTTGGGGTGATCGGCAGCATCGGGGTGCGGCATGATGAGAAAGCCGTGGCGGCCCTGGTCGCACTGCTCAAGGATCCCGATGCCGGGGTGGCACAAGCCGCCGCGCGCGCCCTGGGCAGCATCGGCACGCCCGAGGCTGTCACTGGCTTGTCAAGTTTGCTGCCCGGGGTCGCCGCGGCCAACCAATTGGCGGTGTGCGAAGGGCTCTTCCGCGCTGCCGAGGAGCTGGCGGCCAAGGGGGGCAACGACCAGGCCATCGCCATCTATGACACCTTGCGCAAGGTATCAGCGCCGCCGCACCAGGTGCTCGCAGGCGCCTGGCGCGGAGCGATTCTCACCCGCCAGAAGGGCGGCGTGCCATTGTTGTTGGAAGCCTTTCGCAGTGCCGACGCCGGGTTGGTGGCCGTCGCCGGGCGCATCGCCATTGAAATGAAGGACCCGGAAGTGTCCAAAGTGCTGGCCGACGAACTAACAAAGGCGCCGCCGGCGCGCCAACTCATGTTGTGCAATGTGTTAGGCAAGCGGGGTGATGCGGTGGTGCTGCCTTCTTTGCTCGGGTTGGCCAAGGCCGGCACCGGGGACAAGGCGGCACGCGTTGCGGCGATCCGGGCGGCCATCGAAATTGGCGATGCGGCGGCGGCCGCGCCGCTGCTTGAGCTATTCAATGATCCGGACGCGGAAATCGCCCAGGCGGCCGCCACCGGCCTGGTCAGCTTGCAGGGGGCCGCGGTGGACGCGGCCATCCTCAAAATGTTGGACTCGGCGGACCCCGCGCTGCAGGTGAAGGTGCTCGACATCGTGCGCCAGCGGCGCATCGTCGCGGCGTTGCCGCGCATCCAGCAGCTCATGGCTGACAAGAATGAAGCGCTGGCCGCGGCGGCGGTGAAAAGTTATGCCGAGTTGGCTGGCGGGGCCGAGCTGACGGGGTTGCTAGAGAAGCTGGTCACGGCGAGCGAGGCGGCGGCTATCGGCGCGTTGGAGAAGGCGCTCGGCTCGATTTGTGGGGCGGCGGAGCAACCGAAGGGGTGCGTGCCACAAATGGTGGCGGCCTTGGCCAAGGCCGGCCCCGAGGCGAAGCAGGCATTGTTGAGGACCTTGCGCGTGGCCGGTGGTGCCGAGGCGCTTGCGGCGCTGCGCGCTGCGGTTGACGACTCCAACAAGGACGTGCACACCAGCGCGCTGCGGGTGATGAGCGATTGGAAGACGGCGGACGCGGCACCGGTGTTGCTCGCCCTGGCTAAAACCTCGGCCACCCCGGTGGACAAAATCCTGAGCCTGCGCGGCTACCTCGGCATGGCTGCTAGAAAAGACCTCCCGCCAGCGGATCGGCTGGCCATCTGCCGCGAGGCCCTGCCGTTGATCCAGCGCAGTGACGAAAAGTTGCTGCTGCTTGGCGCGCTGGGCAGCCTGGCCAACGCCGAAGCGCTCAACCTCATCGTCCCGTATCTGGATGATGCCGGGGTCAAAGCCGAAACCGTGGCGCTGGTCATGGCGCTGGCCGGCAATCGCGCCAAAGACCAGAACGTCGCCATCGCCAGGACCGCGTTGCAAAAGGTGGTCACGGTTGCTGCCGACACCCCTGCGGTGGTCGCCCGCGCGCAGGAATTGCTCAAGCAAATGGAGAATGAAAAATAAATTGCGCGGCGGGTTGCGGGCAAGTGCTGGCGGGTATCCGCCGCAACTTCGCCGCACCTGCGCGAATGAACCAAACCACAACCATTGAGATGACTGAATCCAACCACAACTTGTCAGGGGCGCCGCTGAGCCGGCGCCAAGTGCTCAAGCGCGCGCTGGCCGCCAGCAGCGCGTTTGCTATTCCTAACATCATCCCGGCCGCGGCGCTGGGCCGCGGCGGCGCGGTGGCGCCCAGCGAGCGGATCGTGATGGGCGCCATCGGAGTCGGTGGCCGCGGTTCCTATGATTTGGGCTGCATGCTGGGTGAGGCCGATGTGCAGTTTGTCGCCGTCTGCGATGTGCGCAAGGGCAACCGCGAAGCCGCCAAAAATGCCGTCAATGGCAAGTATGGCAACCAGGATTGTGCCGCCTACATCGATATGCGCCAGCTCCTGGCCGAGCGGACCGATGTGGATGCCGTCCTGATTGCCACCGGCGACCGCTGGCACGCGCCGGCTTCGACCCTGGCGATGCGGGCGGGCAAGGATGTTTATTGTGAGAAACCGGCCAGCCTCACCATGGCCCAGGGACAACTGGTGGTGGAGACGGCCCGGCGGTATGGCCGGGTCTATCAAACCGGGGCGCAGCGGCTCAGCGAGCCGAATCATGTGTTTGCCATCGAGATGGCACGCACCGGGCGCTTGGGCAAGATTCACACCGCATACGCCGACATTCGCTGGCGCGACGGGATGCTGCGCAACTGGCTGCCGGCGGAACCCGAACCGCCCAAGGATGAACTGGACTGGGATGCCTGGCTCGGCCCCTGCCCATGGCGGCCATACAACAGCGCTTATGTGAATAGCGCCGGGTGGTATCACTATTATGATTTGGCTACCGACGTCGCGATGTGGGGCGCCCACACGGTGGCCCAGGCCCTGGCCGGAATCGATATGACCGACGTGACCCACATCGAACTCGAATACGAGGGGCCCGATGTGTCGATGATCACGCGCTTGTCCAACGGGGTGAAATTGGTGCTGTTCCGCAGCGGTGGCTCGATTTCTGACAAGTGTGACTTGTGGCATGGCGCTTGTGGCGAGCGCTTCGATGGTCCCGATGGCTGGGTGGCGGCCGCCGACGGTTACTCCGGACCCGATGTCTCATCGCCGGCACTGCTGCGTGAGTACAAAAATGTGCTGGCGGACTACACCGGCCGGACCCAACGGCCATTGAACCACGTGCGCGATTTCTTGGATTGCATCCGCTCGCGCCGGCCCACGGTGGCGAATCCTGACGTCATGTTACGGTCGATGAATATCTGCTTGGCTGCCGACATCTGCGAGCAATTAAAGCGCAGCCTGAAGTTTGATCTGCACAAGGCTGAATTCGTCGGCGATGCCGAGGCCAACCGCTTGCGCAGCCGCGCGATGCGCGCCCCGTGGCAAGTGTGATGACGCTTGGCGCAAGGCTGCAAGTTAACTAACTGACAATCATGAAAATCGCAAACTGGATCAAGCAGGTGCCCGCGTTGTGGGTGCTGGTACTCGGCGGCGGCGTGGCCGTGGCACAGGAACAGAACCTCTTCAACGGCAAGGACCTCAGCGGCTGGGAAGGGGACATGAGCCTGTGGTCGGTCAAGGATGGCTGCATCACCGGCCAGACGACCAAGGAACATCCCGCCAAGCACAACACGTTCCTGATTTGGAAAGGCGCTGCATCCGACTTCGAGCTGACTTGCAAGGTGAAGTTCTCCATCACCCCGGATAACAACTTTGGCAACTCCGGCATCCAATTCCGCAGCGTGGTGCTGGACCCGCAAGCATGGATCGTCGGCGGCTTGCAAGCCGACCTCGCGGTGCAACCCAGCATCTACGGGACCCTGTATGATGAACGGGGTGTCGGGCGCTGCGCCCAGTTGGGACAAAAACTGGTATTCAAGGACGGTGGTGGCAACAGCGTGAAGACCGAGCCGGGCGGCAGCGCCGGCAAGAACGAGGAGATCCTCGCCGCCATCAAACCAACCGAGTGGAGTACTTTCCGGGTGCTGGCCAACGGCCCGCAGATCCAAATCTGGGTCAATGGCGTCCAGATGGTGGATGTGATGAATCACAGCAGCAAGGGGCCTAACGGAACCACCCTGGCCCTGCAACTCCACGCCGGAGCGCCGATGATGATTCAATTCAAGGACCTTGTGCTCAAACCGTTGAAATGATTGTTATGAACAACTACCCCAAACTTCACAATGCGATGTGGCCGGGCCTCGTCGGCAAAGGCAGCCCCGGTGCCGAACCCTGCATCGACCTCGATACGATGCTCGACCTCACCGCCAGCGCCGAGGTCAACGGCGTCAAGTTCGACGGTGTGGACCTGTTTCTGTGCGCCCCGCATGTGTCCATCGACAGCAGCGCCGACGACATCAAGGCGCTCGCCGCCAAGATCCAAGCCAAGGGCTTGGTCGTCGGTTCGCTGGTCGCCCCGGTGTGGCAGCCCACCGGCGGCGGCTCCGCCATGGGCAGCGCCGCCGAGCGCGCCAGCTTCGTCAGCCAGGTGCGCAAGGCGTGCCACATCGCCCGGCAATTGCGCGAGCTCGGCATGCGCCCGCAGGGAGTGGTGCGCATCGACTCGGCCTGCGGCATCGCCGAGTGGGCCGAAGACCCCGCCGGCAACACCAGCAAGATCGCCGCAACCTTCAGGGAGGCGGCCAAGGTCGCCGCGGACCACGGCGAACAACTCGTCGCGGAGGGCGAGATTTGTTGGGGCGGCATGCACAGTTGGAAGTACATGCTGCAACTCCTCGAGACCGTCGCCTGCCCCGAGACGCTGGGCTTTCAGGCCGACATGTCCCACACCTTGCTTTTTGCCCTCGGCTTCAATGCCCCGGAACACCGGCTGGTGCCCGAATCATTCAATTGGGAGCCGCTGGCCCTCGCCGCCGCGTTGCAGGAAATGACCCGCGCCTTGCGCCCGTGGACGCTCGATTTCCACGTCGCGCAGAACGACGGCACCGTCAAGGGCAGCGGCAGCCACGACAAGACCGGCCGCCATTGCCTGGCCGACGACCCGAACGGCAAACTCGACATCGCCCGCGATGCCGGCTATTGGCTGCGCGACGACGCCGGCGAGTTGACGCGGCGGATCCGGCACATTTGTTGGGACGGTTGCATGTTCTCCAACGAGGTGATGACACAAGCGGACACTTGGACCAACGTTCTCGCCGCCATGATCCGGGTGCGCGACACCCACGGCTGGTCCGCCTAACCAACTCACGCCACCTCCCCATGAAAAAGCTCAATATCGGAATGGTCGGCTATGGCTTCATGGGCCGTGCCCACGCCAACGCCTTCCGCACCGTCGGCAACTTCTTCAACCTCGAGTACCAGCCGGTGCTCAAGGCCGTGTGCGGCCGCGACGCGGCCAAAGCCCAGGCATTCGCCGCGCAGTGGGGCTTTGAGGCCGTCGAGACCGACTGGCGCAAGCTCATCGCCCGCGCCGACATCGATGTGATCGACATCGCCGCGCCTAACGACATGCACGCGCCCATCGCCATCGCCGCCGCCAAGGCCGGCAAGATGGTTTTGTGCGAGAAACCGCTCGCGATGAATGCCGCCGCCGCCCTCAAAATGGTCGCCGCCGTGGAAAAGGCCAAGGTCCCTAACATGGTTTGGTACAACTACCGGCGGGTGCCCGCCGTCACCCTCGCCAAGCAACTCATAACCGAGGGCAAGCTCGGCCGCATCTTCCACTACCGCGCCAAGTTCCTGCAGGACTGGACCATCTCCAAGGACCTGCCGCAAGGCGGTGCCGGCTTGTGGCGGCTCGACGCCAAGGTCGCCGGCAGCGGCGTGACCGGCGACCTGCTGGCCCATTGCATCGATACCGCGCTGTGGCTCAACGGGCCGATCGACAAGGTCACCGCCACCACCGAGACGTTCATCAAGGAGCGCAAGCACACCCTAACCGGCAAGGTCGAGGCGGTCGGCATTGACGACGCGAGCCTGTTTCTGGCGCGCTTTGCCAACGGCTCGCTGGCCACCTTCGAGGCGACCCGCTACGCCCGCGGCCACAAGGCGCTCTACACCTTTGAGATCAACGGCGAACACGCCTCGATCAGTTGGGATTTGCACGACCTGCACCGCTTGCAATACTTCGAGCATAGCGACGAAGGCCGACTGCGCGGCTGGCGCTCGATTCACGTCACCGACAGCGATCATCCCTATATGGACAAGTGGTGGGTGCCCGGCCTGCAGATCGGCTACGAACACAGTTTCGTCCACCAAGCCGCGGATTTCATCCAGGGACTGCAAGCCGGCACGGCCGCGGCACCCACTTTCCGCGACGGCCTGGCCACCGATTACGTCACCGACGCGGTGCTCAAGTCCGCCAAGTCCGGCCGCTGGGAAAATGTCGGAAAATAATCATCCATGAGCACTAACGCCACCACCACCACCACCATTCACAATGCCTTGGAACAAGGCCAGGGGATCCTGCGCCTGACACCCACCTGGGTGCCGCGCTCGTTCTGTGTGCCGGGCCGCAGAATCAAACTGCATCCCGACGACTATTACGCGCTGGGCGGCCAACGCGGCGGCATTGACGAGCGTTGGTTTTCCTCGACGACGCCGGCCAAAAATGGGCCGCTCACCGGCGAGCACGAGGGCTTGAGCGCAATCGCGTTCAAGGACGGGGCGGTGCAGCACACGGTCCTGTTGCGCGACGCGGTGGCGGACCTCAAGGCCGCCCTCATCGGCCAACGCCTGTGGCAGGCCTATGGCGCCTGGCCGATGTACTCGAAGTTCTTCGACAACCAGGGCGCGCTGCCACATCACATCCACCACCGCGATGAACACGCGGCTCTAACAGGCCAGCAGGGCAAGCCGGAGGCGCACTTCTTCCCGCCCCAACTCAACAACCACGGCGGGGATTTCCCCTACACGTTTTTCGGCTTCGCGCTGGGCACCACCCGCGAGCAGGTGCGCGAGTGCCTGGTGAATTTCACCAAGGGCGACAACAAGATCACCAACCTGTCGCAGGCCTATCGGCTAGAGCCGGGCACCGGCTGGGACATCCCGCCGGGCATTCTGCATGCGCCGGGCAGCCTCTGCACCTACGAGCCGCAGCGCGCGTCGGATGTGTTTGCGATGTATCAATCGCTGGTGGGCACCGCCATCGTGCCCACCGAATTGCTGTGGAAAGACACGCCGCCGGAGCACATGGGCGACATTGATTTCCTCATGGAGGTCATCGACTGGGAGCGCAATGTGGATGTCGATTTCCGGACCAACCACTTCATGCGCCCCAAGCCGGTGCGAGCGGCGGCGGAAATGCGGGCCGCGGGTTACCAGGAAAATTGGATCTGCTACAATTCCACCGCGTACAGTGCCAAGGAGTTGACGGTGCAGCCCGGTGCCAGCGTGACCATCAAGGATGCGGCCGCCTACGGCATGATCCTGATGCAGGGCCACGGCCGCATGGGCGTGTGGGACATCGACACTCCGGCGCTGATCCGCTTCGGCCAGTTGACCCACGACGAGTTCTTCGTCAGTGAGCAGGCTGCCAGCGACGGCGTGCAAATCACCAACCCGTCGTTGTCCGACCCGCTGGTGATGCTCAAACATTTCGGCCCCGACAACCCGGACCTCGTGGTCAACGCCTAACGAGGCTTCGGCTCAGACCCAAGACTGCAAGACCCAAGACGGCAAGACCCAAGACCCAAGACCCAAGACCAAGAACCTGACCTAACGACATCACGTTCATTGGTTCAAGGGCTCTGGACGCGGGCGCTGGGCGGGTGGCGCGAGCCACCGCCATGCGGCCGCCCCACCGCTTGGGCCGGGGCGTTAGTCCAGCAGGGTGCCCGGATCGGTGAACGCCAGGCCATGGGCCTCGGCGACGGGGCGGCAGGCGCATGCCCCGGCCAGCCCATGGTCGGCGATGAGCAGGAACCACCACCTCCGCACCTTGCGCCTGGTATTGGTCGTCGCCATAACTCGCCCCTTCGCCCGCGCCATACCAATAACCCTGCGCTTGCCGCGCTTGCTACAAGCCGCGCAATTCGCCGGTGAGCGCGGCCACCGCCTCGGCCATGGAGATGGTCGCGCCCGTCTCGCTTTCGAGGCTGGTCATGGCCACCCCGCTCAGGCCGCAGGGCGTAATGGCCTGGAACGGCGCCAGACAGGCGCTGGTGACGTTGAGGGCGAAGCCGTGCATGGAGACCCATTTGCGCACCCCCACGCCGATCGATGCGAGCTTGCGGTCCGCCACCCACACGCCAGTTAGACCATCGCGGCTTGCCGCGGTGACGCCGAAGCCGGCGCAGGCGCGGATGAGCGCCTGCTCAATGGCGCGCAAGTGCAGGTGCAGATCGCGGCCGCGGGCGGACAGGTTGAGAATCGGATAGCCGACGAGTTGCCCCGGCCCGTGATAGGTGGCCTGGCCGCCGCGGTTGGTTTCCACCACGGGGTGGGGGAGGCTGGCGGGCTGCCGCAGCGACGAGTGGTCCCGCAGCCGCCCGATGGTGTAGACCGGTCGGTGTTCTAACAAATATACCAGTTCCCCGCCGCTGCCATCCAGAATGGCCGCGACCGCCTGTTGTTGCAGGAGGAGGGCGTCCTGATAGTCGATCAGGTCGGGAAGATGGATCACGGGCAGCATCAATGGCACAGCGGGCAGGGATTGAGCGAGGTGAAGAAATCGTTGCCCTTGTCATCGACGAGGATGAAGGCGGGGAAATTCTCCACGGTGATTTTCCAGACCGCCTCCATGCCGAGTTCGGGGAAGGCGACGACTTCCTGGGACTTGATGTGGTCCTGCGCCAAGAGCGCCGCGGGGCCGCCGGCGGAGCCGAGGTAGAAGCCGCCGAATTTTTTGCAGGCATCGGTGACTTGTTGCGAGCGGTTGCCCTTGGCCAGCATCACCAGCGAGCCGCCATGGGCTTGGAACAACTCGACATAACTGTCCATGCGCCCGGCGGTGGTGGGTCCGAACGAGCCGGACGCCATGCCCGCCGGCGTCTTCGCCGGGCCGGCATAATAGACCGGGTATTTCTTGAAGTACTCTGGCAACTCGCCGGTATCGTCGAGGATCTCCTTGAGCTTGGCGTGGGCGATATCGCGGGCGACGATGATCGTGCCTGTTAGGGCGAGCGCGGTGGTCACCGGATACTTGGCGAGGGTGGCGAGGGTTTGGGCCATGCCGAGGTCGAGATTGATCGGCACCCCCTTGAACTTCCAATCGCGGAAGCGCTCCGGGATGAAGCGGCCGGGATTGCGCTCGAGTTTCTCGAGGAAAATCCCGTCGCGGGTGATTTTGGCCAGCGCCTGGCGGTCGGCCGAACACGACACGCCGATGCCCACCGGGCAGGACGCGCCGTGGCGCGGCAGGCGGATGACGCGCACGTCCAGCGCGAAGTACTTGCCGCCGAACTGGGCGCCGATGCCGATGGCGCGGGCGGCGGCTAACAACTCCGCCTCGAGTTCCAGATCGCGGAACGCCTGGCCGTGCTCGTTGCCGGCAGTGGGCAGCGCGTCGTAGTAGTGGGTCGAGGCGAGCTTGACGGTTTTGAGGCAGGTTTCCGCCGAGGTGCCGCCGATGACAAACGCGAGATGATAGGGCGGGCACGCGGCGGTGCCCAACGAGCGCATTTTTTCGATGCAGAATTCCATGAAGCGCTTGGGGTTGAGCAGGGCCTTGGTTTCCTGATAGAGGAACGTCTTGTTGGCCGAGCCGCCGCCCTTGCAGACGAACAGGAACTTGTAGGCGGCACCCTCGCTGGCATAGAGGTCGATCTGCGCCGGCAGGTTGGTCTTGGTGTTGACCTCCTCAAACATAGTCAGCGGCGCGGTTTGGGAATAGCGCAGGTTCTCGCGGCGGTATGTCTCATAGATGCCTCGCGAGAGAAACTCCGCGTCATCGCAGCCGGTCCACACTTGCTGGCCCTTCTTGCCGACAATGGTGGCGGTGCCGGTGTCCTGGCAGAACGGCAGAATCCCGTGCGCCGCAATCTCGGCATTCTTGAGCATCATCAGCGCCACCATCCGGTCGTTCTCCGACGCCTCCGGGTCCTCCAGAATCGCCGCCACTTGCGCCAGATGCGATGCGCGCAAGGTGAAATTAATCGCCTTGACCGCCTCGGCCGCCAGCAGGGTCAACCCTTCCGGCGCCACCTTGAGCACCGGCTGGCCCTCAAACTCGCCCAGCGTGACGTGCTCCGCAGTGAGCAGTTCGTATTCGGTGCTGTCGGCTGCGAGGGGGTACGGGTCTTGATAGTGAAATGGTTGGTCGGACATGGCGTGGGTCAGGCTAAACCGGCCCGCCGCAGGCTGCAAACCGATTCCGTGCCCCCCGCAAGGATGGCGCGGCGAATCGCAAGATACGCGCAGGCGCAAGGGAAGATGGCGGCCGCGTGGCTCCGGGCACTGCCAAGGGGGGCGCGGCCAGCCATGCCGTGTTTTTGATAGAAAACATATGGGCGGGCCGCCGCGTGCCGCCTTATTTCTGTTGCGTGCGGCGGCGCTGGGCGGCAAGCTCGGTCCGGCGAGGGCACCTCAGGTGAGGCCTGCCCGAGCCGTTACGAAGCGACTCCAAATTCAACCAACAAGCAAACAACAAGATGCGCAAAAATACCAGTGTGAGATGGATGACGGCAGCGATGGCGATCGGCCTGCTCGGCACGACGGCGGTACGGGCGGCTATCGCCGTCAAAGACGGGGAGAAAATCGCCTTCCTGGGCGATTCAATCACGGCCCACGGGGTCGAGCCCAACGGGTATGTGACCTTGGTGATGCGCGGCCTCGCCGCCAGCGGGGTCAACGCAACGGCCATTCCCGCCGGCATCGGCGGGCACAGGTCCATCGAAATGTTGGGCCGCCTCGCTAGCGATGTCTTGAGCCAAAAACCCGATTGGATGACCTTGAGCTGTGGCGTCAATGACGTCTGGCACGGCGCCAAAGGCGTGCCGCTGGACCAATACATGCAAAACATCACCAAAATCGTCGAGCAGTGCCAGGCGGCCAAAATCAAGGTGATGATCCTCACTTCGACCATGATCGGAGAAGATCAGCCCAATCCTAACAACCAGAAGCTGCTGGCCTACAACGAGTTTCTGCGCACGCTGGCCAAGGACAAGAAGTGCCTGCTCGCCGACCTCAACGCCGACATGCAAGCCGCCATCGCCAAGGCCGGCCCTGACAAGAAAGGCAATCTGCTAACCACCGACGGGGTGCACATGTGCCCGGCCGGCGATGTGATGATGGCCACCGGCGTGCTCAAGGCGTTTGGCCTCAGCGACGCGCAGATTGCCAAAGCCCAGTTGGCCCTCGCCCCCGCGCCGGTCAAGTAAGCGGCTTGGCCAGTGCAAACAGCGGCGGGCCGTGACCGCCGGCTGACGGTTGGCCCGCTCCGCCCACGTTGCTACCAACGTGGGCGGCTAGCGTTGCAGCCTCCGGCAAGACTGACGCGCCTCCGCCCAGCCCGCGCGAATATACCAAGGTATAGCTTACGTGTTGGGGTAAACTTACTAGGTTCGTGGCGTTCCGCAGCTTATGCACGCCGTCCCAACATCAATCGCTTCCGTTCGCACCTCGCAGTGCACGGTGGCGTCTGGTGCGGCGGTGTGGGCTGGCTGGAGTTGCTGCTGCGCCGCGGTCGGTGCAGCGCGTCAGAATTTCCGGAGTTAATGGGTTTTCTCCGGATTAGTGGGGTCGCCGATCGGAGGTCGGCGGCCCCGCACTGCTTAGGGCTGGCACCCCGGCGGTTGGCGGGAATCATTCCCGCTGCTGGGTGTCGATGAGGAGAGTCACCGGCCCGTCATTGACGAGGGCCAGCTGCATTTCAGCGCCGAAGCAGCCGCGGGCGACGGGTTTGCCGAGGAGCGCTTCGAGGGCGGCGCAGAAGGCGGCGTAGAGCGGTTCGGCGACTGCCGGGGCGGCGGCGCGGATGAAGGACGGCCGATTGCCCTTGTGGGTGGAGCCGTGGAGGGTGAATTGGCTGACAACGAGCAAGTCGCCGGCGGTCTCGGCCAGGCAGAGGTTCATTTTGCCGGCGGCATCGGGGAAGATGCGCAGCTTGGCGATTTTCGGGGCGAGCCATGCCACATCGGCCGCCGCATCGCGCTGCTCGACGCCCAACAACAGCACCAGGCCGGGGCCGATGGCGGCGATCTGCCGCCCGTTGACCGTCACTGCCGCCTCAAGCACCCGTTGAATCACCGCTCGCATCCATCCATCTTGCGGAATTTCGGCCGCAGCGCAAGCCTTGCAAATCAGCGGCTTGCATACTTGTTCGCGGTTGTTCGCAGGTTGTTGACCGGGTGCCAAGATTGACCTCGGCCGGGCTTTGGCGCAAGCTGCGGCCTCGTATGACCGCCGACCCGAATATGCCAGTTACCCAGCCCGCAACGGCATCCCTGCAACAACGCGCCACCGCGGTGGACGATGTCACGCGGGCGCTGCCGCATGCGCTGGGCCCGGAGAAAAGCCTGCTCTCCTCGATGTTGCAGGAACCACAGGAATACCTCGGGGTGGCGATTGAGCAGAAACTCACCAAGGAGCATTTCTATCTGCCGGCGCATTCCACCCTGTTCGGGTTTTTGTTGGACCTGTTCGCCGACGGCAGCGCGATTGAATTGGTGTCGCTGGTGCAGCGGTTGTTGGACCGCGGCTTGTTGGACCGGGTGGGCGGCCCGGCGACCCTAACCGACTTGTACACCTACGCGCCGAGTCCCGGGCATTTCCGCCATCACCTGCAGCTCGTCAAGGACAAGTTCGTGCTGCGCTCGATCATCCAGAACGCCAACGAGGCGATCATGCAGGCGTACGACGCGCCGGACGAGGTGGCTGCCCTGTTAGATTCGGTGGAGACCAAAGTGCTGGCGATTCGCGAAGGTGCGGAGACGAGCAAGGAGCACAACCTCAAGGAGTCGGTCACCGCGGTGCTCGATCAGTTCCAGGCGTTGCTGGCGGGGGAGAAGGCCGCCCAGGGGCTGGCCACCGGCTTTGAGGAGTTGGACCGGATGAGCAGCGGGCTCAAGCCGGGAGAAATGTTTGTCATTGCGGCGCGGCCCTCGATGGGCAAGACCTCGCTGATGATGAACATCGTCGAGCATGTCTGCATCAATCTGTCGCAGCCGTCGATGGTGTTTTCCTGTGAAATGAGCGCGTTCCAACTGGTGCAGCGCCTGGTGTTTTCCAAATCGAAATTTGCCATCAGCCAGCTCTCGCGCGGCTACACGCCGAGCAAGGGCGACTTGCAGCGGGTGCAACGCGCGGCGTTGGAAACGGCCTCCGCCAAACTCTTCATCGATGACACGGCGGGCATTTCCATCAACGAGTTGCGGGCCAAGGCCCGCCGCAAGAAGCGCGACGAGAACATCCAGTTCATCGCCATCGACTACCTTCAGTTGCTGAAGTCGCGCAGCAAGCAGGCGGAGAACTCGCGCGAACGTGAAATCGCGGAAATTTCCGCCGGCATCAAGGGGCTGGCCAAGGAGTTGGCCATTCCCATCCTGATTTTGGCCCAGCTCAACCGCGGGCCGGAAAACCGCACCGGCAAGAGCCTGGGGATGCCGCGCATGTCCGACCTGCGCGAATCCGGTGCCATCGAGCAGGACGCCGACATGGTCGGGTTGCTCTATCGAACCGCCTATTATGCGGAAAACCAGGAGGACAAAGACGCCGAAGAGGGCAAGGCCGAGTTGGTGCTCGCCAAGAACCGCAATGGCGAAACCGGCCACATCCCGCTCACCTTCATCGCCAACCTGATGCGCTTTGAAACCGGCCCGCCAGCACAAGAGGGCGGTGGCGAGTAGTCGCCGCCTCAAGCAAGGGCCGCCCGTGCCCCTCTGGAAGGCCGCCGCTACGGGGCTTGTGCCGCGGGTTCCTCATCGAAGGGCAGCGCGTCAAGCGCGGCACGATAGGCCGGTTCGTCAAAGGCGCGGCGGTGGCGCACCACTGCGTCGAGTTGCTCGCCAAGACACCACGCCATTTGGTCTTTGGCCGCGGCGTCAGCGAGGCCGCCCGCCACCAGCCGGGCGAGGGTGGTGGCGACGTAGCGGGTTTGCGGCGAGGCGAGTTGTTGCTCCACGGCGGCGAGGAGGTCGGGGAAAAGATCGTCGGCGGACATGGCGGGAACTGAGCAGCGGTTAGGGGAAAAAGGTCCCGGCAAGTTGCACCCACGGCGCGAATTCGGCGGGAATGGGCGCGCTGAAGTGCAGCCGCTCACGGGTCAGCGGATGGTCGAAGCTCAGCTGCCAGGCATGCAACATCAGCCGGCCGGTTAGGGTGGCGACCGCGCTCGCCTTGCCATAGATCGGGTCCCCCACCAGGGGCGCGCCGCGATGTTGGAGGTGGACGCGGATTTGGTGGGTGCGCCCGGTGTGGAGGTGGCAGAGCACCAGCGCGGTGAGCGTGGCGGGATCCACCGCGAGCACCTCATAGTCGGTGATGGACGCCTTGCCGCCCGGCGGATTGACCACCGCCATTTTCTGGCGGTTGACCGGATGGCGCCCGATGTGGGTGAAAATCGTGTCGGTGGCCGGGCGCGGGATGCCTTGGCTCACGGCCAGATAGAGTTTTTTCATGGTGCGGCCGGCGAATTGGCCGACGAGTGACTGGTGGGCCGGGTCGGACTTGGCCACCACCAGGCAGCCGGAGGTGTCCTTGTCCAAACGATGCACGATGCCGGGGCGCTCGACGCCGCCGATGCCGGAGAGTTTGCCTTGGCAATGGTGGAGCAGGGCGTTGACGAGGGTGCCATCGGGATTGCCGGGCGCGGGGTGGACGACCATGCCCGGCGCCTTGTTGAGGACCAGCAACTCGGCGTCTTCGTAGAGCACCTCGAGGGGGATGGCCTGCGCGACGGCATCCAGCGGCACCGCCTCGGGCAGGACGATGCTGATGGAGTCGCCCAATTTCACCGCGCTGCGGGGCTTGGCGGGCTGGCCGTTGACTTGGATGTACTGGTCGCGTATCAGCGTTTGGATGCGCGAACGCGACAGCTCGGGTAGCCGCCCCGCGAGGTAGGCGTCAAGGCGGTCGCCGGGCATGTCCTGCACACAAATTTCCACACGCCAAGCATCTCAGGAATATTGCCCGCCGCAAGTTCAAGTTTGCACAGCGCCACGCCGGCCGATAGCTTGCCGCCATGCGCGACGATGCCGGGGAAATCGCCTATTGCCATGCTTGCGGGAGTCCGATGGATGTCACGGCGGTCGGGCCGTTTTCCAATGTCGAGTGCCCGCAATGCGGCAAGCACACCCGGGTGAAGCGCGAGTTTGGCCCGTACACCTTGTTGCGGCGCCATGCCATCGGTGGCATGAGCGTGGTGTTTGTGGCCCATGACAACACCCTCGATCGCGAGGTGGCGGTCAAAATCCTCAACGAGAACTATTCGGCCGATGCCCGCCGCATCGCCGCCTTTGAGGAAGAGGCGCGCCTGACCGCCTCCATCAGCCATCCGCATGTGGTGCGCGTGTTCACCACCGGCCGCGCCTTCGGCCGCTTCTTCATCGCCATGGAATTCGTCGTCGGCGGCCATTTCGAGCACCAGATCACCCAGCGCGGCACCATTCCCGAACGCGAAATGCTCCTCTTGGCCATTCAGGTCGCCGATGGCCTCAAGGCGGCGCACGGTGCCGGCCTGATTCACCGCGACATCAAGCCGGGCAATATCTTGTTAGACAGCGACGGCCAGGCCAAGATCGTGGATTTCGGGCTGGCGCTGTTGTTAGGCAAGTGTGGCACCGCGCAAGCGCAGGAAATCTGGGCCACGCCCTATTACGTGCCGCCGGAGACCATCGAGGGGCAGTCCGAGGATTTCCGTTCGGACATGTATGCGTTTGGTGCCACGTCGTACCACGCGCTGGCTGGCAAACCGCCCTGCAATGAGGAGTCCATGGCCACCGCGATTTTGCGCGAGGCGAAACGCAAGGTGGTGCCGCTGCAGACATCCGCGCCGTGGGTGAGTGCGCTCACCTGCGCGGTGGTGGATCGGGCGATGGCTTACGATCCCGCCAAACGGTTCCAGTCGTATGACGAAATGATTGCCCATTTGAACGATGCGCTCAAACGTCTGCGGGTGGGCGCTGCCACCTCGCGCGGCAGCGCGGCCGGCGCCACACGCCGGCAATCGGCCAAGCGCCGCGGCCTGCGCTTGTTGGTTGGGGCGGGTGGTGGTGCCATCCTCATCGCGCTGGCGGGTGGCGCATGGTGGACGACGCGCAAGCCAGCCAAGCCGGATGACAAACCGGAGCCCGCCAAGGCGGCAGCCCCGGGCGCCACTGCTGGCGGGGTGAATGATGCGGCTGCGGCGGCACGGATTGCCACGCTCTACCGGGAGGCGCGCGGTGCCCTGGAGGGCGGCGATTATGAGCGGGCGCGGGCGTTGTTTGGCAATTTGCGCGATGAACCGCAGGTGCAGGAGCCCACCCGCAGCTGGGCCGCGGTGGAAGCGGTGGCCATGGCCTATCTGGATGGAAAAACCGCCGTCGCCCGCCACGAGGCCGCCGCCGCCGCGGCTCATCTGGCGGCTACGCGGCTGGAGGATCCCATCTTCAAGCCGCGACTGGTGCCAGTTCTCGACCGCCTTGCCGGATTGCCGGCGATTGCCGCGGCAGAAAGCAATTTCTCCGATGGCGGCGCACCCGCCGCGATGGCCTGGCTGCTCGCCGGCCTCAAAAACTGGGAGCAGGGGCAACTCGCCGAGGCCGTCGGATTCTTTACCGCCGTGACCACCATGACTCTGGGCCAACAGGAGTCCTGGCTGGCGATCTATCAGAAAATCGCGGGCGATTACCTGGCCGATTTCCAGCTCTTGTCCGATCCGGTGTTTGACCAGGCACCCAAAGGCAACGCCGCTTGCGACCAGGCCATCGCCGCTCTCAACACCCTGCTGGCAAACGTGAAAACCCGCGGCCGCGCCCGCTTCAACGTCAATGCCTGGAAATTGGATTTGGAACGGCTCGCCCGCTTGCCCGAACCGCCGCCGTGACCCGGCACACGCCGCCAGCGCCGGATGTTGTTGTTAGATAGAGCCGCCCCCAGTTACCATGTCAGACTTATTTTCCAATCCACCCGCCTTGGCGGACAAGCCGGTGCCGGCCGAGCCGCTGGCGGCGCGGATGCGGCCGCGCTCGTTGGACGAGGTGGCCGGGCAGGCCCACATTCTGGCGCCGGGCAAGTTGTTGCGCCGCGCGATTGAATCCGACCGCTTCACCTCGTTGATTTTCCATGGCCCGCCGGGCACCGGCAAGACCACCTTGGCGAGCGTCATCGCCCGCACCACCGGCTCGCGCTTTGAAGCCCTCAATGGCGTGGAGTCCAATGTCGCGGAAATCCGCGCCAAAATCGACCAGGCCAGGGCGTGGCGGGACTTGCGCGGCGAGACGACCATTTTATTCATCGATGAGATCCACCGCTTCAACAAGGCGCAGCAGGATGTGCTGCTGCCTCACATCGAACGCGGGGTTGTTAGATTCATCGGCGCCACCACGCAAAACCCCTATTTTTACGTCAACTCGCCGTTGGTGTCGCGCTCGCAGATTTTCCAACTGGAGCCGGTGCCGGTGGCCGACGTGGTGATGGTGTTGGAGCGGGCGCTGGCCGATGTCGAGCGCGGCCTGGGTGCCTTGCCCATTGCCGTCGAGCCCGCGGCGCTGCTGCATCTGGCCGGGAAATCCGACGGCGACGTGCGCAAGGCGCTCAGCGCGCTGGAGTTGGCCGCGCTCACCACCCACGCGGCGGCCGACGGGGTGATTCACCTGACGTTGGCGGTGGCCGAGGAATCGATCCAGCGCAAGGCGGTGGTGTATGATGCGGATGGCGACGCCCATCACGATACGATTTCCGCGTTCATCAAATCCATTCGTGGCTCGGACCCCGATGCCGCGCTGTACTGGCTGGCGAAGATGCTGTATGCCGGCGAGGATCCGCGGTTCATCTCGCGGCGCTTGGTCATCGCGGCATCGGAGGATATCGGGCTGGCTGATTCCAATGCCTTGCGGGTGGCCCTCGACGCCCATCATGCGCTGGAATTCGTCGGCATGCCCGAGGGGCGCATCCCGCTGGCGCATGCCACCGTCTATCTGGCCACCGCCCCCAAATCCAACACCGCCTACGTGGCGCTGGGCCTGGCGCTGGCCGATGTGGAAACCGGCCGGACGCTGGCGGTGCCGACCCATTTGCGCACGCCCACCCGCAAGCAACTCGCGGCGGCCTCCGGTCAACCCACCGCGTCGATGGAGTATCTCTATCCGCATGATTTCGCCGGCGCCCATGTCCCGCAGGCCTATCTGCCCGAGGGACGCATCTACTATCAGCCCGGCGACCAGGGCATGGAAAAACGCATCAAGGAACGCCTCGAATTTTGGCGCAGCGCGCTAAGCCGCGAAGGGCCGCCGCCAGAATCGTAGCTGCCGCGGCGCGTGGCATGCCGTGGTGGCCGCGGCGCGCGGGGGAACTTTGGCGGCGCGCCGCGTCACCGCCGCCCTTATTTCCGTTGCGCCCCACGGCGCCAGCACTTGCGCGCAATGGGCACGCTGAGCCGGAGCCGGGTGCCAGTTTCCGGCTGGCTGGTGATGCTAAGCTCGGCGGCAAGCGCCTCGGCGCGCTGGCGCAAGGCGTGGAGGGTGGCGGGGTGTGCCAGGCGCTCCGGCGTGATGCCCACTCCGTTATCGGTGAGTGTGAGATCGAACCGGGTGGCGCTCACTTCAACTTGCACCTCCGCCTTGTCCGCCCGGGCGTGGCGTATGATGTTGTGCAGGGCCTCCCGGAAAAATAAGAACAGGTGCCGCGTCGCCTCCTCGGGTAACTCCACCTGCCAGGCGGCCTCGTTCGCGCTGAAATGCCATTCCAGTGACTCGAGCATGATCGAGCTGGTTTCGCGCAAGTGCTCGGTGGTGCCGATCCGGTGATCGCCTTGGGGCCGCAGCAACCAGACAATGTCGCGCACGGCGCTGACCGTTTCCGCGGCTATCCGCTGGATCCGCTTGAGCTCGTCGGACGGGCCGGCGCGCCCCTCGGCCAGATCGGCAAACATCTGGATGCTGCCGAGGTTGCTGCCCACCTCATCGTGCAGGTCGCCGGCAATTCGTTCCCGCACCTTGAGCAATTCATGATGCGCGTGCACCCGGTAGCGGATCGGCAAGGCAATCAGCAAAAACGCCCCGGCCAAGCCCAGCACTGTCCATCCCGCAAAACCCGCACGCCGCCATTGACTCACCACGTGGCCGGCCTCGACTTGCAAGTCATGGCGGCGGGTTTCCAGCTGCAGCCGCCCGTCGAGTTGGCTGAGCCATTCGCGGGTCGCCACCAGCCGGCCGTCCGGGCCAAAGCCATCGGTGAGGGCGGCACTGCTCCAATAGGTGCCACCGGTGGCAAACAGGTTGGGCATCCCGTCCGGCGAGCGCGCCACCTTGCCGAGCGCCAGGTTGGTGTCGCCGGCCAGCACTTCCACTTCGCTCATGGCAAAAAACGCCGGGTAGCTCTCGAAGGCTTTCCACAGCTCGGTGGCCTCGATCCTAACAAAACGGCCGCGGCGGCTGGGGAAGGCGATCACCACCGGGTTGTGGCCGGGGTTGCTCAACTTCAACTCGGCCACCAGCGACTCCTTGGCGCGGTCGGCAAAGTCACCGGTTTCGCTAACCGCTATCTCCAGCTTGCGGGGAAAGCCAAAGCCGCTCGGCAAATCCGAGGTCGGGCGCTTGGCCGGCACCAGACGCACCCCATCCATGGTCACCGCCTCGCCCAGATCCACCGTCACGGAGGCCGCTTCGCTCGCGTTGGCGCGGCCTTGGGAGAGCCAGCCGATATTGCGGTGCTCCTCGCCCGGGGCCTCGGGCAAGCCGAGGGGGGTCTGACCATCGACGAGGAAGGCGGGGTTCCAATGCCAGGGTGCGGGCGGCGCCGCCCCGCCGAGGCTGCGCACCTCGCCGCCCTGGGCCAAATTGCGCTCCCCGGCGAAGGCAAACACCTCCGCCCACGCATGCACAAAATTCTCAGCACTGTCCCCATCCGGAAACAGCCGGTCCGCCGAAATCCTCAAGCCCGCCGCCGCGAGGGGCGGACTCACCTGATAGACAAACGGATGCCCCCGTCGCACCGGATGGCTGCGCGCGGCGCGTTCCCGCCCCACGCTGCCGAGCACCTCGCCCTTGGCGTCGATCAACTCCACCGTGAAGGCATCAGGCATGCCATACTGGGCGTCCAAGCCCCGCGCATCGTAGCGCCGGGCCGGCACCAGTGCCACCAAATCCACCACCGCACTTGCCGCCCAGCGGACCTCAACCACAGACCGCGACTCCGCCACTGGCACCCCGTGGGCGTGAATGCTGGCATAGCCGCCGGTGCCGCCTTGGTCGTCGATCGGCAGCTTCGGCAAGCCCGCCAACTGCGGTGTGATCTGTGCCAGTTCCTTGTCGATCTCCTTCAAGCGCTCGGAGCAGGCCCGCGCCAGTTGTTCGTCCCATGTCATTTCGGCGGCCATCCCTGCTCGCGTCAGCAGCAGGGTCACGGCAACACATCGGAGAAATTGCGCGGCGCGTGTCATGGGTGGGATTTCTCTAACTCATTCGGCCCGGCTCAGGGACCCGCCACCATGATGCCAACCACCCCCGAACTGTCAAAGCAAACCTGCATGGTTTGAGCGGCGCGCGCATTGTAGACTCCGTAGGGAGGGTACTTGTGAAGGTACTAGTGGAAAAGGTACTAGTGGAAACTCCTCTAGTGGAAAAAGTACTTGACATCGACTTGAGCCCGGTTAGGGCGGGGATGGTGAGCGATCCTGGGGAGTACCGCTGGAGCAGTTATGGGGAGGTGATCGGGAGCCGTGCGTTTGTGGACGGGGTGTTTCGGGGGTGCCGGGACCGGTTTGGGGAGAAGCGCACGAGCGGCGCGCGGAAACTGCGGAGCCACGCGGCAGCCGCAGCCGCCGCCGCAGCCGCAGCCGGGGTGCTGTGGAGTGTTAGGGATTTGCAGAAGGGGATCGGGTGAGGCTGGCGGGGCGATGCGCATGGGTTTGGGGGCGCTCCCGCAAACCAACATTTTTACTAACCTGGGAGCCGGCCCCTCGTTGCGGAACTTGACTTGTGACAACGCGCGGGCTCACTTCAGTTAGGTCGGGCCGGTCGATGAGCAGGTTCCTGGGCAGGCACGGATCTATCAAATAGATTTCATTCAACAAGCGTATGAATGGGATGCCCTCCGCATCGACGGTCACGGCCTGTTGCACCACCGTGGACCTTGCCATGCCGAGGAGTGCGCCTTGCTTTCTGCTGCCGCTTGCGGGAGGTGGATTTCCGGGCAGCTCGATGCGATCTCTCACCGGCCGAGTTGTTTGAATGGTTTTGTCAGTCAGTCCGGTTCTACGGCTTGCTGGCCGGTTTTGGCGTGGAGCCGGGTGCGCGCGCCCTCGAAATCCGTCGATTCATCCAAGCGCGCCTTCGCGCTTGCCCAGCGCCGAGGTCGGACTTATCCTCGGGCATGTCATCGACCTATGGTGAAATTTTCCGCATTCACACTTTCGGCGAATCCCACGGCGGCGGCGTGGGGGTGGTCATTGATGGTTGCCCGCCGCGCATCGCGGTGAGCGCCGCGCAGATCCAGTGCCAGCTCGACCGGCGGCGGCCCGGGCAATCCGAGATTGTGACGCCGCGCAAGGAGCCGGACACCGCGGAGATTCTCTCCGGCATCCACGATGGGCTGACGCTGGGCACGCCCATCGCCATCGTGGTGCGCAACACCGACCAGCGGCCGGAGTCCTATCAGGAGATGGTCACCAGCTACCGGCCCAGCCACGCCGATTACACCTACGAGGCCAAGTACGGCATCCGCGCCCCGTCGGGCGGTGGCCGTGCCTCGGCCCGCGAAACGATTGGCCGGGTCGCGGCTGGCGCCGTGGCCCGCCAAGTGCTCGACGCCTATCAGCCCGGCATCGAAATCCTCGCCTGGGTCAAATCCATCCAAAATCTCGAGGCCCGGGTCGATCCCGCCACGGTCACTGCGGAGGCCATCGAATCTAACATCGTCCGCACCGGCGATCCGGCGCTGGTCGGACCCATGATCGAGCTGATCAAGGCGGCCCGCAGCGACGGCAACTCGGTGGGCGGGGTGATCGAATGCGTGATCCGCGGCTGTCCGCCCGGCCTGGGCGAACCGGTCTTCGACAAACTGGAGGCGGAGTTGGCCAAGGCGATGCTGTCGCTGCCGGCGACCAAGGGGTTTGAGATTGGTTCGGGCTTTAGCGGCACCCGCCTCAGCGGGCGCGAGCACAACGATGCGTTCCGCATGCAGGCAGGCAAAGTGCGCACCCTCACCAATTATTCCGGCGGCATCCAAGGAGGCATCTCCAATGGGGAGGACATCGTGTTCCGTGTCGCCTTCAAGCCCACCGCCACCATCATGAGTGTCCAGCAAACCGTCACCGCCAGCGGCGAAAACACCCAACTCGAAGGCCGCGGCCGCCATGATGCCTGCGTGCTGCCCCGTGCCGTCCCCATCGTCGAGGCCATGGCCACCCTGGTTGTGACCGATCACCTGCTGCGGCAGCGCTGCGCCGAGAGAAGATAATGGATGGTGGATCGCAGAGCATCCGCCATCTTGTAATATCTAACATCTATCCGCCATCTTCCATCTTCACCATGTCCCTTGATTCCCTGTCGCACCCCAATCTGGTCACTGGCGCACTGCTGATTTTCGCGCTGTGTGCGGGTTTTGTATTGTTGCGGGGGATCGCGCGGATGTTGCTGGGCACGCTGGTTCTCGGCGCGAGTGCATGGCTGGCCTTCTGGGTTTGGCAGCAAGCGCCGGGGTGGTCATCCCAGTTGTTAGGAAAACCCGCCGGGTTCATCACCACGGGCGTGCCGGCAGTCACTTTTGTGGCGGCCATGTGGTTCCTGCGCGGCCTGGTCAAATTCATTGTCAGTCCGTTTGTGCGGGCGGGTGGCGGGGAGCCATCGCCCTTCACCAACGTGCCGCTGCGCCTGCTGTGCGCGGTGGTGGCCGCCGCCGGGTTGTGGCTCATGGGGGCCGTGTGGGTGCATCACGCCGGATCGATAGCAGAGCTTGGCGGGTTGGTGGAGAAATCGGCGGATGCCGGCAAGGTTTCCGCCTATTTGCAGCGCATGAAATCCTCGGTGGAAGCCGTGTTGCCCAAGGATTGGCTCAAGCGCTTGGATCCGCTGGCCGAGCCGGCGAGGCTGGCCTTGGCCAAGCTGATAGCTGCGGAATCCACCACCTCGCTGCCGACCGGGATAGATCCCGCGACCGGCAAGCCCTATCCGCGGGCCGTCGTTGTCGATGATCCGGCCCTGCAAGGGCTAGCCCGCAAAAAGGACTTCTCCTCGCTCCTGCGCCATCCCAACCTGACCCGGGCCCTTAACGATCCGAAAGTCAAGCAAGCCATTGAAGACCGGAAGAAATGAGACGCAAGACGCGAGACGCAAGACTTGAAGACTCCAGGGAAGAATGGTTACGGCGTGGCTGTTTTTGTGCTCTTGAGTCTTGCGTCTTGAGGTTTTGAGTGTTTTTGCTGATAACCGGCGCGCCGCCCCCACCCATGCCCTACCTTGTCACCATCGGTCTTGAAGTCCACTGCCAGGTCAAAACGCAGACCAAGATGTTCTGCGCTTGTCGCACGTCGTTTGGCGAGGAGCCCAACACCAACACCTGTCCGGTCTGTCTCGGGCTGCCGGGAGCCTTGCCGGTGCTCAACCAGCTCGCCATCGAGAAAACCCTGCTCAGCGGCCTCATGCTGGGTTGTACCTCGCCGGAGATCTCGAAGTGGGACCGCAAGAGTTACTTTTACCCGGACATGCCGAAGAATTTTCAAACCACCCAGTTTGATTTGCCGCTGTGCATTGGCGGCGGGGTGCCGCTTTATGCGCATTGCTATCCGCCCGATGCGCGCAAGCACATTGCCCGTGCTAACAAGGTGGTGCGGCTCAACCGGATTCACCTTGAGGAGGACGTTGCCAAGTCCACCCATCTCGGCAACTCCTCGCTCATTGACTTCAACCGTGCCGGCACGCCGCTGATGGAGATTGTCAGCGAGGCGGATCTTGAATCCGGCGAGGAGGCGTCGGCGTATTTGCGCTCGCTGCAAATGATTCTCATCCAGGGCGGCGTGTCGGACGCCGACATGGAAAAAGGCCAACTCCGCTGCGACGTCAACATCTCGCTGCGGCGCAAGCCCGAAGAGCCGCTCGGTGCCAAGGTGGAACTCAAGAACCTCAATTCGATCTCCGCCATCCGCCGCGCCATCCACTTTGAGATTCAGCGCCAGGGCGAGGATCTCGACCACGGCATCGCCCAGCTGCAATCGACGCGGCGCTGGGATGACGAACGCGGGGAGACCCAGCTCATGCGCACCAAGGAGGATGCGCACGACTACCGCTACTTTTCCTGCCCGGACCTGCTGCCGGTGCGCACCGCTCCATTGTTAGACAAGGTCCGCCCGCTGGTTCCGGAGTTGCCGCACGAGCTGGCGCTGCGCTTTGAGCGCGACCTGGGCGTCACCTCGTACGATGCATCGGTGCTGTCGTCGGACAAGCATCTGGCCGGTTATTTCGAGGCGGCCTGCGATGCCGCCATCCCCGGCAAGAAGGTGGCCAACTTCATCATCAATGACTTGTTAGGAATGCTGAATGAGCGCGCCCTTGGCATCGATGACTGCCCGGTGGCGGCGGTGAAGCTGCGGGAGTTGCTGGTGCTGGTGGAGAACGGCACGCTGGCGGCCAGCCAGGCGCGCGGGGTGTTGGCGGTGATGTTCGACGCAGCGGACCAGGCGCCTGCGGCGATAGCCGCCGCGCTTGGTTTCAAACCAGCCGCCGCCGGGGAATTGGAAACCCTCGTCGACCAGACGATTGCCAACAACCCGGTGGAAGTCGCGGCGGTGCAGGCAGGCAATGACAAGCTGCTCAATTTTCTAACCGGACAAGTGATGAAATCCGCGACCACCAAACCGAATCCCAAGCAGGTGAGCGAGTTGCTAAGGGCGAGGTTGTCGGGGTAAGCGGCACAAGGCCCGGCACTACAAGGCCCGGCACTTGGCGGCGTGTCGTGGTGTGGCGGCGCGGCGCCACGAACACCGGCCGCCTCCCGGGGTGGCGGAAGACGGCCGGCTATCGGCAATGCCCTGCGCGTTAGAGCGCGCCGGTTCAGGGCGTGGGCACCGTGGTGATGGTCTTGAGAATGCGCGAGGCGATCTGATAGGGGTCGCCCTGCGAATTGGGGCGGCGATCCTCGAGGTAGCCCTTGTAGTCGTTGTTCATGAAGCTGTGGGGGATGCGCACCGACGAGCCGCGGTCGGCCAGGCCGAAGGTGAACTTGTCGATGGACTGGGTCTCGTGCAGGCCGGTTAGACGCAGGTGGTTGTCCGGGCCATAGACGGCGATGTGCTCCTCACGATATTCGGCGAAGGCCGCCATGAGCGCGTCGAAGTAGGCTTTGCCGCCGACTTCGCGCATGTGGGTGGTGGAGAAATTCGCGTGCATGCCCGAGCCGTTCCAGTCGCCGCGGATCGGCTTGCAGTGGTATTCCACTTCGATGCTGTATTTTTCGCAGAGGCGGTTGAGGATATAGCGGGCGACCCAGACCTGGTCGGCCGCGGTCTTCGAGCCCTTGCCGAAGATCTGGAATTCCCACTGGCCTTTGGCGACCTCGGCATTGATGCCTTCGTGGTTGATGCCGGCGTCGAGGCACAGGTCGAGGTGTTCTTCGACGATTTGGCGGCCGATGTCGCCCACGGCTTTGTAGCCGGTGCCGCAATAATATTCGCCCTGTGGCGGCGGGAAGCCATCCGATGGGAACCCCAGCGGACGGCCATCTTGGAACAGGAAATATTCCTGCTCAAAACCGAACCAGGCTCCGGCGTCATCCAGCACGGTGGCGCGGCTGTTGGTCGGGTGCGGCGTGGTGCCGTCCGGCATCATCACTTCGGCCATCACCAGCACGCCATTGCGGCGGGTGCTGTCTGGATGCACCGCCACCGGCTTGAGCATGCAATCCGAGCTGCGGCCTTCGGCTTGGCGGGTGGAACTGCCGTCAAAGCCCCATTGCGGGAGTTGTTCGAGGGCGGGGAAGCTATCGAAGTCCTTGACCAGAGTCTTGCTGCGGAGGTTCGGCGTGGGGGTGTATCCGTCGAGCCAGATGTATTCCAATTTATATTTTGCCATGGATGGTGGGGTGTTGGTTGTGGGGTTGGGGTGTGTTGTGGGGGCTGAGAGGCGGGCTTTCAGAAAATCCTCCGCTTGGCCGAAAGCGGAATCCGTGCCAGAATTGGCGGGGATTGCGGCAATCTGCCGATTGGGTTCATGTGGGGCTGGCGGTGGGGGCGGT
>CAIZNN010000241.1 GCA_903934285.1 Akkermansiaceae bacterium | reverse complement strand
CGCGCGCACCATCAAAGCAAAGCCCAGACCCAAGTTCCCAGTGAGGAAACGCGGGACCAAGCCGGTAACGAGAATCCGGCAAACCACCGTTATGATTTGCTAAACTGACAGTATTGGGCAGGATGCCCGCGCCACAGGTGGCCCGGGCATCTTGCCCGGGGCCTCGACTCAAACCACCAAGGGTGCTAAGTAAACCGTATTGGGCGGCATGCCCGGTGCCACGACCCGGCCGGGAATTATTGGATTGACCGGAGGTGGCCATGTTTTGCTATCGTTCATGACGCGATGAAACAATACCCGCCTCCCTTGCGATGGGTTAGAGCATGCGCCGTGCTCTCGCTGGCCTGGCTGTGCAACGCACTCGCGGCGGACTTGCCTGTCGCCCTCGGGCCGCTGCAGCACCCGGATCTGCCCAACGCCAAACTGACGGTGGCCAATCTGACCCAACTGGCGGCGACCCAACATGGCGCCGCCAAGGCCCAAGCCGAACGCCTCGCCATCCTCATCAAAAACCTGTTCACCGCCGAATACCAGGTGACCAAGGCGCTCACGGCGGCCACACAAGCCGAAGCGGAGGCGCGCCGCAAGGAACGCAATGCCGCGGACTGGATGAAACCGAATATCCTGGGCCGCATCAACGAGGTGGCCTCACGTGAAGCGTTGGCCAAAGCCGCCGCCCTCCGGCGCGACGCGTCGCAACGCCTCGCCGAGGCCCGGGAGCAGCTCGTGGAGCAACTGCGGGAGACCGATTCGGTGATTGAGGATTTCCACAAGCTCGAGGAGTTCGACGTGGTGCTGGTGTTGGTTGATACCTCCGCCACGCTCGCCAAACGCTCCCTGCCTAACAAGGCATTCACCTCCACCTTCCCGCCAGAGTGCGTCGCCGCCGCGCGCGCAGCGCTGCGCCGCCGCCAGTTGCAAGATGCCATACCGCCTACCACGGCCATCGACCGCCACTCAATGGAAATCATGCGACTCCGCGGCATGCCCGGCGGCAATTCCCGGCAGCGGCTCGATCTGGGTGACGTACACCACCGCCTGGTCGCCCTCAGCGCGTTGGATGCGGCCGTGTGCTAACAAAAATGGCTCGCTGGTGATGACCAAGCGCAGGCGCTGGAATGTCGCCCTGGGAACGAACAGGTTGGCGATGCCGGTTTCGTCTTCCAACGAGATGAAACAGTGGCCCTTGGCAGTGCCCGGCCGCTGGCGGCAAATCGCCATGCCGGCGAGGACCACCCGCAATCCGTTAGGCAAGTGTTGCAGATCACAGGCGCGGAGGATTTCCGGCGTGCCCGCCGCCGCGCGCCATAACCGCAACGGATGCGGCCCGGTGGTGGCCCCCTGCGCCTGCAAGTCGGCCGCCAGCCGCTCCTCCGGCGTCATCGCCGGCAACACGCCCTGCCGCTGCGCCGCATCCGGCGCCAGCAAGTCGTCATACAAGGGCAACTCGACCTGCCACAACGCCTGCCGCCGGTGGCCGGTTTCCGGCAGCCCGTTCAAGGCGCCGGCCCGGGCTAACAGCCGCTTCGCCTTCGCCGCCGGCCGCACCCGCGCCAGAAAATCCTCGAGCGAATCAAATGGCGCGCGCGCCCGCTCGGCGACGATCCTGGCAATCGTGGCGGCACCCAGCCCCTTGAGCCGGTGCAGGCCGAGGCGCAAGCTGGCATCGTCCGCCACTTCCGTTAGAGCCGCGCTGTGCAAACAACACACCGGCTTGATACGCAAGCCGTGGCGCCGCGCGTCCTGGATGAGGGTGTTGACCGAATAGAAACCCATCGGCTGATGGTTGATCAGCCCGGCATAGAATGCGGCCGGATGATGCACCTTGAGCCAACAACTCGCATAAGCGATCAAAGCGAAGGAGATGGCATGACTCTCGGGAAACCCGTAGAGCGCGAACGAGCCGATCGCGCTCACGATTTTCTCCTGCACCTCGGCGGCCACCCCGCGTTCGCTCATGCGCAAGCGCAGTTTGGCCGTCACCCGTTCCATCCGCTCGTCGCTGCGCTTGCAGGCCATCGCCCGCCGCAGCTCGTCGGCCTCCGCGCCGCTGAAGCCCGCCACCTCCATCGCCATGCGCAACACTTGCTCCTGAAACAACGGCACCCCCAGCGTGCGCCGCAGAATTTCCTCACAGGCCGGATGAATGCAATCGATTGCCTCGCGCCCGTTGCGGCGGTTCAGATAGGGATGGACCAGGTCCCCGACTATCGGCCCCGGCCGGATGAGCGCCACCTCGATGGCCAGATCGTAAAAGGTGGCCGGCCGCAGCACCGGCAAGGTGGCCATCTGCGCCCGGCTTTCCACTTGGAAGGTGCCGACCGTGTCGGCGCGGCATAACATCTCGAAGACCGCCGGGTCATCCTTCGGGATGGCCGCCAAATCCACCGGCCGGCCGCGCCGCGCGCAGATCTCCAACGCCTGCTCCATCGCCGCAAGCATGCCCAGGCCTAACAAATCAATCTTGACCATGCCCATGTCCTCGCAATCGTCCTTGTCCCACTGGACGACGTGGCGGCCGGGCATGGTGGCCGGCTGCAAGGGCACCACCGCGTCGAGGCCGTGGTCGCACACGATCATGCCGCCGGAGTGCTGGCCGAGGTGGCGCGGCATGCCGAGCACCGCATGATAGAGATGGGACAGCGCCGCGAGCCGCGGGTGCGAGGGCGGCAGGATGGCGGCCACCAGGTCGTCAAACTCCGTCTCGCGCGCGTCCGGCGCGTCCTCCTCCTCCGGCGCGCCCTCGCCATGGAATGCCGCCGGCCCGTTAGAAAAGCGGTCGGCGGCGGCGGCGGGCAAGCCGAGCACCTTGCTCATTTCGCGGAACGCGGAGCGCCGCCGGTAGGTGATGACGTTGGCCGTCATCGCCGCATTGCGCGCGCCATACTTGGCAAACACATGTTGGATGACTTCCTCGCGGCGCGCGCCGGAAGGAAAGTCGATGTCGATGTCCGGCCAGCTCTTGCGGTTCTCGCTGAGGAAGCGCTCAAACAACAAGCCGCAGCCGACCGGATCGACCGCCGTGATGCCCAACGCATAACACACCGCCGAATTCGCCGCCGAGCCGCGCCCCTGGCACAGGATGCCGCGGCCCCGCGCGAACTCGACCAAGTCGTTGACGATGAGAAAATACCCCGGAAACCCCAGCCTTTGAATCAGCGCCAACTCGTGCTCGAGCTGCGCGCGCACCTTCTTGCTGCAAACCCCGTAACGGCGCGAGGCCCCGGCATAGACAAAGCGCCGCAGGAGGGTGGCTTGTTCACCTAACGACAACGGGTTGCCGCGGCCATCGGGAAAATCCGGGAAGCGGTAGTTGAGGTTTTCCAGGGTGAATTCAATCCGATCCGCCAGACGCAGCGTGTTCCTAACGGCCTCCGGCACGTCGGCGAAAAGTTCCGCCATCGCGCGCGGCGCCTTCAGATGGCGCTCGCCATTCGGTGCTAACAAACGCCCCGCGTCGTCGAGCGCCACGTGATGGCGCAGGCAGGTGAAGGCATCCGCCAGCCGCCGCTCGCCGCGCGTGGCGTGCAGGGGCGCGTTGCTGGCTAACAACGGCAGGCGCAGGTGCGCGGCCATATCCATCAACTGGCGGTTGAGGCGGCCGTCGTCGCGCAACCCGTGGCGGTTGAGTTCGACATAGACGTTGCCGCGCCCGAACGTGGCTAACAAGTTGGTGGCGGCCTGCAGGGCGCCCTCCCTGTCGCCGCGCAACAACGGCCGGCACAGCGGCCCGTCGCGGTCGCCGGTCAGGGCGATCAAGCCCCCGCCGGCCAAGGACGGCTCCGGGCAGGATGCCCGGGCCACGGTGGCGCGGGCATCCTGCCCGCCGCCATTCTTGCTGTCCTTGCCCGCGCCGGCAAAATGCCAGTCGGTCACATGCCGCGACAGCATCCGATAGCCGTCGCGGGTGGCGCACAGCACCGGCAAGCGCGTGCCGCCGGGCAGGTCCAACATGCATCCGACCACCGCGCGGATGCCAGCGTCGCGGGCGGCGTGATGGGCGCGGGCCGACGCGTAAAAGCCGGCCACATCGGTGATGGCGATGGATTGGTAGCCGAGGCTGGCGGCGTGGCGGACCAATGCTTCCGGCTGGCTCGCCCCGTCCAGGAAGGAAAACGCCGAGCGCGCATGCAGTTCTGCAAAGGCCGCTGTCATGGGTAAACGCCCTCGAGGTGCCAGCAGTCCGGCGTTTGATAGACCAGCCGCAGCAGCTGGCGGCTGTCGAGTTGGATGTCCCATTCCAGCCGTTGCCAGGCGGCGGCGGGCTCCCACCAGGCACCGGAAACTGGAAATGGCCCGCGCCAATCCACGATGCGGCCCGGATGCGGGCCGCTGAGCAAGGCCAATGGCCACGGCCGGCCGGCGCGCAACTCGCTGGCCACGGCGACCGCGCAGGGCGGGCGATACCGGTGCAGCGGCAGCGCCGCCTCGGGCTGGAACCCGGCGTTGGGAACGGCCCCTGTCGCGCCCACCGCCGGCCGCAGGGTGAACCCATCCGGCTTGAACGACACGGGTGGCACCGGAATGCCCACCCGCCCGGGACCTAACAAAGCCTCGAGTTTGGCGAGGGTTTCCGCCCAGCGTTCGGGTTGGGGCAGGCTGCGGCCGAACCACTCGCGCTGGGCGGCAATGGCAAAGGTGCTGCCGGCATCCAACTCCACCCTGCTCACCGCCGCATCCAGGCGCAGCGAGTCCAGCCACGCCTGCAATGGCGGCAACATCCCCGCGACCGAGGATTGCGGCTCAGGCAATCGCAGTTGGCGGCTGATCACCGCGCCGGATTCCAACACCAGCTGCAAGTCGAGACGGTCCGCCGCCAGCTGGCGCGCTGCCAAGCGCGCCGCCAAGGTGTGCAACAAGCGCTTGAGCGCAAACTCCAGCGCCTCCAGCGCCACCGCCGGCTCCTCGAAATCATAGGCTTGGCAAAAGGACTCGGGCGGCCGGTGCAGCCGCAGCAACCGGCACACCTTGCCATGCAGCACATCGTGCCAGCGGCCGGGCGCAGGCCCCAGCCGCTCCGCCAGCGCTTGCCGCGGCAATTGCATGAAATCCCCCAACGTGCGCAACCCCCACCCTGCCAACAGCTCCAACTCCGCCCCGCCGCCGCCTTGTGCCCGCCCAGCTCCCACTCCCGCAGCCGCATTCGCCGGAAGGCGTGCGCCACGTCCCGCCGCCTCCCCACCCGCCAACCAACCCAGCACCTCCAGCGGCAGCGCCGCCAGATCCGCCGGCTCCACCAGCCGCCCACGCGTCGCTGCATGATGCACCGCCAGATGCGCCAAATCCGGCGTAATCGATTGGGCATGAGACAGTTCGATTCCGTTTAAAGCAACCGTTTCCAACGCCTCCACGAACGCTTGCGAGCACATCGACAGGTCCAGCAGCAGGCAATCCTCGGTGGTGATTTCCACATCCGGGGTGAGAGCATCCCCGATCTGGAGCAACTCCGCCCGCAATGCCGCCTCGGCGACAGGATCGCGGCCAAGAACCAGCAGATCCGGACAGCGGACCAAGGCGCGATTGAGCGGCCAGCCGGCGGCGAGACCGGCCACCCGCGCCGCCGGATTGACCGCCAACAACCCGGGTGGCACCTGGCGGACAGTCCCCGCCGGAATCGCCAGCACCGCGCACGGCCGCCGCCACACCTCCGGCCGCCCGCGCAGGGCCGCCACCATGGGGAAATCCGGAATATGCAGTGCGGCAAACATGGCAAGCGTCAGGTGGCGTGGCGCAGCTGATGCGCCACCGGCCGCAATCGCTGCCGCAATTCGTCGCGCCCACAATCGAAATCCCCCAGCGTAAGCCCGGCCGATAGCACCAGCCGCAAGCTCGCCGACACCACCAGCGGAAATGGCGCCAGCACCACCAGCCGACACCCGCTGCTCGCAGCACCTTGCTTCAACCGCCACCAGCCGGACGCCGGCAACGCCGTCAAATCCCGCCGCGCCAACCCGGTCGCGTCTAGCAAGATTGTCGGCACGTTGCCATCGCGCACCAACCAATCCGCCGCCTTGAGCATGTCGCCGGCCGACTGGCAACGCACCCACAGCAGCCGCGAACAAGCCGTGCCGGAAAACGACGCCGGATCGAAGCGATCCGCCCCGTCCACCAACACCACTTGCGGGTGCGCACTCACCTCGTCAACTTCGTCAGCCTCGCCGAGCAACCCGGCCACCACCAACAACACTCCGGCCCCCGCCCCAGCCGCCACCACCTCCGCAACGGCCCCCAACGGAAAACTCGCCACCGTCACCGCCAACCCAGCCACCCCGGCCACCCCCACATCCGGCCGCACCCCATGCGCCTGAGGAAATTTTTCCCGCAGTTGCCGGCGCAATGTCTCCACTGGTGATGGGCTCACGCCCGCACCTTAGCACCGTCAGCGACCTGTTCAAGAGAACAATTTAGAATTCAAACATGACCTGCGGGCTGTCCTGCTCGACCTTCTTCGCCCGCTTTTTCCCGGGCTTGGCAGGCGGCTCGTCGGCCCCCTGTGGCAGCGGCCAGTGACCGCCATCCGGCACCTGTTCCGCAGTTTGACTCGTCACTTCCTGATCTTCATCTGGTGCCTGATCTGGTGCCTGTTCTGCGGTTTGGCTCGTCGCTTCCTGATCTTCATCTGGTGCCTGATCTGGTGCCTGTTCCACGGTTTGACTCGTCCATTCCTGGTCTTCATCTGGCACCTGTTCCACGGTTTGGCTCGTCCATTCCTGATCTTCATCCGGCACCTGTTCCGCAGTTTGACTCGTCCCTTCGTGGTCCTCCTCTGGTGCCTCGCCGCCTTGAAGCGGCGCTCCGGGACCGCCGGCCAACTCCTGTCCCGCGCCTTGCACCGTCACTCCGAACCCGTCGCTGGCATGACCGTTCGAGCTCGCCTGATCCGCCGGCGGACTCATCACCCCATCGCGCAACCCGGCCACGGTAAAGCGCAGCAAGCGCTCCAGCGTGGCATCCATGCCCGACGTGCCGGCCGCCCCTGGCGCCAACCGCGGCACCGTCTCCCCGTGCGTCAGCATGTAGATCATCGCCCCAACCACAAAATGCAAGCGCCACACCAATTCCTCCTCCGCCACCGTGGGCAATGCCTTGCCCAACGCACGGGTGAAGCGGTCGATTAAAACGCCCATTTGCGTCTGGAGCGTGGCAGGAATCGCCACGCCATGAGAACCGAAAATCCGCCCCACGAGGCGATAAAACAACGACTCGGACAACCCGGAGTTTTCCACCTGGGTGATGAGCGGCCGCACGAAGGCAGCCACCACGTCCTCGACCGGCACCGCTTGACCGGCCCATTTGCGCTCGGCAGCCTCCAACCGCGCCAGACGCTCCTCATTGACCGGCACCAGGTAGCGGGTCATCACCACCTCCACCAGTGCGTCGCGACTGCCAAAATAGTAATTCACCGCCGCCACATTGCCTCCGGCCGCCTGTGTGATGTCGCGCACCGACACCACGTCAAAGCCGTTTTGCGCAAACAACTTCTCGGCCGCTTCGACCAAGCGCAGCTTCGGACCCTCCTTTGGAACAAGCGTTCGATTCATAGGTTGCCGCAGCCTGTGCCAATCCCGCCGCCACTGTCAAACAAATGATTGAAGCAAAGCCTCGCGCCAGCCGTAACCGCCACAGCTTGCGCGACTTGGGCTGGTTTTTAAAACTTTTCAGGGAGCGTGGGCATGGGCATGAATCGAGCCATCGCGGATGACCAAGGTGCGGTCGCCGGCCTTGGCGAGGTGTTGGTCGTGGGTGACGACGACCAAGGTGACGCCGTGCTCGGTGGCCAGGTCGAGGAGGATCTTCATGATTTCGCTGCTGTTTTTGGAATCGAGATTGCCGGTTGGTTCGTCGGCGAAAAGCACTTTCGGTTCATTGACGATGGCGCGGGCGATGGCCACCCGTTGCTGTTCGCCGCCGGAGAGCTCGGCGGGAAGGTGCGCGGCGCGATCGGCCAAGCCGACGCGGGTGAGGGCGTGCATGGCGGCGGCGGTGGCATCGCGGCCGGCGATGGCGCCGGGGACGGCGACATTTTCCAAGGCGGTCAGCTCGGGCAGCAGGTAGTAATTTTGGAACACGTAACCGATGAGGGCATTGCGAAACCGCGCCTGCTCGCGGCGGCCCAGGGCGTAGAGGTCGGCCCCATCGATGTGAACGCTGCCGCGTTCGGGGCGCTCGAGCCCGGCGAGGGTGTAGAGCAAGGTGGTCTTGCCCGCGCCGCTCGGGCCGCACAAAAACAGCTTTTCGCCGCGGTGGACACGCAGGTCGATGCCATGGAGCACCTCAATGGCCTTGTTGCCCACCCGGTAGCTGCGGTGGAGATCCACCGTTTCGATCATCACGTCGCGCATGCCGCGCAGCCTGTCGCATGCCGCCGCGCCACGCAAGCGCTGGCGTGGGGAAAATCGCCCCTCCCCCGCGCGTGGCCGTGTGGGACGTGAGGCGGTCCTACTAGAGGAGACTCCCCTTATCAAGAAAGTTGTTGCGCCGAGGAGTCCCGGGGTTGACGGGCCAGCCGGTCGGGTCGGCATCCGCTCCTCCGCTCGCTCACTTGGCCTTGGGGACGAGGGCGAAGGCACCGTGGCGTTTGACGAGCGCCTTGTCGAAGCTGGCCAGCTTGGCGCAGCCGGCTTCCTGACAGTGGGCGGCGATCAGTTCGTCTGATAGATAGGCGCCTTGCAAGACCGCGCGCAGCGCGGCGCGCAGCCGGTCTTCGTTTTCAAACGCCAGGTTGTGAATGGTGAGCAAGCGGAAAAACGTCTCCGCCACTTCGACCGCCGTCCATTGGTAGAGGCAGAGGCTGGTTAGAACCCAGTCCACTTCCACCAGCACCAGCTCACCAGCACCAGCTCGGGAACAAAAAAGCCCGCCCCTTTGCGAGCGAGCAAGTGCATGGCCGCCCGGTATTGAGCCGCATCGTCACGGGTCAGGTAGCGCACGAGGAGGTTAGTGTCCAAGCCGATCATTGGCCTGCCTTGCTGAAGCGGGTCTCAGACATCCTGACCTCTGCCGGGATTTCGTCAGTCTCGGGAAAATCAAATGCGCCCGTTTGGCGCCGGGCATTCTGCCCAATACGGTTTACTTAAGACGCGACAGGGACGAGACAGGAAGAGGCGGCGGGCAGGATGCCCGCGCCACAGGTGGCCCGGGCACCTTGCCCGGAGCCTCGACTCAAACCACCAAGGGTGCTAAGTAAACCGTATTGGGCAGAATGCCGGTTGTGTGCGGAAACTGGCATCATTCTTGGAACACAACTGGCAATTTGCCCGCCGCCTTTCTTCACCTGAACTCACGCCATTTCCTTCGAGTTCAGGATGTCTGAGCCTTACGCGCGGCCGCCGTCACATCCGGCGTCAGATTCGCCGCGCGGTGAGGGCGAGAAAGAGGGGGAACTCCTGGGCGGCGCGGTGTTCGGCCTTGCTGAAGGGGCCGGTTTGGGAGCGGCGGTGGCTGTAGAGTTCCTCGCAGGCGGTCACGGCGAGGCCGCCGCGGCCGATGGCGCTGAGCAACTCGGCCAGCGGCCGGTGATGGAAGGTGGTTTGTTCGCCGGAAGCTTTGCCGGGATGGGTGGTGATGGGAATGTCCCGCGGCGAACCGTAAGCATCCAGCCGCCGGTATTGGATTTTCTGGTCCGCATCCCAACCCCAATGGCTTTGCCGCGGAATCCGGAAACACGGGTGCATCAACACCACCACCGCGCGGCCCTGCGGCTTGAGCGCGCGGGCCATGTTGGCAAACAACGCCACCGCATCCGCCACATCGTGGACCGCCATCACACAGGTGGCCGCATCATGGCTGCCATCCGCCCAGGCCCCCGGCGCACACGCATCCGCCGTGAGCAGCCGTACCCGCCGCTCCGCGCCGTGGCGCGCCTTGGCCGCCGCGATCAGGCGCGGGCTGGCATCGATGCCGGTCACCTGGCCGCAGCCCGCATCTAACAATGGCTTGAGCAGCACCCCCTGGCCGCAGCACACGTCGATGACCGCTTCGCCTGGCCGCGGATCTAACAACCGCAGGGTGGCCGGCAAAATCACCTGGCGGTGGTAATCCGAGCCGCTTTCCCCCACCAGTTTGTCATACCACGCCGCCACCGGGTCCCAGCCGCGCTCGGCTGGCGGGGCAGCCGGCTGGCCGTGCGGGGAATGGGCTTTGCCTTGCAGTAGCTTGCCCTGCGGCGGCTTGCCGGCGGCGTGAGGGCCGGGTTGGCGCGGGTTGTGAAATGGGCGGCGGGACGGCGCTGGCATGGCGAAAGTCTATGGTGAGGATCAGGCAAACGGGAAGGAAAATGAAGAATCGGCCCGCTGGGAGAGGCGGGCTCAAGCCCGCGCTCCAACAACAATTCTTGCGCATCGCGCTTGCCGGATCGGGTGGGATCGGGCACAAGCATGGTCATGGAGCGCGAGGCATTGCCATTGGAACACCGGTTGCGGCAGCAAATCTTGTTTGCCCGCGAGCGGGTGTACCGCTTCGGCCAGGCCACACCGCTGGAGCGCCTGCTGCTGCCCGGAGCCGGCCCGGAAATCTGGGTCAAACGCGAGGACCTCTCGCCGGTCAAGGCGTACAAATGGCGCGGCGCCTGCAACCGCATGGCCGTGCTCAGCCCGACGCAAGCCGCCCGCGGCGTGGTCACCGCCTCCGCCGGCAATCACGCCCAAGGGGTGGCGCTGGCCGCCCACACCCTCGGCATCCAAGCCCGCATCTACATGCCGCGGCCCACGCCGCGGGTGAAACTCGCCGCGGTGCGCCAACTCGGGGCCGGGTCGGTGCAGATCCATCTTGCCGGCGATAGCTATGACGACGCGGTGAGCGCGGCGCGCGCCGATGAGGCGGCCAGCGGCGCGGTGTATATCCACGCCTACGACGACCTCGAGGTGATTGCCGGGCAAGGCACCCTGGCCGACGAAGTGGTGCTCTCCGGCCACGGCCCGTTCGATGCCGCCTACCTGCAAATCGGCGGCGGCGGCATGGCAGCCGGCGTTGCCACCTGGCTCAAAACCTACTGGCCTGACATCCGCATCGTCGGCGTCGAGGGCGTCGGCCAGGCGTCGATGCAAGCCGCGCTGGCCGCCGGCCGCCCCGTCGCGCTGGACCACCTCGACCTGTTCTGCGACGGCACGGCTGTTAGGCAGGCCGGTGATCTGCCGTTTGCAATCTGCCAGGCCACCCTCGATCACATTGAGACGGTGACCAACGGCGAAGTGTGCCAGGCGATGCGCACGCTGTGGGAAGGCATGCGTTGCATCGCCGAACCGGCCGGCGCGCTCGGCCTCGCCGCAGTCCTGCGCAACCGCGCCGCCCTCGCCGGCCAACGCGTGTTGGTCATCCTCTGCGGCGCCAATATCGACTTCCTCCAACTCGGCTCCATCGCCCAGACACTGGACTTATCTAACAACACGAGCCGCACCCTGCGCGTGCGCATCCCCGAGCGGCCCGGCACCATGTTGGAATTGTTGGACTCATGCTTCGAGGGCATCAACCTGGGTGATTTCCAATACGGCATGAACGACGCGGCGGACGCCTGGCCGGTGTTCACCATCAACGCCGACGATCCGGCGGTGGTGGCGGCGGTGCCTGCCAAACTCGATGCCCATGGCTTCGCGTGGCAGGACCTGACGGGGGCGACCGACGTTGCGTTCCGCGCCATTCCGCTGCGCGGCGATTTATTGCAACATCCGGCGTTTTTGCGGCTGGATTTTTACGAACGCGCCGGGGCCCTGCATGACTTTCTCGGCCAGCACATCCGTGGCCAGGCCAACCTGTGTTATTTCAACTACCGCCAATCCGGCGAGCGCGTCGGCCGCGCCCTCATCGGCTTGGATTTCCCCACCGCGGCCGCCCGCGACGCGCTGCTTGCCAGCCTGCCGAGCCACGGCGACGGCTATCGCCTGTGTGAACCGGTCAATGGCGCCACCCAACGCCGCTTGGTGGGCTAGCGCCGTGCACAATCCGGCACTTTTCGCCGCCATGCGCAGGCAATGCTTGACAGCGGGGCGGGTCTCGGGCGGTATTTCTCCCCCCATGGCCAAGCTATCCATCCGCGACCTCGACGTTTCCGCCAAAGAAGTTCTCATGCGCGTGGACTTCAATGTCCCGCTCAAAGACGGTGCCATCACCGATGACACCCGCATCCAAGCCGCCATCCCCTCGATCCGCCACCTGCTGGCCGGCGGCGCGAAGCTGGTGCTCTGCTCGCATTTGGGCCGGCCCAAAGGCAAGCCCGATGCCACCTTCTCGCTGGCCCCCGCCGCCGCCCACCTCGGCACCCTCCTCGGCCAATCCGTCACGCTCGCCCCGGATTGCATCGGCCCGGCAACCGCCGCGCTGCGGGCCGCGCTGCCACCCGGGGCCGTCCTGCTTCTCGAAAACACCCGCTTCCACGCCGCAGAGGAGGCCAACGAGCCGGCCTTCGCCCAACAACTCGCAGGCACCGCCGAGATCTACGTCAACGACGCCTTCGGCACCGCCCACCGGGCCCATGCCTCCACCGAAGGGGTGACCCATTACGTGAAGCAAAGCGCCATGGGCTTCCTCATGGAGCGCGAACTCAAGTACCTGCAGGGCGAACTGACCACCCCCGCCCGCCCGTTCGTCGTCATCATGGGCGGCTCCAAGGTTTCCGACAAAATCCAGGTCATCATGAGCCTGATGGAAAAGGCCGACACCATCCTCGTCGGTGGCGCCATGGCCTTCACCTTTTTCAAGGCCAAAGGCTACGAGGTGGGCAACAGCCGCGTGGAGGCCGACAAACTCGACCTCGCCTTGGAAATCCTGGCCAAGGCCGAGGCCCTGGGCAAAACCTTCCTGCTGCCCGCCGACACCCGCAAGACCGATAAATTCGAAGAAGGCGCGCTCACCCGTTGCACCGCCCTGTTCGAGGAAGGCGGCGGTGTGCCGACCGGCTGGATGGGCATCGACATCGGCGACCGCGCCATCGAGGAGTTCCGCGACATCATCCTCGACGCCAAAACCATCCTCTGGAACGGCCCCGTCGGCGTCTTCGAAATTGAAAGCTTTGCCAAAGGCACCCGCGCGGTGGCCGAGGCGGTGGCTGAAGCCACCCGCCGCGGGGCCACCACCATCATCGGCGGCGGCGACTCGGTCACTGCGGTCAACCAATTCGGCCTGGAGGATCAAATGACCTTTATCTCCACCGGCGGCGGTGCCTCGTTAGAACTCCTCGAAGGCAAAGTCCTGCCCGGCGTCGCCGCCCTCAGCGAGCTCTGAGCCCATCCCACCCGTCTCGAATCCACCCCCTACCCCACACATATGAACCGCAAACCGATCTTCGCCGCCAATTGGAAAATGAACATGGGAGTCTCCGCCACCGAGGATTTCCTCAAGAGCTTCCTCTCCAAGCTCCAGGGCCAGTCGTTCCACGCTGAAATCGTCATCGCCCCGCCCTTTGTTTCCCTCGCCAAACTCGCCGATATCCTCCGCTCTCCCAGTGCCAGCAACGAGGCCCAAGCCATCCAGATCGCCGCGCAGAATTGTTCCGAGCACGATGCCGGCGCATATACCGGCGAAGTGAGCGTGTTGATGCTGCGCGAGTTGTTCGTCCATTACGTCATCATCGGCCATAGCGAGCGGCGCGCCATCTACGGCGAAACCGACGCCACCCTCAACGCCAAGATCCATAAGGCGCGCGAGGCCAATCTCAAGCCCATCTTCTGCATCGGCGAAACCCTCGCCCAACGCGAGGCCGGACAGCTTGAGGCAATCCTGCGCACCCAACTCACCGCCGGCCTCAAGGAGGTCTCCGACAAGGACCTGGCAGAACTCGTCATCGCCTACGAACCGGTCTGGGCCATCGGCACCGGCGTCACCGCCACCTCGGCGCAAGCCCAGGATGCCCACGCCTTTGTCCGCTCCGTCATTGCCGAACTCTACGGCCCGGATAGCGCCGCCAAACTGCGCATCCAATACGGTGGCAGCGTCAAACCCGGCAACGCCGCGGAACTCATGGCCTGCCCGGACATCGACGGTGCGCTCATCGGCGGGGCCGCCTTGGAACCGCAGAGCTTCCTTGAAATCATCCGCAACGGCAGCTGCACCCAAGATTCCTGACCCCAGCCGCCTGCGCCGATGACCCGCCTGCTCCGCCTCGCCGCGATTAGCGCGCTGCTGCTTGCTTCCTGGTGCCAAGCCGAGCATGTCATCGTCACCGGCGGCCCCGCCCTGCGGCGGTGGGAAAACTATCGCGTCAAAGCCGACCAGCACGACCGCTGGTGGGCCAACTTCGTGCGGGCCTCGACGCTGCGGATGGAGGAACTGCGCAGAGCCAACGGCTCCGCGGCCAGGATTGTGTGGCTGGTCTATCAACCCGGCTACCAATCCCGCGGTCGCGAAGACAACGCCCCGTACACCAAGTGGATTGCCCAGCTCGCCACCAAGTACGGTGCCACCCTGATCTGGATTAACAGCGGCGGCAGCCTCATCCATGCCATCAACTCCCGCCCCGACCAAGCCATCACCACCTTCGATTTCTTCGGCCACTCCAACCGCTACGCCTTCATGCTCGATTACGGCAATGAAGTCACTGCGGTGTCCACCGCCTGGCTGCATGAACGCGATCTGCCCCGCCTCCACGCCGCGGTCTTCGCCCGCAATGCTTATTGTAAAAGTTGGGGCTGCCACACCGCGGAGAGCATGAGCGCAGTGTGGAAACGCGCCATCGGCATCCCCCTCGAAGGGGCGGTGGGCGCCACCAACTATGAAATCGTCGGCCAAGGCCGCCTCCCCTCCGTCTCCGGCAAATGGGCCAGATGAAACGACGCAAGAGAAGAAGACACAAGACTTGAAGACACAAGACGCAAGACGCAAGACAGATGACACAAGACACAAGACACAAGATCAGAGTCACTGGCGTTTCCATTTCTTGTCTTCTGTCTTCTGTCTTACAGCGCAGCGATCTTCTGTCTCTCCACCATAACTAACAACCACCCCCCCGGCGCCTGGCGCCCCCCATCCCCATGACCCTAACCGAACTGCAAGCCCTCCACGAGCTCCCCTTTTTCGCACTGCTCACCCGCGCTCACGCGGTGCATGAGCGCCACTTCCCGGACGGCAAGATCCAACTCTGCACGCTGCTCTCGATCAAGACCGGCGGCTGCTCGGAAGACTGCGCCTATTGCGCCCAATCCGCCCGTTACAAGACCGAGCTGGAAAGCCACGTGTTGCTGGAGCGCGAGGAAGTGATGCTGCATGCCCGCGCCGCCAAGGATTCCGGCTCGACACGCTTCTGCATGGGCGCCGCCTGGCGCGGCGTGCGCGGCGGCACCGCTCGCTTCGAGCAAGTCCTCGACATCGTCCGGGACGTCGCCGCCCTCAACCTCGAAGTCTGTGTCACCCTGGGCGAACTCGGCCCCGCCGAAGCCCAACAACTCCGCGAGGCCGGCGTCACCGCCTACAATCACAACCTCGACACCTCGCCCGAGCATTACCCGAATATCGTCACCTCCCACACCTATCAAGACCGCCTGCGCACCATTCGCAATGTGCAGGACGCCGGCATTTCGGTGTGCTGCGGTGGCATCCTCGGCATCAGCGAGACCATCACCGACCGCCTCCGCCTGTTGGAAATCATCTCCAACTTCAACCCCGCGCCGGAAAGCGTGCCGATCAATTCGCTCATGCCGATGCCCGGCACCCCGATGGCCGACAACCCGCAGGTCGAGCCGTTAGACATCGTGCGCATGATCGCCTGCGCGCGCATCGCGGTGCCCACCGCCAAAGTCCGGCTCTCCGCCGGCCGCAGCCGACTCTCCGATGAGGCCCAGACGCTGTGCTTCTTCGCCGGTGCCAACTCGATATTCTACGGCGAGAAACTGCTCACCACCGAAAACCCCGACGCCGCCAACGACCGCGCGCTGCTGGCCAACCTCGGCCTCCTCACTCTCGAACCCGATACCGCCCTCGCCGCGCCACTCGCCGATCCCGCCCTGCCGGCCAGCCCGGTCATGCCGGAGCAACCGGCCCACGCCAATGGCGCGACGGCCGCTTGCTGCTGAGCCGCTGCGAAGCGCAGGATATGTGGATGTGCCGGCTGCCACCAATGGCCCGGCCCAGCGGTCAAGCCCGGCAATCCCCTAGGCCCCCTGCGCCAACCCCCTATGCGGCGTAGCGGTTTTGACGGATTCACAACCACCCCGAAACCGCTAGAGTCGCGGGTGAATGAATCAAAGTACTGATTACCGGACTCCACGAATTCTTCTGGTTACTCCGGAAATCAGCTACCTGCCTGGTGCCATGGGCGAAGTGGCACCCTGCGTGGCGGCCAAGGCCGGCGGCCTCGCCGATGTCTCCGCCGCGCTGATTTCCGCGTTGGTGGCCCAAGGCGCGGATATCCACGTCGCGCTGCCGAACTACCGCCGCATCTTCAACGGCAATATCTTCCATCTGCATGAGAGTGAATTGCGCAAATATCACGAAGTGCTGCCGGATGCGCACATCCACTTGGCCCAGGACCGCATCTTTTACTATCGGGACCAAGTGTACAGCGGATACCACGACGAGGCGATGCACATAGCCCTGGCGTTTCAGCGCGAGGTGATCAATCATATAGTTCCCATCGTGCGCCCGGATTTAATCCACTGCAATGATTGGATGACGGGATTGATTCCGGCGATGGCGCGCAGGCGGGGCATCAAGAGCCTCTTCACCATCCACAACATCCACACCCGCACCGTATCGCTGATGCGCATCGAGGAAACCGGCATCGACGCGGCGGAGTTCTGGATGAATTTGTTTTTCACCGGACTGCCTGCCCACGGCTATGAACAAGCCCGCGCCGAACTAGCCGTCGATCTGCTGACCTCGGGGATTTTCGCCGCACACTTCATCAACACGGTGAGCCCGCGCTTCCTCAGTGAAATTGTGGCGGGCGACCACGCGCTGGTGCCCGCCACGGTGCGCGCTGAGATGCGCAACAAACAGGCCGCCGGCTGCGCGTCGGGCATTCTCAACGCGCCGGATGCCTCCTATGATCCGGCCACCGATCCGGCGCTGGCCCGGACCTATGGCGCGGGCGATTTCCCCGGCGGCAAGGCTGCTAACAAACAAGCGTTGCAGCAGAAGCTCGGCCTAACAGTCAATCCCGACGCGCCGGTTTTTTTCTGGCCATCGCGCTTGGATCCGCAGCAGAAGGGGCCGCAATTGTTCACCGACATTCTTCAACAGACAGTGTGCGACTACCAGCAGAGCGGGCTCCAAGTGGTGGTGGTGGCCGATGGGCCATACCAAATGTGGTTCCATCAAATCGTGCGGGATAGCGGCCTGCGCGACCGGATAGCGGCGGTGGATTTCGACGAACAACTATCGCGCCTGGCATACGCCGGGTCCGATTTCATGGTGATGCCTTCCCTGTTCGAACCCTGCGGACTGCCGCAAATGGTCGCTCCCATCTATGGCACGCTCGCCGTCGCCCGCGCCACGGGGGGCATCGCTGATACCGTGCACCCGCTCGACGTGAGCGCTTCCACCGGCAATGGGTTCCGCTTCGACCATTACGACTCCGCCGGCCTGCGCTGGGCAATCGACCAAGCCATGGCGTTTTTCGCCTTGCCCTGGAAAATCCGCGAGCGCGAGATCCGGCGCATCATGCGCGAAAGCAAACTGGAGTTCTCCCATGACCAGGTGGCGCGCCACTATATGGACCGCTACGAAGCCATGCTCGCCCGGCCACTCGTCAATCACAAGCCGCCGAACCATCATGGCCATCCCGTGCCATGCCAGGACTGGCATGGCGAAGGGTTGAGTTGAGCAGCAAGGGCTTTACTTCCCGCCATCATTCTGGCACTGATGCGCTGTCCCCGTCCGAATCCTCGGCGCGGTGAGGGTTACCACCTTCTCCGCCCCCCCTTCACTCCGATCCACCTTGCCCGCAGTCATGCACACCAACTCCCGAAGCAATTTCCTGGCACTCAAATGGCTCCTGCTGGCAGTGGGGGTTTCGGGATTTGCGTTGACGCGAGCGGCGGCGCAACCCCCGGCGGGTGTGAGCGCCACGACCAACGGCGAGGTGCTGGCACCAGACGTCTTGCGCGGTGCCGGTGAGCGCACGCCGTCACGGTCGGAATATTTCACTTGGATCAACCATTACGATAATGGTCCCACCGCGCCGCAGACCATGGCCAACCTGGCCTTCTTCAAGAAGTTGCATGAGGATTACGGCATGGTGTTAGATATCTACGCCTTTGATGTCGGCGCCCTCGATGGCGGCACTCCAACGCTCGAACAACGGCTGGTGCCCTCCACGGAGTTGAAGCACATCGCCGCATCCGCCGCCACCATGCAGACCCGGCTCGGCGTCTGGACCGGAGCGGATGGCTATGGCGACACCCCGCAACAGGAAGCCGCCCGCCGCGAGATTTTCGTTGCACTGTGCCGCGACTTGAACTTCGCCTTGTTCAAGTTCGATTCCTACTCAATCGCCGGGCCCCGCCCCGAAAAACTCCCCTGCCTGGCCCGGACCCTCAGCGAATGCCGCAGCTTCACGCCCGACCTGATCTGCTTGAATCATCGGCAGGAACTCGGGCCGGCGGCGCCGCTGATGACCACAACCCTCTGGGAGGGCGCGGAAACCTATGTCGACGTGCATTCTAGCAACCCCTGCACCGCACCCCACCACCGTGCCGGCGTGCTCTCCCGGGGAGTTCCGCCCAATCTCACGCGCCTCGTCGAGGATCACGGCGTGTGTTTCTCCTCCTGCCTGGATTATTGGGAGGATGACGTGGTCCTGCAGGCCTTTAACCGCAGCCTGATCCTGGCACCCGAGATATACGCCAATCCCTGGCTGCTCAATGACGCGGAATTCCCGCTGCTGGCCCGCCTGTTCAATTTGCACCGCCGCTACAACCGGATCCTCGTCGATGGCATGGTGCTGCCGGAACCCGTCTATGGCAGCCATGCCGTTTCGCGCGGCGACGGGCAGACGCGTTTTCTAACAATGCGCAACCTGTCGTGGACCAGTGCCACCCGCCTCGTCAAATGCGATGCTTCCATCGGGCTTGTCGACAATGGCCAGCCGGTGGAGATTCGCCAGATCCATCCCACGGAGAAGATTCTGGGCCAAATCAAGTTTGGCGGGCAGATCCCGGTGGATGTGCCATCGTTCCGCGCCAGCCTGCTACTGATATCTAACGAGAAGATCGGCGAAATCGGGCTGGCTGGCTGCAATTATCAAATCGTGCGGGATGTGCCGGGCAAGCCGGTGACGATCAAGCTGCTAGGCATGCCCGGCAGCACGGCGGAGCACGTTAGATTGAGCGGCGGCGCCAGGAAGTTCAGCCGGGCCACCCTGGATGGAGCGGCGATTGACGCGTTTGCCGGCGGCGGCACGCTCGCCATCCAGTTCAGCGGGAATGAACTCAAGGAAGCCTGCCAGCGCAAGCTTGGCGAATTGCAGCCGACCCCGGTGCCGGCTGATGCGGAGGCTTTGTATGAGGCAACCGTGTTTGCCGCGGACAACAACGCGTTGGAAGCCCGCTCGCTGCTGCGCTCCGGGCCGACGAACATCCCCGAAGTCGCCGCCGCCCGGCAGGCTTTCTTTGAGCAACCATTGTTTGTGACCCAGGGTGCCTGGGATCGCTATGCCTTCGATAGCAATCCCGAGACAAGCTTTCGCTGCCGCAAGTTGAAATACCCGGTCAACCCCATTAATGGCGGGGTGTTCCGGCTCGATCTCGGCAAGCCGGAACTCATGGACCGCATGGTACTCACCGGGCGGGATTTTCCCGCGGCCCTCGTTGTGGAGGTTTCGGAGGATCTATCATCATGGACAACCATTCAGCCGCAGCAAGACGCCACGGCGCTCACGCTTACCCCTCCGCCAGACAAGCCGCTGCGCTATGTGCGCATCACCCCGACTCTGGCAAACGGAGTTGCGGAAGTCATGGCCTATCGCAACGGCCAACCGCTGGCCAATCGCTCCGCCTGGCGCGCCTCAAATTTGTTCGGCCCTTACGCCGCAGCGCCGGCCCGATTTGCCTGGTCATGTGCTTTCAAGCTGGATGAGCTGGCGCCGAAATCCTATCTTGCCATTGCCATCCCCGGCGTGCACGGCGCGGAAGGCGCCTACGCCGCCATCCGGGTCAACGGCCGCCCGGTTGGGGCCCCCGACCGCGCGCAATCCTACCTCAGCAACGGCTGGGAAGGCTTGGTGGGATTTACCGGTGGGCTCAGCAATCAGAATTACACCTATTATATTCCGCTGACGCCCGACATGGTCGGCAAGCCGATAGAGGCCGTGGTGCTGCAGCTTGGCGGCACCGCCGCCCAGCAGGCCAAGATCGCCCCCGAGGTCTGGATCACCGCCTATCCCGCACCGTTCGTTGCGCGGGAAATGGTGCTTTGGTAGGGCTGGCGGGTGCCGCCAGCCTGCGGAGGCGCCTGCCAAGGGATGGCACACCTCACTGGAATATTCATGAATTTCTTCCCAGTGATTGCAGTGGTCCTCAGTGTCCCAGTGGTTTCTTCGCCCCGATTTGGCACCACTCCAAGGAATCAAACCCGCCCGGCGCCTAACTGGATCCGCGGCCGTTTACCGGGTTCTGCAGCTGGCATGACACGGAAAAAAAGTTGGGGGACTTCCGGTTTGCAGACAAACCGGCAGCCCCGGGGCGCTTCTCCCGTGTCGCGACACCATGGGCGGTCCGGCTGAGATGCCTCTTGGGTTAATGGGTTTTCCCACGGGGATTGATCAGTCGGGCCGCCTTCTTGGTGGCTGGTCGGGGCGGCGTCTTGCTGCGGCAGACCCGGCCCAGGTGCCGGGGCCCAGCCCCTCAGGCCCACAGCAAGCCGCCGCGGGGATCCGCGGCGGCTTGGGTTTTGGCCGTGCCCTGTCGCATCACATGGCAAATTGTGCCACGTTGGGTTGCACCAGGAATTCGTAGTCGCTCCACGCCATCCGAATCAGTTCGGTGTGCGTGCCGGCATTGAAGACGATCTCAGGTTCCGCCGCGAGTTCAGGTGAGATATAAACGGGCATGTCGTAGAGATTGCCGAAGGGCGGCATCGCGCCGGCTTCGCAGTCGGGGAAGAATTGTTCGAATTCATCCTCGTGCGCCAACCGCACATTGTCGCAACCGGTCAAGCCCCGCAACTCTTGCACCTGCACCCGCCGGTTCGCCGGCAGCACGGCCATCGCCAATGCCCCGTCGATAATGACCATGACGGTTTTCGCCAGCCCACCTCCCGGGATGTGCGCCGATTGGGCCACTTCCTGAGCCGTGAAGGCGGGCGAATGCTGGATCGTGACGTATTTGATGTTGTGTTCGTCGAGATATCTTTTGAGGGATTTTGCTAGCATGGTAGGTTCCTCGCTTTCCAATGGCCGGGCGCGCCGGGCGCGCCGGTGGTTTCATCATTCGTGGCGCGGTGCCACGCATCCTTTCCCCCCGGGCGGGGCGG
>CAIZNN010000240.1 GCA_903934285.1 Akkermansiaceae bacterium | reverse complement strand
TATAAAAACAATTAAATCGCTTGCCAGTAAAGATTTATTTTAATTCATTTTTTCAAAATGATGGCTACAAATGAAATCGAAAAAACGCGATCCACCTAGGGGAATAAGGGTTACGCGTCATTTAAGCCAAGAATGCCCGTCCTGAGTTGCCTGATGGGTTCCGCGCCGCGGCCACCCCCAATCCCCAATCCCCAATCCCCAATCCCCAATCCGCTAGGCCGCGGGGTCGGGCAGCGGCGCCACGCTCTCGCCGGCGCGGCGGCCGCAGATGGACTCGAGGCGCGACGCGCGCCGGCCGATCCGCCCGACCAGCAGCACCAATGGCTGGCGGTGGGTGTCGTTGAAGGTGACGATGAGCTGTCCGAAGCCGAGCACCCGGCCGAGAAAGGCGCCGCTGTCGATGCGCGTGCTGAAGGCGCCGGCCGGGACCTGCCCGCAGGATTTGTTAGGGCCGTTTTGGATCGTGAGGCAGGTGGGGGTGAACGCCACATAATGGAACAGACCCTTGGCCCACGAAAGGATGATGGCCATGAGGAAAATGAGCGAGATGAGCAGGAAGCCCATCGAACTAACAGCAACGCCCAAGTGCCGGAAGAAACCCAGAAACGGCACCAGCCAGTCCATCATGGTCAGCCACAAGCCCAGCAGCGCCCCGGCCAAACCGCACAGCAACAGCACCTTGAGGTCCAGTTCGTACTCATCGACGAGGAAGTTGACGAAGAACACGCCCAGCCAGATCCCGCCTAACATATTGGCGAAGCCCGGATCCAACAGCGCCGGCCTCTGCTCAAACAGCAGCATCAGCCCGGCCGCCACCAGCGAGGCACCCACGGTCGGCAGGTAGAGAACCTTGCGGCTCCAGTTGAACACGACCAGATAGTCGTTGATCTCCGGATCGTGGTGCAACTGGCGGGTCAGGCGCAAGCGCGTGCGAATGGACCGGCGCAAAAACAGCCAGACCACCCCGCCCGCCAGCAGAATCAAGAGCGGGCTGAAGTTGATGGCGAGCTGTTTCCAATCCATGGCGCGGGTCCTTTCCTTGGCGGCGACTCATTGCTTGTGCCAGAATTGTTCGATCTGTTCGAGCGATTTGCCTTTGGTTTCCGGCACGAAGAACATCACCACAAACAACACCAAACAGAAAAACGCATACACATAGAACGGGAAGGCGTGATTGAAATGCGCCACAAACCACGAGCTTTTGGCATCCATCATCGGAAAGGTTTGAGTCACCGCGTAATCCGCCGTCCACAGGAAAAACGTCGCCAACCCCAGCGCGCGGCCGCGCACCCCGGTGGGGAAGATCTCCGCCAGAATCACCCACGTCACCGGACCCACCGAGAGACCGAAGCAACCGATGTAGAGCACGATGAAAAAGAGCATCCAGCCGCTGGCGGCCGTCGGGTCGGTTAGGGTCTGGGCCATCACGCCCATCGCCACCAGGCTGATGCCCATGCCGGCGGCACCGACATGCATCAGCGGCTTGCGGCCCCATTTGTCCACACTCGCAATCGCGATGACCGTGAACAAAACGCAGGCGCCGTTGATGATGATTTGTTGCAACAGGCCGGCATCCACCCCGGTCGAGGAACTCATGGTCTTGAAAATGGTCGCCCCGAAATACATGAAAACATTGATGCCAGTGACTTGTTGCAGCACCGCCAGCACGATGCCGATGACCAGCGGCACCATCAGCTTGCCGGAAAACAGCTCGCCCCACGTGCCTTTCTCCTGCGACAACGCGGTCTTGATGCTATCAAATTCCTGCCTGGCAAACTCCGGCCCGCCGACCTTTTCCAGAATCCGCCGCGCCTTGTCCTCATGCTTTTTCTCGATCAACCAGCGCGGGCTTTCCGGAATGGGAATGAGCAGCAGCGCAAACAACACCGCCGGCAGAATGCCCGAGCCGAACATCCAGCGCCAACTCGTTTCGGTTAGCCAGGCCTGCACCAGCGGATCGGCCGGATCGCCCTTGGCATGGGCGATGAAGTAGTTGAGGAATGAGGTTAGGGCGATGCCCCCGACGATGGCGATCTGGTTGACCGCCACCATCCGGCCGCGGATGTGCGCCGGGGTGATTTCCGCGATATACATCGGGGTCGAGATCGAGGCGATGCCGATGCCCAAGCCGCCGATGATGCGGAAGATGATGAACGTCACAATGTCATTGGGCAGGGCCGTGCCGATGGCCGAGGCCAGAAACATCGCCGCCGCCAGAAACATCGCCAGGCGCCGGCCAAAGCGGTCCGAGATCGGCCCCACCAGCAGCACCCCCGCGGCGCAACCGATAAGCACGCAGCCTGAAGCCCAGCCTTTCATGAAATCACTCAGCCCAAACCTGGCAGTGAGCGGCTCGATGGCGCCCGAGATCACCCCGGTGTCAAACCCGAACAACAGGCCGCCGAGAGTGGCCACCAGGCAGATCGGCAATAGATAGGCCAGACGGGTCCGCACTACGAGGGACGCGCCCCCGGTGGGCTGGAACTGAGCTGATGGAGTGGTCATGAGGGTCGTATTAATGTTAGAAACAAGTCGCAAGCCGATGCCGCGGGTATTCCCCCGCGGTGCCAGGGGATTATGGGTTGGCGCGGAGGCGGCGCAAGCCTTTTCACCCGCCAAGGCGCGGGTCGCGCCACGATCCGCAGCCACACCGCCGCGACTCAGCCATCCCCATCAGCTGTCGAAATCCCAGCATCCGCGCGCGCCCATCAGCCGCCCATCAGCCGCCCATCAGGCGCCCTTGAGCTGCCTTTCGCGTTCCCGCCAATAGCTGACGGTGTCGGCGACGAGCTGGTCAAGCAGCGCCGGATCGGGTTTACCGAACATCGCCGGATACGGATCGCCGCCCGGCCCGAGTGGCTCCGGCGTGGCAAAGCGCGGCCCGGTGGTGTAGTCGAGCACATAGAGCGCCATGAGGATGGCATCGACATCCAGCGACCCCTTGCCCAAGGCGCAGCGGTTGGAATCGGCGAGGTGCAGGTTGATCAGGCGGTCGCCGGCATCCAACAACGCCTCGGCCACATTGACCTCTTCCGACTGCATGTGATAGACATCACCGTTGATGTGTTTGATGGCGTCATGGCCGACCGCGGCGAGATACCCCGCGGCATCGGCGATGGTGTGCACCAACGACACCTCGGCGGAACGGATCGGCTCGATGGCGGCACGCACCCCGGCCTGCGCGAACTCGTCGGCGACGAGCTGCAGCGTTGCCACCGAGCGCTCAAACTCACTGCCGTCATAGGCCTGGGGCCGGCCCACCGCGCCGGGCACCACCAGCAGGTATGAGCCGCCCACCGCCTGGCACAAGTCCAACTGGCGGCGGATGTAATCGACCGCATGCTGGCGGCAGATTCCGGAATTGCTCGACAGGTCATTGTCCCTGCCGAACATGCCGCAAATGCCGGCCACTTGAATGTCATACCGGCCAAGGGTCGCCAACACGTCCGCCGCCCGGTATCCCAAATCGTGGCCATAACGGTTGCCGTGCAACTCGATCCATTTCACGCCGTTTTTATGCAGCCTTCTGGCGCTGTCCTCCAACGGCTCAATGCCAAAGCCCCAGTTGCTCCATGACAGTTTGATTTCCTGCTGCCGCAATTCGGGTCGTTGCGCCAACTTGCTGCGAAAAGCCGTCACCAGCTCTTCCCTCGTCGCCTCATAGTTCTGTAATTTCATCGTTGTGTTGATTCTCGGTTTCAGATTTCGCCAGCCATGGCCCGCCATTCACGGCGCCGCTTGTTTCGATGTTAGATCCGCCGCGCCGCATGCGCCTTCCCGGACCAGCGCCGGCTGGCCGTAGTAGGCAGCGGGGCCGTGTTTGCGGAAAAAATGCTTGTCTAACAAATGCGCGGGTGCCGGCGGCGCCTGTGGTTTGAGGGCGAGGGTGTGCAGGGCCATGGCGGCGACGATTTCCAATGCCAGCGCGGTTTCCACCGCGCGGGCGGCGGTGGTGGCCCACGCGAAGGGCCCGTGGTGGCGCACCAGCACGGCCGGCACCTCAAGCGGTTTGCCCCCCGCGAAGCGCTCGACAATGGCGGTGCCGGTCGCCCATTCGTAGTCGCCCCGCACTTCCTCGGCGGTCAGCGCCCGCGTCACCGGCACCGGCCCGTGGAAATAGTCGCAGTGCGTCGTGCCGAGGCAGGGCAAGTCGATGCCCGCCTGCGCAAAGGCCACGGCACACCGCGAGTGGGTGTGCACCACCGCGCGGATGCCCTCGAAGGCGAGCAACAAGCGCCGGTGCGTCGGGGTGTCCGAAGACGGGTGCAGCGCGCCGGCCACCACCGTGCCGGCGAAATCGACGATGACCATGTCCTCCGGCCGCAGATTGGCATAAGCCACGCCCGACGGCTTGATCGCAAACACCCCCAGATCGCGGTCGGCCACGCTGACATTGCCGAATGTTAGGTCCACCAGCCCGGTGGCTGGCAGCGCGCGATTGGCCTCGCAGCATTCTTCTTGGAGGGAGCGGTAGGATGGCATGGCGGGTTGGGGATGTGGCCTAGCCCCGGATGCCCTGGGCCAGATGATAGTAGAGGTCGCTGTTGCGGAGTTGCTCCTTGAACGCGCGCAGCCGGGTGTCGCGGTCGATCACGGCCAGTTCAATACCTGCCATCTCGGCGAAATCTTCCAGATGTTCGGTGGTCAAGGCCAGCGACAGCACCGTGTGATGCGCCCCGCCGGCAAGCACCCAGGCCGCGGTGGCAGTCTTGAGGTCCGGCCAAGCCTGCCACAGCGCGCGGGCCACCGGCAGCAGCGGCAGCGGCTGGACCGGCGCCTGGCAGGTGACCTCATTGACCAGCAGGCGGAAGCGATTGCCGAGATCAACCAGCGAAGCGTTGACCGCGGGGCCGGCGCCCCCATCAAAGACCAGCCGGCACGGGTCCTGCTTGCCACCGATCGCGAGCGGGTGCACTTCCAGCGACGAGGGGCCGGCGGCGATGGAGGGACAAACTTCCAGCATGTGGGCGCCGAGCACCAAGGCACCCGCCGGGTCGAGATGATAGGTGTAATCCTCCATGAACGAAGTGCCCCCGCCCAATCCCTCCGCCATGACTTTCATCACCCGCAGCAAGCCGGCGGTCTTCCAATCACCTTCGGCACCGAACCCGTAGCCGTCGGCCATCAGCCGTTGCACGGCCAGACCCGGCAATTGCGGCAACCCGTGCAAGTCCTCAAAAGTGGTGGTGAAAGCCGCGTACCCTCCTTCCGTTAGAAACGAGCGCAGTCCCAATTCGATGCGCGCGGCGTCGCGCATCGCCTCGCGCTGTGCCCCATCCCTCCCCAGCGCGGCCGCCACGGCGTAGCTGTCATCATATTCGCTGCACAACTCCGCCACCGCCGCGGCGCTCGCCGCGTTGACATGCGCCACGAGCTCGCCAATGCCATAGCCATCGACCGCCCAGCCGAAGCGCATCTGCGCGGACACCTTGTCGCCTTCGGTCACCGCCACCTGCCGCATGTTATCGCCGAAGCGGGCGATTTTGAGGGTTTGCCCGGCATGCCATGCGCGGGCGACGCGCACCCAGGCGGCGAGACGCTGGGCGACTTCCGGGTCCTGCCAGTGGCCGACAATGACCTTGCGCGGCAGGCGCAGGCGGGCGCCGATGTGCCCGAACTCGCGGCCGCCGTGGGCGGTCTGGTGCAAGTTCATGAAATCCATGTCGATGGTGCTCCACGGCACATCGCGGTTGAACTGGGTGTGCCAATCGGCCAGCGGCTTGCGCAGCGCCTGCAACCCGGCAATCCACATCTTGGCCGGCGAAAACGTGTGCATCCAGGCCACCAGCCCGACACAATCCGGCGCCGCATTGGCGTCCAGGCACAGGCGCGTGACTTCATCAGGCGTGGTGAGCACCGGCTTGCACACCAGCTTGCAGGGCAAGCTGCCGGAGGCGTTGAGCGCGGCGGCGATCTGCTGCGCATTGGCGGCGACCTGCTGGAGTGCGGCGGGGCCGTAGAGGTGTTGTGATCCGGTGATGAGCCAGACTTCGGCTGGGGGTGGTTTGAGCATAAGGTCGGGGGGGCACCCTGCCGGGTGGTTAGGGGGGGCAAGCGCAGCGGGGATTCTAACTGTCCTGGGCGGCTTGTTTGATCGCCAGCAAGTCTTTCATCACATTGCCGAGCGCCGCGGACGCCGTCACCCCGCCGAAGGCGTCGTGGGTCTGCCGATACAGCACATAGAGTTTGTCATAAACCGCGGTGGCCGCCGGGTCCGGCCGATAGACAATCGGCTTCACCCCGGTCATCGCCGCCTGCGCTGCGGCATAGCCCGGGTATGCGCCGGCCACCACCGCGGCGGCGAGCGCCGCACCGAGCGCACAACTCTGCGCCGAGCGGGAAATCAACATCTCGCAGCCGGTGACATCGGCGTAGATTTGCATCAGCACGGGATCCTTTTCGGCGATGCCGCCCGAGCAGACGATCCGCTCCACCGGCACGCCGTATTGCTTGAGCCGCTCGAGGATGGTCCGCGCGCCAAAGGCGGTCGCCTCGATCAACGCGCGGTAGATCTCGGCACGGGTGGTGTGCAAGGTCTGCCCTAACAAAAGCCCGCTCAGCCGTTGGTCCACCAGGATGGTGCGGTTGCCGTTGTTCCAATCCAAGGCCAGCAAGCCGCTCTGGCCCGGCTGCATCCCGCCAATTTCGCCGGTGAGGGTCTGCAGCAGGGCGGGGTCACCGCCGCACACCACCTCGACCCACCACTTGAAGATATCGCCCACCGCAGATTGCCCGGCCTCCACTCCGTAGTAGCCAGGCAGAATCGCGCCCTTGACGATGCCGCAAATGCCGGGAATATCCGCCGGCTCGCGGTCGGCGGCGATGACCCCGCAATCGCAAGTCGAGGTGCCGATGACCTTGACCAAGGTGCCCTCGGTCACCCCGCACCCGATCGCGCCGTAATGGACGTCCATCTCGCCAATGGCCACCGCAATGCCCGCCGGCAGGCCGAGCTTGGCCGCCCACTCCGGACACAGCGTGCCGGCCGCGACCGATGCGTCATAGGCGGTCTCATACAAACGGTCACGCAACTCGGCGAGTGGCGGCGCCAGCGCGCTTAAAAATTCCTTGTCGGGCAGGCCGCCCCAATCCTCGGCATACATCGCCTTGTGCCCGGCCATGCACACGCCGCGCCGGATCTGGCGCGGGTCGGTCACGCCGCACAACACCGCCGGCACATAATCCGCCAACTCCACCCACGAAAACGCCGCGGCAAACACCGCCGGATCGGTCTTGAGGCAATGCCAGATTTTCGCCCAGAACCACTCCGCTGAATAGGTGCCGCCGATTTTCGCCAGATAGTGCGGGCGCATCCGCTTGGCCAGTGCCGTGATCGCTTCCGCCTCGGGGATGGCGGTGTGGTCTTTCCAGAGCCAACATTGCGCGGCCAGCCGGTCACCAAACGCCCCGGTCATGGCCAGCGGCACATTGCCCGCATCCACCGGCAACGGACTCGATCCCGTCCCGTCCATGCCGATCCCTATCACCTGCGCCGCCGCAAAACCCGCCTCCGCCGCGCGCGCCGCCGCCAGCGCGCCACGCGTCGCCTCCTCCAACACCCACAGGTAATCCGCCGGATTCTGCCGCGCCAAGTGGTGCTCGGCCGGATCTAACAAAACGCCCTGGTGCCCCGACGGATAGTCCACCACCGCCGTGCCCAGCTCGCGGCCGTCCGCGCAATCCACCACCACGGCCCGCGCGGAATTGGTGCCGTAATCCAGTCCTATCGTGCAACGCATGTCATCCCCTAGCCCACCCGGCCCGGCCTGCAAAGTTTGATTTTGTATGACAGTCATCCTAGCGCTCGACAGCGGGGCGGCGGTGCCACTAACCTGGGGGATGGCCAACCCGACGATGACCGACGTGGCGCGCGCCGCCGGGGTTTCAAAAAACACGGTGAGTCTCGCCTTGCGCGGCAGTGTGCGGATTGCCGCGGCCACCCGCGCGCGGGTCGTTCACACCGCCCAACAAATGGGCTACCGCCTCAATCCAACCGTCGCCTGCCTGATGGCCGAATTGCGCCAAAACCGCCGCCCCGGCTTTCAGGCCACCTTGGCGCTGATCAATGGCCATGAGGACCGCGACGCCTTCACCCGCCATCCCACCATCCCGATCTATGTCGCCGGCTGCCGCCGCCGCGCCACCGCACTCGGCTATGCCCTCGACGAGTTTTGGCTGCACGATCCGGAACTGCCCGTCAAGCGCTGGCTCTCGATCCTGCGGGCCCGCGGGATTCGCGGCTTGTTGATCGCCGGGTTGATGCAGGCCAACCGCCTGCCCGCTCGCCTCGCCCCGGTGTGGGACCAATTCCCGGCCGTCGTCACCGGCGTGCGCACCCGCCAGCCCGCCTTGTCGTTCGCCTGTGCCGACCACCACGGACTCGCTCTCACCGCCTTCGAACGCGCCTTGGCGGCCGGCTACCGGCGCCCCGGCTTGGTACTCGACCCGGTCATCGACGAATTGGTCGAGGGCCGCTTCACCGCCGGCTACATCACGGGCCAGCTTAAATTGTCAGGCAAACGGGCGCGCCTGGCGCCATTCACCGCGTTGCGCGAGGCGCGGCAGGACTTGACCGGTTTCAGCAAGTGGTTGGCCACGGCGCGGCCGGATGTGGTGTTCACGCTCTATCACGAAGTGGAGCGCTGGCTGACCCAACTCGGGCTGCAAGTGGGCCGTGATATCGGTCTGATCCAATATGAATGGCGCGCCGACCACCCGCACTGGGCGGGAATGGACCAACGCAACGACTTGGTCGGCGAGGCGGCCGTTGACATGTTGGTGGCGATGGTCCAACACGGCGACAAAGGCCCGCCCGCCTGTCCGCGCGCCACCTTGATCACCAGCCAGTGGGTCGCCGGCCGCACCGCGCGCTGAAAATACTCGATTGCCGCGAGCTTTAGGTCACGCCGGTCGGCTTTCGGTGATGCCGTCTGACTTTTGGCACTATCGATCATTCGGGCATTGCGCCCAATACGGTTTACTTAGCACCCTTGGTGGTTTGAGTCGAGGCTCCGGGCAAGATGCCCGGGCCACCTGTGGCGCGGGCATCCTGCCCGCCGCCTCTTCCTGTCTCGTCCCTGTCTCGTCTTAAGTAAACCGTATTGG
>CAIZNN010000239.1 GCA_903934285.1 Akkermansiaceae bacterium | reverse complement strand
TGGCTCAATGGCTCAATGGCTCAATGGCTCAATGGCTCAATGGCTCAATGGCTCAATGGCTCAATGGCTCAATGGCTCAATGGCTCAATGGCTCAATGGCTCAATGGCTCAATGGCTCCGGTCGTAGTCCGCGATTTTGCCCAGCACGGCAGCCCCGGCTTCTTGATAGATGTCCTGGATCATCTCGTCGGAAAATTCGTAGACGCGGTTGTCAAAGCTGGTGGTGGCGAGCCGGTCGAACAGGCGCGCCTTGGCCGCGGCGAGGTCCTTGCCATAGATGTGATAGGAATCGGCCTGCCAGTTGAGCCGCCCGAGCTTGACGCAGCGGCCGCTGCGCCTGGCGATTTCGGCGGCGATCACGTCGCGGTTGAACAGGATGAAGCCGAACATGTTCATGAAGCTCGCGCCCCACGCGTCGTTGGAGCGGAAGCGGATGTTGCAATTCAGCCACCAGGTGCCGTCCGCCTCGTCCTCCATCAGCCGGTACCAGAGCGATTGCAGGCACGGCGGATCGTAGCATGCGAGGTCGATGTTAGGCATCCACGTGATCATCTGCGCCTGGCGCGAGAACGGCTGCTGCACCAGCTTGGCAATCACCGCCTCAATCTGGTCGACGCTGAAGCCGCCGGCGCGCGTTGTCTGGCCGTCGTGGGTTTCCTGCCATGACCCGTAGGCGGCGAGCCGGCCGTGATAGGTGTATTCCCAGCGGGTGTCGAGCGGGTCGTTGATGTTTTTGACCCAGTGGTCCTTGGCGCCGCCGACCTCCATCACATATTCGCGCAAGTCCTCAATGCCGCCGGGAAACGCCTTGTGGATCATCGGCTCGGCCAGCGGCTCAAGCACCGTCAGGTTCAGGGTGCAGTCCAGACTCAGCGGGTCGCCCGGCTTGTCGTATTGGGTGCGGAAGCCCACCCCGCCTTCGTACAGCGCCACCAGCGCCTGCTCGTAGGCCGCCGCCAGACTCGTCTCGCAGACATGCACAACCGGTATGTTTTTCATATGCGGTTTTGTTGAGAAGTGCCGCCGCTCTGTCAAGAGCCATTGTTGCGGACGGCGCGTCCTGCCTGGCGTTTCGCTTCTTGCAGGAGTGGGCGTGGATGGCTCCGGGCAAGGATGCCCGGGCCACCGTGGCGCGGGGCATCCTGCCCGCCGCCCTCTTCCTGCCCCACCACACCATCACTCCCGCCTGCTGATGGCCTCCTCGTCCTCAGGGTGGCGGCGGCAGGGGCGGGATTGCCAGCGGCGGGTAGCGGCGGGCGGCGGCGAGTTGTTTCCAAGCGGCCTCGCCGTACACTCCGGCCCGGGTGAAATCGAAGGGCTTGAACCCGATGGCCGCCACCGCCGCGTTGGCGCGCTTGAGGCGGAAGTGGCGGGCTTGCGCATCGACGAATTGCGGGCCGGCAATCACCGGGCCCTCGTCGTGGCCGGAGTTCTGCCAGTCGGCGAAGCACTTCCCGGCGAAGTCGATCGGTTTGCCGGCGCTGCGCCAGTAGAGGTTGTGGGACAGGCGCACGTTGGGGTCCTGCCACTGCCCATCTAGCAATTTGCCGGCGTCCCACACCACGATGTTGTTAGAAAAGGTGAACGACAGGTGGTCTTCCTTGCGGGTGCGCTGGAGTTGGTGTTGGGAGGGGAAGGCGAAGATGTTATTACGGATGAGGTTGTCCTTGCCATAGTGCTGATGGAACCCGCCGGTCTTGGTGTTGTAGACGAGGTTGTTTTCCATGGTGATGCCGGTGCTGCCTTCGTCGGTGTAGAGGCCCCAGCCGCCATAGAGGCCGGTGTGGGCGATGGCGCAGTCCTCGATGGTTAGGTTGCGTGCCGCATCGGCGACAATGACCGCCTCGATGCTGTGGGCTGCCTGAGCATCGCCCTGGCCGTTGGGCGGCAGCAGGTAGCCGGCATATTCAAACGCGAGCCCCTTGAGGGTGATGTGCTCGACGCTGCCCGTGGCGTCGCCCTTGAAGCGCACGAATTGGCCGCACACCGGGGCGATGACCTGCGCCTGGCTGAGGTCCTCACCGGGCAACGGCATGTGGGAGAGCGTGCCATCGCGGGCTAGGAACCATTCGCCGGGAGCATCCAGCGCGGCGCGAAAGTTCTCCAGGTAATAGCGTTGATCCTTGTCCCACTTGAAAAACGGCCAGGGCGCGCCGGCAGCGGCAACCAGGGTGTTAGATGCAACGTCCGCCGCCGCGATCCGCTGGCGCGACCTCTCCCACGAGTGATAGACCACCGCCGTCACGTCGGCCAATTCATCCTTGGGCACACCCAGCACCGCCGCCAGATCGTCGCCGCGCCCCGCGATGGCCCGGCTGGATAGATCCGCGTCCTTGCCGGTGAGCGGATCGATGCCGCGCGCCACCGGGTGCGCCATGTAGGCATAAAATTCGTTTGGTGAGCGGGCGCGGGTGGCGCGGCGGCCGTTGCCCCACAATTGCTCGAAGCGCCACGCGGCGGGCAGCATTGCCGTCCACACGCCGGCCTGGCCGGCCTGGCCGGCCGCCGCCGCGCCGTCCGCATGTTAGAACCGGCCGCGCGCCGGCGGCCGCCGCGTAAACCACCGGGGCTGCGGCAGTGCCGCTGTCGGCGGGACCGAAGTCCACCGGCTCGGTCATGGGATGTTTGGCTTCATGGGCAACTACAAGAACGGGTTGACGACTTTCACCCCATTGAATTCCTGACCATGATTCAGGTCTTCGGAGTAAACCAGGGAGCAGCCCGTCTCCCGCGCCGAAGCCAGGATGAGCGAGTCCCAATGGGAGAGTTGAAAACGGGCATGAATGAGCTGCGCCGCGAGAAAGGTTTCAACGGTGAGTGCGGCCACGGGAAAGAGGAGCCAACGCCCCACCCAGTCTTGTTCCTGCTCGGCGCTGAGGCCCAACTTCGATGCATGCCGCGCGTTTGCGATGAATTCGTTTAGGACCTGCACGGAAAGATGGAGATCACGCTGCCGGAGCAACTCACGTGCGATCCGGGTCTTACGCCCAGGTGAGGGCGATTCATCCGCAGCGTAAACCAGCACGTTGGTGTCAACGAAGGCGTTTGGCATAAATCTCATCCCGTGTCAGGGGCTGCAGAGGTTGTGCACGTGATTTTCCGCGTGCCTCGACAAGGCGATAAAGTTCATCCAGCGCGGCGATGCGGCGCTGATCCAGCGCATCGTCTTCACTCGCCTGGACCATGAGGAATTTCTTCACGATCGCGCTGACCGACGTGCCTTCCTTCGCCGCCCGAATGCGGGCCTTGCGATAGGTCTCATCGTCAATTTTCAAGGTGATGTTCTTCATTGCTGTGCTGCACAGTAAATGTGCTTTGGTTGGGTGTCAAGGGCATTGCCAGATGATGGCGGCGGCACCGGCAGCGCGGGACTTGTTTCCCCGCATCCTGACGCATGCGCCTGCGGGGGAGGAGCGGCGCACCCGTGGACCGCGCTGTGGCGCAACAGCCGGGACGGCAGTTCTCCCTAACAAGCTCGGGCGGCCGTTCCCCCTCACCACGTCTTGAGCCGCAACCCGATCTGACCGAACAGTCCGGCGTCCGGCTCGCGCTCAAACAACGTGTCGCCGTGCGGGGTGGTGATTTCAAGTTTGTTGCCGACGGTGGCACCCACCCCGGCCGAGAGCCACAGCTTGCCGGTGAGGCGGCGGTCGGCAAACACCCCGAGCTGATAGGTTGTCAGGTCGGCTGCCTGCGAGTTGCCTGCGGCGTCGCTGATGTTCCAGACGCCGCCGCCAGCCCTGGCGCGCAAGCTCAACAACCAGTCTTGGGAGTAGGCATAGGACGCGACGAAGGACGGGCCGTACAGACCGATGCGCACGGCATCGTTGACGATCCAGTCGAAGCCGGCGGCGGGGTAGCACGAGACATCGCCGTTGAGGTTGAGGACCGCGGCGCCGAAGCCCACCATGAGGTGCTCGCTGTAGCGGTAGCCCGCAACCGCGGCAAAGTCGAAGGTGAGCGCATCGCTGGTGAGGCGGTCGAAATCCGAGGCGAGTTCGGCGCGCGCCCAGCCGCCGTAGAGCCATGGCGACCCTTGGCTGAGGTGGACGGCGAAGGCGCTCAGACCGACCGAATACAGGTCGTCATCGTGCAGCGGGTAGCCCACCGGGCAGTCATTGAGGTTGAGGTGGGTGAGGGTGAATTCGGCCAGCGGCACCACCAGCCAGTCATTGGCCAGCGGAATCGGCCGGGCCAGCAACGAGCGGAGTTCCATTTGGGTCACTCCCACGCTGCCCTCGCCGTGGCCCAGACCCAAGTCACCGGTCGCCCGCAAGGTGAGGCGCGCCACATCAAAATCCGGCAGGCTGACCGTGGCGGCTTGCGCCGGGCCGGCCAGGGCGTCCTTGGACGATTGCGCCGGGGCGGCCAGGGTGCAGATGGCCATGACTGTTAGGGTGAGTCGGCATTTCATGATCGCCGATGTTGGGGGGACTTCGCGGGTTTGGCAAGCCAATGCGCACGAATCGGGGCGTTATGGGCGAGTGAAGTGCCTCCCAGCTATCTCGCTTCGCTCCGGTTCCCAGGTTCCTTTGCTTTCCTTTCCCTACGCTCTCTTCTCTAGTCTTGCGTCTTGGGTCTTGTAGTCTTGCGTCTTCTTCTTCATCCGTGCTCTTCTTCGTCCCGCATTACCATTCAAGCCCGCGAACCGCGCGCAAAGGTGCCAAAGCATTTTCCACCCGGATCAGGAACTGTGAACCGCTGCGCAAAATCCCCCCTTGTGCCAACCGCCGGACGCTGCTATCTAATGCCCACCGTTGTCTTCCTCCAGCGAGCAGCGGCCGCCCCCCCACCCCTGCCATCCAATTATCCCCATGTCCCACCGACTCGAGACCATCGCCCTGCACGGCGGCTACCCCGGCGACCCATGCTCGCGTGCCGCCGCAGTGCCACTGTATCGGACCAGCGCCTACGTTTTCAACAGCACCGAGCAGGCGGCCAATTTGTTCGCCTTGCGCGAACTCGGCAATATCTACACCCGCATCACCAATCCCACCACCGAGGTGCTCGAAAAACGTGTCGCGTTGCTTGAAGGCGCGCCCGAACTCGGCGGGTTGGGCGTGGCTTCCGGTACCAGCGCGGTGTTTTATTCCATCATCAATCTGGCCAAGGTCGGCGACAACATCGTCTCCGCCCGCAACCTCTACGGCGGCACCTACACCCAATTCAAGGATATCCTGCCCGACCTCGGCATCGAGGTCCGCTTCGTCGATTCCTCCGACCCGGAAAATTTCGCCAAGGCAATCGATGCGAATACCCGCGCCTTGTTCACCGAGACGGTGTCCAACCCGGCCCTCGAAGTGGCCGACCTGGAAGCCATCGCCGCCATTGCCCACGCTCACGGCCTGCCGTTGATTGCCGATGCCACCTTCTCGACCCCCTATCTAACACGCCCGCTCGACTTCGGCGCCGACATTGTCGTGCACTCGCTGACCAAATGGTTTGGCGGCCATGGCGCGGGCATTGGCGGCATCATCGTCGACAGCGGCAAATTCAATTGGGCCGCTGGCAAGCACCCGCTCTACGACCAACCCGATACCGGTTATCACGGCCTGCGCTGGGGCCACGACTTGCCGCCGGCCCTGGCCCCGCTCGCTTTCATTTTGCGGGCCCGCACGGTGCCGCTGCGCAACCTCGGGGCGGCGCTCGCACCGGACAACTCGTGGTTCCTGTTGCAAGGCATCGAGACGCTCGCGTTGCGCATGGAGCGCCACACCCAAAACGCGCTCGCCGTCGCCCAGCACCTCCAGGCCCACCCGCAAGTCAGCTGGGTCCGCTTCCCAGGCTTGCCCGGCGATTCGCAATTCGCCCGCAACCAGAAATACCTCCATGGCAAAGGCGGTGGCATGGTCGTCTTTGGCATCAAGGGCGGCATGGCCGCAGGTAAAAAATTCATCGAAAGCCTGCGCCTCTTCAAGCACCTCGCCAATGTCGGCGATGCCAAGAGTCTTGCCATTCACAGTGCCTCGACCACTCACTCGCAACTCAACGAGGCCCAACAGCTCGCCGCGGGCATCACCCCGGACCTCATCCGCCTCTCGGTGGGCATCGAACACATCGCCGACATCCTCGATGATATCGATCAGGCGCTGGCATAGTCCGCACAGTCCTCTGTGCGGTCTTCGTCGAAGGCGCAGCGAAATGCGGGTGCTAGCACGCCGGCTCCAGCCTGGCGCTCCGTGGTTCCCCCGCGCTGCGACCAGCGCGCCTGCGGGCATGGGCCCCCCCGCGCGCGTCGCACTTGCAAAATCCGCTCGCCATTGCCGCCGGGTTGTAAGATACCCACGCCCATGACCCACCTCGAGCGCTACCTCGCCACCCTCGCCGGTCGCCCCACCGACCACCTCGCCCGCGTGCCGATTCTGATGCAATTCGCCGCCGAGCACATCGGCAGTTATTACGGTGCTTTCGCCGCCGACCACCGGGTGTTGGTGGCGGCCAATCTGGCTTGCGCCCGCGAGTTCGGCTTCGACCAGCTCAGCACCATCTCCGATCCGTACCGCGAAACCCAAGGCTTCGGCGCAAAAATCCTCTACCCCCGCGACATGGTCCCCTATTGCGAAAAACACCCGCTGGAGGACGACCCCGACCCCGCCAAGTTGCCGCGCCCCAACCCGTTGCTAGCCGAACGCATGCGCGACCGCATCGACGCCGTCACCCGCTACAAGACCCTCGCCGGCGATGCCTACTCGGTCATGGGGTGGGTCGAGGGGCCCGCCGCCCAGGCCGCCGACTTGCGCCGGCTCGACAACTTTTTCACAGACTTGTTAGATGATGCGGCCTACATCGGCGGGCTGATGGACCTGTGTGTTGAGGTGGCGTTGGAGTTTGCCGGGGCGCAGGTGGCGGCCGGGGCCGACACCATTGGCATTGGCGATGCCGCAGCCAGCCAGATTTCCCCGGACCTCTACGCCGCCCTGGTCCTGCCGCGCGAGCTGCGGCTGGTGCGCGGAATCCAGGCGCTGGGTGCCCGCGTGCGCCTGCACATCTGCGGCAACATCACCCGCTTGTTGCCGGGCATCGCCACCCTCGGCGTCGATATCCTCGATGTCGATCACATGGTGGACCTGCGCGCCGTGCGCGCCGCAGTGGGCCCGCGCACCGTGCTGGCCGGCAATCTCGATCCGGTCACTGCGGTGCTGCGTTCCACTCCTGCGGCGATCCGCGCCGCGGTGCTATCCTGTTACCAGCAAGCCGGCAATCCCTTCATGGTCAATGCCGGCTGCGAAATCCCCAGCGCCACCCCGCCCGCCAACCTCCTCGCCCTCTGCGCCCCGCTGCCCTATCAAGCTTGAAAACCCGCCGCCGCTATGTCGCCAGCACGCCTGCCAAAAACCACCGGGGCGCTTGGACTAGCTCGCGTTCATTGACTCTGCCGCGTTACAGCGGCGCGAGATTCCACCCGATCTTGCTGCCAGCGCGATTCTGCAAAAAGCGCTCCCTGCCTTTTTCCGCGCTGCCCGTGGCCATGACCTTGGATACAGCTTGTCCGCGTCCCATCTTCTCATCAGCGCCGCCATCTGATTGTCGCTGGACTCACGCCATCAGTGGCTTCTTCGGATGGCCCGCCCTTCACCCTCCGCCCCACCCCACGCCAACCCCGGATTCCGGGTTGAAAATCCCCGCCCATCCCGCCAAAATCACCCCCGCCCCACCCATTCCCAGCCCCCAACCCGCCACGCCACCCCCCGCCACGCCCCCCTCTGGCGCTTGGCCCGGACGCTCTTCCCATTGCAAACCAATGCATTACACCACCCTCACGCCCGCTCCCACCTGCACCAAAAAAAATCGCGGATTTTGAAAATTTTTCTTGCGGCCGGGGGGCGAAAAGGCTTTCTTTGTGACGAAGCCACCGTGTGCGCGCTTCACTTGTGTCCCACGAATGTGGGTCATGAGCCCACCAAGCACTCGCAAATCCAACTAGAAACACAATCCCCTACAACCCTGCCTCAAAATTATGAAACCGTTATCCTATTCATTAATCGCTGCCGCTCTCGCTTGCGGTCTTGCTTCCGCCCAAACCAC
>CAIZNN010000238.1 GCA_903934285.1 Akkermansiaceae bacterium | reverse complement strand
TCCAAGACACTGCTGCGGCGTTTGCTTTTCCGGGTCATAGGACCCGGGGCTCGCGTCAACTTGTGTGGAATTTTGTGTGGACGATCCGTCCCGAATTTGTCAGATCCGCCACAAGTAACGGATTTCAAGTGAGTTGTGGTTTTTGGCCGGACCGTTTGGAAAACGATCCCTGCCAGGCGGCGGCGCCGCACATGGAACAACCAGCTTGCCAATGGCCGTCGCGTAACGACACGGGACTTGGCAAGTCCCGTTCCCTGCCCGCCGCCATTCCTGCCTACCTTTGCCGCGCCGACAAAACTGATAGGATTGGGCCGCCCGACCCTACCACTCCAGCCCCCACCCGATCACCCGAAATATGCCACCCCGGCCGCGAAAACCGGCTGGTGCTTGTTGCCGGGGATGTTTTTGGCGACACGGGTGCCGGCGCGCTCGGAGTGGGCCATCTTGCCAAACACGCGGCCGCAGGGCGAGGTGATGCCTTCGATGGCGGCCACCGATCCGTTAGGATTGATGGCGATGTCCATCGAGGGCACGCCGTTGGCATCACAATATTGGGTGGCGATCTGGCCGGCGGCGGCGAGTTGGGCGAGCACCGCGGCGGACGCGTGGAACTTGCCCTCGCCATGCGAGACCGGCACGCTGTAGATATCACCGGCCTGGGTGTTGGCCAGCCACGGTGATTGGTTGCCAACGACGCGGGTGTTCACATAACAAGAAACATGGCGGCCGATGTCGTTGTGGACCAGCGTCGGGGCATCCGGCTGCGGATCGCGGACTTCGCCGTATGGCACCAGCCCGGTTTTGATCAGCGCTTGGAAGCCGTTGCAAATGCCCAGCACCAGCCCGTCGCGGTGCGTGAGCAAGTCCATGATGGCATCGGCCACGCGCGGGCTGCGAATGATGGTGGCGATGAATTTGGCCGAGCCATCCGGCTCGTCGCCGGCACTGAAGCCGCCGGGCAACATCAGGATTTGCGCGCGGCGGATGTGATCCGCCAGCGCGGTGAGGGATTGCTCGATGTGCGAGGGGGTTAGATTGCGGAACACCAAGATCCCGGCCTCCGCCCCGGCCTCGCGGAACGCCTTGGCCGAATCGTATTCGGAGTTGGTGCCCGGAAAGGCGGGAATCAACACGCGCGGTTTTGAGATCGTCGTTAGAGGATAGCGGAGAGTGGAGCGCCGCTGGCGGATGGCACCCGGCGCGATCACACTCTGCAATCCACCATCTTCAATCCGCAATCCATCCCCCCCGGCCTCCGGGCGGGTCGGATAGACCGGCTCCAGGGTGGCTTCCCAGGCGGCCCGCAATTCGGTTAGGGAGTGGGCCTCGCCGTTGAGAACGAGGGTCGGGGCCGCGGTGGTGTGGCCGAGGGCCTGCGCGCCCAGAGCGGCCGGCAGCGGTTCGGTGTGTTCGATGAGGAAGGCGAAGTGGCGGGGTTGGTGCCATTCGGGCGGACTAAAGTCCGCGCTCCATTGGAACCCGATGGCGTTGCCGAAGGCCATTTTGGCGAGGGCGGCGGCCAGCCCGGGCTGGCCGACGTGGTGGAGTGAGAGCAACTTGCCCGCGCTGTTGAGGTGATGGAGGAGTTCGGCGAGGTGCTTGAGTTGTTGGAAATCCGGCAACTCGTCGCCATCGCTGGCGACCTCGACCAGGGAAATGGTGGAACCGGCATGCTTGAACTCGGGGGACAGCGCGAGCGAGGCCATGCCCGGAGCCAACGCAAAGGCCACCAGGGTCGGCGGCACATCCAGCTCATTGAACGAGCCGGACATCGAGTCCTTGCCACCGATGGCGGCGAGACGCAGGGCGTGCTGGGCGTGGAACGCGCCTAACAAGGCGGCCAAGGGCAGGCCCCAGCGCGCCGGATCCGAGCCGGGCTTCGGGAAGTATTCCTGCAAGGTCAGCCGGATGTCCGGCAGCCTGGCACCGGCGGCCACCGCCTTGCAGACCGCCTCGGTGATGGCATAGACGGCGCCGTGGAATGGCGACCATGAGGAGATATATGGATTGAAGCCCCAGCTCATGTAGGTGCAGGCGTCGGTGTCGCCTTCCAACAGGGGCAGCTTGGCCACCATCGCATCGGGCGGGGTGAGTTGGTGGCGGCCGCCGAAGGGCCAGAGCACGGTGCCCGCGCCGACCGAGCCATCGAACATTGCGCCGAGTCCTTTTTGCGAGCAGGTGTTGAGATCCTGGAGAATCCGGACCGTGGATGGCGGATTGCGGATGGCGTCTAACAGCGATCCCTGCGGGGCGCGCACATGCACCGCGGCGCATTGTTGCACGCCGTTGGTGTTGAGGAAGGCGCGGGACAGATTGACGATGGTGGCGCCGCGCCAGGTCATGACGAGGCGGCCACTGTCGGTGACGGTGGCCACCGGCGTGCATTCGAGGTTTTCACGGTCGGCCTCATGGATGAAGAAGTCGATATCCGCAGGATCGACGCACACGGCCATGCGCTCCTGAGACTCGGAGATGGCGAGTTCGGTGCCATCCAGGCCGTCGTATTTTTTCGGGACGGCATCGAGGTTGATGGCGAGCGAGGGGGCGATTTCACCGATGGCGACGGCGACGCCGCCGGCCCCGAAATCATTGCACACCTTGATTTTGAGGGCGAGTTCGGGGTTGCGGAAAAGGCGCTGGATTTTGCGCTCGGTGGGGGCGTCGCCCTTTTGCACTTCGGCGGAATTCTCCAGCGCGGTGGCGGTGTGTTCTTTGGACGAACCGGTGGCGCCGCCAACCCCGTCGCGACCGGTGCGCCCGCCTATCAATAAAATCACGTCGCCGCAACTCGGGCTGCCTCGCAACACTTGCGCGCGCGGCACCGCCGCCACCACCGCCCCGACCTCCATGCGCTTGGCCACATAACCCGGATGATAGATCTCGGCCACCTGGCCGGTGGCCAGGCCGATTTGATTGCCATAGGACGAATAGCCGCGCGCGGCTGTCTGACAGATTTTTTTCTGGGGCAGTTTGCCGGGCAGGGTGGCGGCAAACGGCGTGCGCGGATCGGCGGCCCCGGTGACCCGCATTGCCTGATAGACATACGAGCGGCCCGACAGCGGATCGCGGATGCAGCCGCCAAGACAGGTGGCAGCCCCGCCGAACGGCTCGATCTCGGTGGGGTGGTTGTGGGTCTCGTTCTTGAACATCACCAGCCATTCCTCCGGCGCGGCATCTGCAATTCCAGATTCCGTATGGGTGATTGTGACCGGCACCACGATGCAGGCGGCGTTGACTTCCTCGGACTCCTCGAGGTTGTCGAGTTCGCCGCAGCGCTTCAGCTCGCGCATCCCAATCAGGGCGATGTCCATCAGCGTCACCGGCTTGGCGGCGCGGCCCAGCCCGTGCCGGACCGCCTGATAGGTTTGCCAGGCGCGCTCGACCGGGGCCGTGCCCGGCGCAAAGGTGACCCCGTCGATTTTTGTTAGAAAGGTGGTGTGGCGGCAATGGTCGGACCAATAGGTGTCGAGCAGGCGGATTTCGGTGAGGCTGGGGTCGCGCGCCTCCTCGTCACGGAAATAGGCCTGGCAACACCCGAGGTCCGCTTCGGACATGGCCAGCCCGAGGTCGCGGCGCAGCGCGGCGAGCGCGGCCGGGGCGTGGCGGGTGAAACCGGTTAGGATGGCGACGTCAGCAGGCGTGGTGGCGCACCGGCGGTCGCCGGCCGCCGCGACCGGCACCTCATGGGAATCCACGGCATTGATGACATATGCTTTGACGCGGGCGAGTTCGTCGGGACTGAGGGCACCGCCGAGGATGATGACCTTGGCGGCGGCGACGAGCGGGCGGTCTTTGCCGGTGAGGATTTGCACGCACTGGGCGGCGGAGTCGGCGCGCTGGTCGAATTGGCCGGGCAGGAATTCCACGGCGAACGCGGATTCGGCAGGTGCGAGCTCGAGGGTCGCGGCCGTGGCATCGGTCTGCGGTTCGGATAGAATGAGCTGCGAGGCGGCGGCGAATTCCGCGGCGCTGAGGCCGTCCACATCATAGCGCTGGACCACGCGCACGCTGGTCAGGGCGGGCAGGCTGAGGGATTGCCGGAGGTCGTGCAGGAGGTGGCGTGCCTCGGCGGTGAATGCGGGTTGTTTTTCGACGAAAAGGCGGTTCATGGGGCGGCGGGGCTCGGCAATGTGCTGGCTTCAGCATCGTCGTTGGCGGGCGCGGCATCCAGCAGGCCGTGTCGCACCAGAAACCCGTCGGCGGCGGCCAGCGTCATTTCAAATTCATCCTGGCTGACGTTGAAATTGAAGAAGCTGTGATCGGCCCGTTCGTAATCGAGCAATTCGCAGACATTGCGCCGCCAGCGCAGGCGGCTGCGGAACCGTTTGACTTCGGCAAACGGCGCGATGCGGTCGGAGGTGCCGTGGAACAAGATCATCGGCGGCAGCTTTGCGCGGATCAGCGAGGTGGGACTGTGGCGGGTGGCCGTTTTGGCATCCGGAAAGCGATCCGCGCCCTGGCCTTTCGGCGTGGTATTGACGATCGCACTGAACAACATGAGTGCCTGTGGCCGGCAATCCAGCCCATTGACCAGCGGCAACATCTTGGGTTTGGGCATCGCCGTGAGCAAGGCAAGGAAGGCCCCGCCGGCGGCACCGCCGATGCTGATGCGGGCGGGATCAAGATTGAAGGTTTCGGCGTGCTGACGCAGCCAGCGAATCAATTCGCGGGCATCTTCGATCGCTTCCAGCGGGCCGGTGGCATGCTTGGAAAAAATCCGGGTTTCGGCGGCCACCGCCACCGCGCCGCGGCTGGCGAAGTGCAGGCAATGCGGCACAAACTGGGTGGGCATCGGCGAATCCCACAGTCCGCCATGGAAAAAAACCACGGCGGGACGCGGCGCGAGGGCGGTGGTTTTGGGCCAAAACACATGCGCCAACACCTCCCCCTGCGGCGTCTGGCGGTACACGTAAGACGACGCTTCTTCCAGCATCTTGCGCTCGCGGGCCTCGCCCAGCGGCGGCACTTTTTGTAAAATACTACTCATGTTGCGCCGTGATTGTGAGGGCAAGAGGGCCGCGCACACAATTTGTTTGTTGTGAAAACCGGCATTTTGTCCAATGCTCGCGCTGATGCAGTATCATCTTGTTGCTCTAGGCGCCCTAGTGACTTCCCTGGCCACCGCGCAGGTCAGCTTGAGTCCGGCGGCGGAATTGCGCCCGGCTTTGGAGAAGACATACGCCAAGTGGCGCGACGCGATCATGCGCAAGGATGTCGCAAGCTGGCAGCAGGTGACGGCCAGCCACCGCCGCGCCGAGGTGCGCAACCGCATTGTCTCGGAAAAACTGCCCTTTCCCGCGGCACTCTTTGAGTTGCCCGCCCCGCCGCCGGAGCTCGCCGGGCTCAGCTTCCTCGAGGCCAAACTCAACGGACCCACCGCCACCGCCGCCTATTTCGGCAAGGTCGACTTCGGAGTGGGCGGTGCCCCCACTCCCAACCTGCTGGTGCTGTGCTTCGCCAGCGAGGGCGGGCAATGGCGCTACGACCGCGCCGATTTCGTCAACCTCGAGGCCCTGCCGGAGGTCCGCCGCGAATTGGCGGCCGGGGATCTGCAATATTTGAAGGAAGCGCCGGAAGCCCAGCCGTCCGGCACGATTCCGCCGACCCCGATTGAGGCGCCGGCGGCCAAGTACATCGCCAAAGTCTACGTGTTCAGTCCGGGCCGCGAGGTGAAAGTGCAGATCAACAAGATCAGCCGGCACCGCTTCGCCAATGCCAAGGAGGCGGAAATCGTCATCGGTGGTGCTGTCGACGGCTCCAATGAAGTCCAATACGCCATCAGCAAACTGCCCGGCGGCACCGGCACGGAGGCGCTGACCATCCGCGTCTATCTGCTTTCCCAAGTCAAGGACGTCAAGCCGCTCAAGGTTTTCGAATACCAAGTGGCGGAAAACCAGCCCACTAAATCGGCCGATACCGGCACCTTTCAGGTCGATGCCGCCGTGCTCGCCAAGCTCATGGGCAAGGCGCCGTGAGCGTCCATGGCCGCGACGCCTACGCGCGCTTTTTCCACCCCGGCGGCGGCTTTGGCTTGAAGGTCGAGGGCGGCAGTTCGTCATCGAATTCCGAGCGCTGACCGATGCCGCGCAGCAACGCGCTGATTTCCTTGACCTCCTCTAACAATCCAACGAGCTGCTCAGGGCTCAGCCCGGGTTGCTTGAGGTCGGCTTTGACGCGCGCATCGCGCCGTTGCAAGACGGTGGCCGAGAGCATGGCCAGCGCGTTTTCGGCCGCCTGCAGGCCGTCGCTCGACACCCCTTCCAACACCACCGAATCCCCGCCCAACGTGAGCCGGTCCGCCTCGGGCAGCCCCCCAATGAACGCGTTGACCGCCGCGTGCGACGCCGGGTCGGGTGCCGCCGAGAGGACCCGCTCCAACAAAGGAATGCCCTCCAGCCAGCGGTTTGCCTCATGCAAGGTCTCGAATTGTTCGGCGAGGAAATGCTGTGCCGGGGCCGAGGTCAGCGCCAGATGGCACAAAAACCCGACGATGCGATGCACCGGGGTGGGCTCGGCGGCGGGTGCCTTTTCCGGCTCGTTGTGCCGCGCGGCGGCGGACTCGCGCAACGGTTTTTGCAGTGCCTTGGCGATTGCCCCGCGCAGTGCGGCGACCGAGGTTTGGAGGTGGGTGGCCACCACGTTGATCTGATGGTCGCGGGCCACCGCGTCGCTCATCGCCGCCAGCAAGGCCACGCACTCCCCGGCCAGCGTGCGGCGTTCCGCGGCGGATTCAAACGCGCCATTGACCTTGGCGCTCCCCAGTTTGAAATCAAAAAATTCGCGTGCCTTGCCTAACAACCCCTTGAACGCCTCGGCGCCGTGGGCCTTGATGAAGGTGTCCGGATCATCGCCGGCGGGCATTTCCACCACCCGCACGGACAAGCCTTCCGCCGCCAATTCGCGGAAGGCCCGCTCCGACGCCGCGATGCCCGCCTTGTCGGCATCGTAGCACAGCAGCACGCTGCTGGTGTAGCGCCGCAACAGGCGGGCATGCTGCTGGGTGAAGGCCGTGCCCAGCGGCGCAAGGGCCTGGTCGATGCCGCCCTCGTGGCAGGCGATGACGTCTATCTGGCCTTCGCAGAGCAGCGCGGTTTTCTCCCGCAGGATCGGCTTTTTGGCGCGGTCCAGGGCAAACAACACGTTGGACTTCTTGAAAATGAGCGTCTCCGGCGAGTTGATGTATTTCCCGCTGTTAGGATCGGCGCGCAACTGGCGGCCGCTGAACCCGATCACATCGCCCATCTCATTGCGGATCGGAAACATCAACCGGTCGCGGAACCTGACATACAAGCCGGACCTCGCGTCGTCGGCATTGCGCAGCGCGGCCAGCCCCGAGGCCACCAATTCGCGCCCGCTGAAGTTTTTCGCCCGCGCCCAATCGAGAAACCCTTTCGGCTGGTCCGGCATCCAGCCGACCGTCCAGTTGGCGGCCATGTCGCGGCCGAACCCGCGTCCTTTGAGGTAATCCCGCGCATGCGCGGCGGCCGGGTCTTGCAGCAAACACTGGTGAAAATAGCCCGCCGCCTCCCGGTGCAGGTCGAGCAGGCGGCCCCGCAGCTTGCGCGCCTGATCGGCCTGCGGGTCGAACACCTCGGCCTCGAGCGGGATGTTGGCCCGCGCCGCCAGCTTGCGCACTGCTTCCACGAATGGCTGGTTCTCGTATTCCATGACGAAACCCAGCGCATTGCCGCCCTTGCCACAGCCGAAACATTTGAAGGTCTGGCGTGCCGGGCTCACTGAAAACGACGGGGTTTTCTCATGGTGAAACGGGCAGTTCGCCTTGAATTGCGTGCCGGCCCGCTTCAGCGGAACGTATGTGCCGATCAAGTCCACGATATCGGTCGCGGCGAGGACTTTCTCAATGCTGTCTTTGGAAATCTGGGACACGGGTTCGGCTTGCGCGACGATTATGCGCCCTGCCGCCACAAACCAAAGCCGCAAAATCGGAAATTTCTCCCCGCCCACTCGAAAGTCTTGCCAAGCGCCACGGCTAACGCTATTTCTCCCCCCCGGCCGCCCGCAACTGCGGCCGCCCCGTCAACAACACGCGCGCTTAGCTCAGTGGTAGAGCACATCCTTCACACGGATGGGGTCGCAGGTTCGAACCCTGCAGCGCGCACCATCCTCATAAGTAATTGGAAATTAAGCCATTACGATGGATCGAAAAATGCGGGGTCTGCTGACTGCCCCCTAAAATGACCCCCACTTTTTCAGGCGGCCCTATTTCCAACCACTCGGCCTTGGTCACGAAGAGACCGTTTCCCCAAGATGGAACCGGCCCTTTCCAACACGATTCCGGCCAGGAGCCACGTCGGATCACATAGCGCCCTCTTTCACCCAAAATACCGTTTCGGCACGATGGTGGCCGAGTAGAACCGTTGGATTTGCCCCCGGTTCCTCGATGCCTGAGGGCCACACCAACTTCGCCGCCGCGGCCCTTCGCAGCTTCATCAAGACTGGCCACCTCGTCCAGCAGAAGGACTCCCGAATGGTTTGCCTGAGATGGAGAGGGTTCATCGGCGGCGGCCTGAAACCTCACCGCCGCTCGGCTTCGTGGATTTTGGCAAGCAGTTGCACAGCCAGATCGCGGGTGGCCTTGTCGCTATCCGCCAAGCGCAAGAGGTCGGACTCGGCGCTTTTCAAGATGCCGTCATCACACCTCCAAAGGATTTCAAATGCTTCGATCCGTGTCTGGGGGTCGCCGTCTTTCATCCTGTTGATCCAATACGACGCCGAGTGCCCGTGAACCTTCGGCCCCTTAGCGAGCATGCCCAGTAGCAGAATGACCACGACGGCCAGCACCACCACTGCCCCCGTCAAGAAAAAGACCGCCCGGTTATTGGCAAACCGCGCCTTCCAGATTTTCTGCCGGTCATCTCGCCTTCCAGGCGCTGCGATTTCCGGTGCCCGTCTCTCCGGTGTCAGCCTTGTTTCGGCGGCTACTGGCACGGCAACTGCCGCTGCCGCCGGTACTCCACCCGGAAGTTTCGCCGGATTTTTTGACTTCCGGTACTGCTTCATCTTCGCACCCGTGCTCTCGCACATCAGGTAAATTGCAAATAGCCAGTGGATGCGGCCAAGGACTGCCAAGCAAGCCCACCAAGGACTCATGCAATGTTGATGAGCCGTTGAAGTAACAGGTAGCCCGAGACGCAGGCGCTTCCAAGCATTACGGGAATGCACAAAATCGAGGCGTTATCCGATCCCAAACCCCCAGTCTGACCCTGGAGGAATACGAACACTAGGACGTTCACGAAGAACAGGATTGCAAACTTGCCTTGTCCCAATCCCGGCATCGGCACGACCAGCGCTGTCCCGCAACCGGGACACAAAGCCGAGTTCCCAATATCGTTAGAAGTCGCATTCAAAACTCGCCGGCACCCGGAACACTTGAATTTGATCTTCATGGTCGTACGTTGCTTCTCGATTTCTTGGAAAAACCAAACCAGCCACCCCGATTGCTCAGGGTGGCCGGGGTGTTTAGAAGCCGCGCAAAGACGACCGCGACGACCTTTAACCGCCCCCGTGGGGACGATCTGGACATGCGCCGCCGCCACCCCGACCTTTCGGCCTGGTGGCGGCGTTGTTTCGGTCAACGCCGACCGCTTTACGCGGGGTTCTAACGCCCCGGTCCGAATCTCTTCGGACAATCCGATCTAACAATCTGGCCGCTGATCCGGCAAGGATAAAATCGGCAATTTCAGGAAATGCCCATGCACTATGCGGGCTGCGGGATCCTGCCGCGTTCAATCATCCTTCCCCTCTTCGCTGCATTCTGCCGGCGCCGGTAGCGTCAGATCACGGCCCATCCTCTTCCACCCTGAAATATCGCTTGGGCATGCCGCGGGTCGAGTGGAGCCGTTGGATTTGCTCCCGCTTCCTCGATGACGAGGGCCGCACCGACTGCAGCCCTTCACGGCTTCATCAAGACGGACCACTGAAGCGGCCCCTGGGCAACGCTCATATGTAGGCACCCGGATGATGAGGTGCTGTCGAGGTGAAATTGGGAAGTTGTTGGGGGTTGCCTACCTTGACTTGTTCGATTATTGTTCTTATGGAAGGTCGATGACTCTGTATTTCAAATTTGGGAACGTCAATTGCAGATCCTCCTTGATCTCACCAATTGCCGCAGTTGCGCGAGGGCCGTCAAAATTGATACACCGGGCACGGCCATTTCTCGAAACGACCGTGGCGAAAAGCATGTAATGAGGAGTATAGAAGACATAGCTTGTTTCTTTGCCTCGGACAAATTCTCTTAAATTATCTGATGTCCCGTTGGTAGGCCCAGCGTAATCCGTGATACCGCCAAATTCCAAAACCCATTTATGCCTCTCTTTCTGGCTCTTTAGGAAGCGGTCGACGTCTTGAATTCTTGGTCCTTGAAAGGCGCTGAAAATCAGAGCAAGGAGCAGCACAAATCCTATCGTCAGGAAGAATGCTATGAGATTTCTTGTTTTTCTTCTCATTTCTGGAATCGAACGTTTAATGTGCTCCTACGGGCGTGGTTGAGGGGAGGTTGGAGTGAAATTGAATAGCTTATGGCCCGTTAGGAGGCATGACTTGTTCTGTGTCTGTATTTATTCGGAATGAACCTACAGGCTCGAATTCGACATTGGTCCAGCCTCTGGATACGGCAAGCGCGATAAAAGTCTGATTGCAAAACAGCCAGTGAGTGAGTCTCGCATCGGAGACGAGATCGCGACCTGTCCACGTATCATCGCGATAAAGAGTCGGTGGAGAAGGCCTTGGTAGAGGCAACAAGGGTCTGCCATCATCAGACGTAGGAACACCCATCTTGTTCCAATCGGGGAAAATCTCAGGGATCGCCTCCAAAACAAAATATCTTGGAGCTTCTTCCAGCTTAAGTCGGCTCTTCCCCTCGATACATTCGATGGGAAACTCTGTCGCGTCGAGAAACTCGATCCCGGCCGACCTGATGTCTTCAACCACTCTCTCGCTGACAAAAAATGATACCCATCCTCCTCCGTTATAGAGAAAGTCAGGCCACAAGCGTTTCTCCTTATCAATTCTTATCCCAGGTTTAGATCCGTTGATGCGGGTGAATTCCTCCTCCCGCTCTATCATTGAGTCCGGGACAAAGCTTTTCCTGTCAGCGAGAGGAGTGTAGCCAATTGCATAGGCGTAGGGACTCCCGTATGTGTCTTTAACGCGGATCTTGAAAAGATTGGGCTCTGTTGCGATCATGCTTTTTTCACAGAACGCTCATATCCACCGATGACCGGCGATTGAGGTGTGGTTGAAATTGCGGTTGTAGGGCTTGGCGGTCATTCGGCGCGATGTCTTGTTAGCCATTCTTGATGTTTGATGAGATGATACTAATTGACGGTGCAGATAATTGTGGACTCGATTGCTTTTCCATCGCGCATTTGGGCGTAACCTACCTCTCCATGGATACAGGCAGGCGTAGGACGCACGATCCATGCGTACATTAGATCATTGCGTTCCCATGTCTGCATCCAGCCGGTCCCGTCGCCATAAGTGAACTCAATATCCCCAAGATCAGTTATCGGCAGTTCGTCGCGGAGGTTCCCAGGTCCAGGTGCCCACAAGTTCAGGTTGGGAAAAGTCAGTTTTTGGGAGACTAAATCGTGCTTACGCAGCGGAAGTTGACCTAATATTTCTACATTGTCCCGGTGGCGTGTGTCCTTGAAGTATCCGAATCGCTGTGTGAGATAGTCTTTTAAGGCTGATTGAAGCTCAGCGGGGGAGTGGGCTGGTGGGCCTAACTCTGCTACGTTTGGGCGTTTCGGGGAATTGCAGCCCCCGATCAGAGATACGGCCACGACAAGTATCGCTAGCGCTTGATATTGAGTCTTCATGGCTAACAGTTTCAATCAACGGACGGTCGGATGATTGGGTTACACGACCGGTCGTGTAACAGGGGGCCAATCCTACCCGGAAGGACACTTCTCCACGAAAGACCGTTCACAGCCGCATGGATAGCGGCCGGGGCGGGCCTCGACGAGCAAATTGTGTGGATCGGGCTGCTTTTGCGTGTTGCGACGGTTTCGGAGTTGGTTGGTGGGATTACCTGCGAGAATTTACCGCGTGTAGACTATTGCAGCTGCTTTCGCCACTGTCTTCCCATATCCATGTCGGCGACTGAGCAAAACCGGATTTCTCGCCTGAGCAAAACCGGACACCGCCTGAGCAAAACCGGATTTTGAAGGCGGGCGGCGGCAAATGACAGGCAATCAGACTATTGGAGGCGATGCTGCGGTGACGTTTGCAGGATACGGCTTACGCCAAAGTCGCCAGCCCGGAACATGCCGACGAAATCCTGCAAATGGAAATCGGCCGCCAGAACCGCACCGTCAACCGCAGCACCTCACTCGTGCCGCTGGCGGCATGGGATCAGGATTTGCTAGAAAACACCTC
>CAIZNN010000237.1 GCA_903934285.1 Akkermansiaceae bacterium | reverse complement strand
TTCGGTTTGGATTTCGTCGAGCAGGACGCCGTCGATAACGGTCCCGCCGACGGACTGGGTGGCACCTTTGGAGCGTTTGGCGAGGCTGGCGACATGGACCACCCAGGCGGCCGTCGCTTCGGTGAGCGCGCCATCTAACAATCCATTCTGGCCGTTGATTTGTTCCTCGACAGCCTTGGCGAGGTGGCGGGGATTGCCTGCCGGCAGGGTGGCGTTGCCGAGCGAGGCGACCACCCGCTGACGTGGCTGATCTTCCGTATTGCGATAAGCCTCAACGAGTCGCGTTTTTGAAGCACTCAAAATCCAGTAGGAAACGGGCGAAAACCCCCGAATTCAAACGGTCATTTAAGAACCTTGCACTATGGGGAAAATCCCCCCCTGATATCCGGCCTCCGGCTCTTGCAACGGCCTTCACCACAACGCCGTTTTGTCAACTCTTGGACAACGACTCAGGCGCGAGGTTGCGCGGGTTGCCTTTAACCAGGTCGGGGCCGCTGGGTTGGCTGACCATGCCGGTGACGCCCCAATCCTCCGAGTGCTTGCCGTACTCGCTGCGAAAGACCTGCAGGTTGGCATTGGCAATGAACTCGGGATGCTCGACGAGCACATCATACGGCCCGGCGCGGCTGAAAACTTTGGTCATGATAGGCACCAGGTCGAGGACGAAAAGGGTGCCGAAAATGACGAGAAACTGGAACAAGCCGGCGATCCATTTTTGCGGTTGCTCGGCCTTCTCCGCCTGGTCGGCATCGGGTGCGGGCAGAAAGATCACGCGGTAGAGGCCGATGGTTTCCTCCATCGGATCGAGCACGCCGGTCATCTTGCGTTCGATGCGTTGGATGTGCGGCAGATAGCGCTCTTCGTGGCGTTTGGTATTGCTGGCGTGGGTGGTTTCCAGCGCGGCTGTCTGATCGGCGAGGCGGGTGAGTTGCAGCGGGTGGGAGGTTTCCACCGCGGCGATGTCCGCCTGGAGTTTGGCCAGGCGCTCCTTGCGGACGCGCTCCTTTTCCCGACCCTCCTCAATGAACCCGTCGCGCTTGCCAACCAGGCCGTCGAGATATGCGTTGCGATCGGCGAGGCGGGCGGTGGCGAGTTGTCTATCGCCGGCGAGCAAGCCTTCTTGTTGCAGGGTGAGCGCCGAATCCAGCCGCCGCAACTCGGTATTGACCGCCTTGTTGCGTGCCATCAGGTCCTTGGTGCGCGGCCCGGAGCCGGACTTTTTCGGCTCGGGATAAAATTCATTCGGCTGGCCGTTGCTTTCGCGTGCGATGGCCTCGACGAGGCGGTTATGCAAATCCTGTCTGTCTTCGAGCTTGGTCTTGGTCTTGGCCAGGGTTTCCTTTTGCGCTTCGATGCTGGCGAGCACATTGCGGGTTTCGCCACTCGCCGGTGCAATGAAGTCCGACTCGCTGGCCCGCCGCCGTTCGTCCTCCACTCGCTTGTCAGCGTACGCTTCCGGATTGAGAATGGCAGTTTCCAGAGCCGGGAGTTGGCCAAGCATCGCGTCGTGCTGGCTGGTGTAGGTGGCCACCAGTTGCTTGCGTGAGGCGGCTTCATTGTCCCGGATGTGTTGCAACTCCGTCGCCAACTCCGCGCGCTTGCCGGCTTCTTCCTCGCGCAGGGTATTGAGTTTGCCCTGCAACTCGGTTTGCAGGCGGTAGGTAATCGCCGGGCGGTACTGATCCAGGCAAAACGGGAAACTGATGGCCACGCTGACCACCGCCGAAAGCGCGAAACGAAACAGCACTTGCATGCAGCGCCGCCACCACGGCTGGAACGGCCGGTAGGTCGCCAGCAGAATGCGGTCGGTATTCATGATGACAAACGACCACGCCAGCGCGATGGCCATCACCGATACCCATGGCGGATTGGCAAAGCGACTCTTGGCATAAAAGATCATTCCAAGAAACGACATCACCGTCGGAATCAGCACCGTGCTGCCAAGCACCGCGATGCGTTCCCGTTCGCTTGGCGGGCAATGGCGCAGCGTCTCCCAGCGGGCCCCGGCCATCCAGTAGAGCGGTCGCATCCAGAGGTCCCAGCGTGCGGGCTGATAGGTATTGGTTTCGGGTTCGGTGGGGAGCACTTGCTGCATCTTGGGCAGGATGGTAGCGGGCTTTCGTGGCAGCGCCAGTGGAATATCCTGGCAGTCTGGAGAACCCACTCCACTTGGGCGGCGTTGCGTTCGCGGTGACCATGCCGCGCGCCAGCGCCGGCTCGGGACTGGCCTGAGCGGGATGGGTGGCATTGGACGTGGCAAAGCCAACCTCGAGCTTGACCCCCATATTTTTCTTGAGTTCGGAGCGAGCACCCATATTCTATAGTCCCAAATAAACCCTCATGCTGGAACTACTTGGGTAGTAACCAGAGCGGGGTGAATGACCCGGATTGCGATTGAGCCCAAGGATATGGAAGCAAGCCGTATATCAAGGTCGCTGCGCCGTGCCCTGCCACGCATCTTGCTGGTCACTCCAGAGATCACCAGTGTGCCCAACGGCATGGGAGATATGGCCAATCGCCTGACGGCCAAAGCGGGCGGCTTGGCCGATGTGTCCGCGGCGTTGGTGTCCGCGCTCTTTGATATGGGTGCGGATGTGCATGTGGCACTGCCGCATTACCGGCGGCTGTTCCGCAGCAAGGCCGTCAAGCTCGTCAGCGAGGACCTGCGGCTGTACCAAAGCCGACTGCCCAACACCCGCATCCACTTGGCGGAAGACCGCATCTTTTATTACCGCGAGGCGGTTTACGGCGGTTACCGGGACGAACTCGCCAAGATTGCCCTCGCCTTCCAGCGCGAGGTGATTAACACCATCATTCCGCTCGTCAAGCCCGACCTGATCCACTGCAACGACTGGATGACGGGCCTGATTCCGGGACTGGCGCGGCGGCTGAACATCCCCTGTTTGTTTACCGTCCACAATATCCATACCCATGAGATGACCTTGGCCGCCATCGAGGACCGCGGCATTGATGCCGCCGAATTCTGGTCGCACCTCTACTACCAACAACTCCCCGGCAGCTATGAGCAAGCGAGGGACAGCGTGCCCGTCGATTTGCTTGCCAGCGGCATCTTCGCCTCCGATTTCATCAACACGGTCAGCCCGACTTTTCTCAACGAAATCGTGGAAGGCAAGCACGCGTTCATTCCCGGGCACATCCGCGCCGAGATCTGCCAGAAACGTAACGCCGGATGCGCGGTGGGCATTCTCAACGCGCCCGATGAGACGCATGACCCGGCCATCGACCCGCACTTGGCGCAAACCTATACGGCGGAGACGGTCATCGCGGGCAAACGGGCGAACAAACTGGCGTTGCAGCAGGAATTGGGTTTGGAGCTCAACCCCGAGGCCCCTCTCTTCTTCTGGCCCTCACGGCTCGATCCCGTGCAGAAGGGCTGCCAGTTGCTCGCTCACATCCTCTACGAAGTCGTTCACGCCTACTGGGGTGAGGGCCTCCAACTGGCGATTATTGCCAACGGCAATTTCCAACAACCCTTCCACGACATTGTGCGTTTCCACGGCCTGCATGGCCGCGTCGCTGTCTGCAATTTCCGCGAACCGCTCTCGCGCCTGGGTTATGCCGCTGCCGATTTCATGCTCATGCCCTCACTCTTTGAGCCGTGCGGCCTGCCGCAAATGGTCAGCACCACCTACGGCACCTTGCCCATCGTGCATGACACCGGCGGCCTGCACGACACGATCAGTCACCTCGACTTGGACCGCGGCAGCGGCAACGGCTTCTCGTTCAAAACCTATGACCCCAACGGCCTGCGCTGGGGAATCGATGAGGCGATGGCCTTTACTCGGCTGCCCCTCGCCACCCGCACCTCGCATCTCCAACGGATCATGCGGGAGGCGCGCCACCGCTTTGATCATTCGTTGATGGCTAAACAATACTCCATGGTCTACGAACGGATGCTGCATCGTCCCATCGTGAGAATTCCTCCACCGGGGATGCTTGGCCAGACCACACCATGACCGCCTCGCGTTGCCGGTCCACCGTGGGTGCGATATCCCGAAGGACGAAACGATTGGGATTGCCAGCGTCGCTGTTTTTTCCGTCAATCATCGCCAGTGTGAACTTACTCGCCTTTCTCCTCGCCCTGCTGCTGGTGCTTCCGCTGGCCGCCGCTCCTACTGCGGCGGATGAAATACTCGCCGCCTTCGATACCAAAGCAACCGCGGGTGAGGATTGCACCGAATTGTATGATCCCATCTCGACCCTGCCGGGCACCGAGCAAAAGCGGCTGTTGGCGGAGATCAACACGACGTGGACACGACTGCGTGACAACTACCTCAAGCAACTCGCTCTAGCAGCAAGCAAGCTGGGCGGCAAAAAGACCGACAGCCTGCAGCAAGTCCGCGTCCATCGCGCCGCCTTTCAGCAAGTCTATGCCAAGGATGAGGCGGCGATGAAACCGCTGCTCACCAGCGTGAGCATGCCCGCCATCGACGCTCTCCGCAAGTTGCTCGCGCCCGATCCGGAGCAACTCGTCGCGGCGGGCGGTGACAAGCTCAAGGCCCAGCGCATGCTGGTTCTGGCCTTGGCCCGGTTCCGCGATGGCACCATCAATGCGATGCTCGCTACCCAGCCGATCGATTCCACCAGCAGCGTGACCGCAGCGGAACATGAGCTGGCGGAGGCAACCTGTGGCTTCGCGCGCGGCGATCTGAATATGCTCGCCCACAACCGCAAGGTGGCCAAAGCCAGCGACCTGCCGGAAGCGGAAGCCCGCGGCATCGAGGAATGCAATGAACTGCGGATGCTGGTGGGACTTAACGCCTTGCTGCTCGATCCCAAATTGTGTGAGGCGGCCCGCGATCACTCGAAGGACATGGCCGAAAAAGGGTTCTTCGCCCATGAATCGCCGGTGCCGGGAAAAAAATCGCCGTGGGATCGCGCCAAGAACTTCGGCACCACCGCCGCGGGCGAAAACATCTTCATGGGCAGCAGCGAGCCCCATGCCGCCAACATGGGCTGGTTCTATTCCCCAGGACACCACAAAAACATGTTCAGCCCGGGCCAACTCCGCATCGGCCTGGGCTGCACCGGCAGCCACTGGACCCAGATGTTCGGGCGCTGAAGCGTTAGCGGCCTTCGGGGGCGGGCTCGTCGCCGAGGAGCTTGTCAATTTCCACAACCCGCTCCCACGGACAGCGGCGGCGCTGGTATTTGCGCCAGACCACGTCGCGCAATGCGCGCCACACCTCCTCGGGGATGGCCGTGGCCTCAAGCTTTTCCCACTCCGGATCGGATTTCAGGGTCGTCAGGATCGTCCAGCGCTCTCCATGGTGGGAGGCTCTGTAATACCTGAGGCCGTCAGCGGTGCGTTCGTGCCATTCGTGGCTTTCCATGGCGCGAGGGTAACGGCACCACGGCACCAACGCAACACCAGAGAAGCGGGTCTGCCGCGCCCGCTCAACTCAAACCCAGCCCAGCCCCCGCCACCCGCCACTGTCAACTACTTAATGGCTGGCATTATGTTGTGATGTTGAACAACGGCAACACAAGCTCAGCACCAAGAACTGCCCCAGGCGACCAAACACTCTGGCGGCGTGCGCCGCTTCCGCGATGCGCTGTTGCATTGTCCCGCAGAGACGTTAGGGTTGCCTATGCGCACCGGGGCCCATCGCTGGCAGACGCTGGCCAGCCGCCTGCTTGACATCGTGTACACCCCGCTGTGCGCGCTGTGCAGGGAGGTTTTGCAAGACGGCCGCTCACTGTGCGAACGCTGCGCCAGAGACTTGCCGCGGCTCACCCCGCCCTTTTGCGCGACCTGCGCCGAACCGTTCCACGGCCAGATCGACGGCGCGTTTGAATGCCACAATTGTAGCGACCTGGCATTTGCCTTCACCTTTGCGCGGCCGGCGCTGCTGCGCGACGACCGCACCCGCGACTTGATCCACCAATTGAAATACGGCCGGGCGATTCATCTGGCTGGGGAGTTGGGGCGCTTGGCGGCGGAAGCCTTCGCCGATGAACGACTCCAGCCCGCGCTCGCCGCCCACTGGCCGCTGGTCCCGGTTCCCCTCCACCGCGCGCGCTTCCAACACCGCACCTTCAATCAAGCCGCCGAGATTGCCCGGAGTGTCGCCACCCACACCGGCCTGCCCCTGCTGGCGGCGCTGACGCGCTGCCGCCGCACGGACACCCAGGCTTTGTTAGGCCGCAAGCAGCGGCTTGAAAACTTGCATGGTGCCTTCGCCGTGACGCCGGCCGGCCGCCGCCAGCTGGCCACCTCCGGCGCCGGAGTGATTCTGATCGATGACGTTCTAACCACCGGATCGACGGTGGATGCCTGTGCCACGACCCTCCGGAGAGCCGGCTTCAAAACCGTGCTGGTGGTGACGGTGATGCGCGGCTGAGCCGCGAGACCGCGCCAGACGGCACCACGCGACCCCGGTTCTTCAGCCGTGGCTGTTGCCTGCGCACGGTGCCGGGCCGAGCATGCGGGCCGGGGCGCGTGACCTGCGGCCTGCGGCAGCGTGGGTCAGGACATGCCGCCGAGGCGGTGATTGAGGGCAACGGAACGGCGCAAAGCGCGCATCACTTCGACCAAGCCGCGGTGGGATTTAACCGTCTCAGCGCAATGCGTGTCGTTGAACGAGTGGCGACTCACATAGCGGCCGATCTCGCCGTGGATCTGCCGGATGCGGGTATCCAACAGGCCGAGTTCGGCCCGCAGAATTGAGATTTCGCGGTTGGCTTCGCCGATGGCTTTAAAAGTTTCCGAGGCCTGCATGCGCCGCTCATTCTTGAAAATTCCGATGCTGTGATCGATTTGGTCGAGTTGCTTATCGCCCTCGTCGATTTTGACACCCACTGCGGTGCGCTGGTCCTTGAGCGCCACAAACTGCTGCTTGAGTTCGGCGAGGCGTTGCTTGACTTTCTCGAATTCCGCGGCGCGTTGCGGCGAGGCGCTTTGTTCCTTGGTCAGAACTTCGATTTTGATTTTGAGGCCGTCGTAAATCCGCCGCACGTCGCGGGCCTCGGTGACGATGTGGTCGCGCTGCTGGGTGAGCTCTTCAAGGGCGGAGATCACCGCGAGACGTTCATCGTAGAGCCCGGACTGTGGGGTGGGCGAGGCACTGAGCAAGTCGGCGCGTTCCTTGTGGGTGGTTTCGAGCTGATTTTCGCAGTGCGCGAGTTGGATGATGACGCGTTCGCGGTCCTTGATGAGCTTGCGCAGATTCCAGTATTCGATGGAGAGGCGTTCGATGGAATCGACTTTCTCCCACACCGCCATGCCAAGGTGGGCTTCCGCCTCACGCAGGAGGTGCATTTCACTGGCAGCGGCGCCCATGCGTTGGTTGCGGCGGAAGATGCCGAAAGCCTGTGCCACGCGGGCGATGAAATAACGGGTGGTGGTCATGCGAATTCGAGGCGGGGGGCGGACATGGCGGGATCAGCGGGCGATGTTGCGCTGCAAGGTCGCAACCACGGTGTAATCTTCGAGAGTGGTGATATTGCCGGTGACTTCGCCGGTGCAGACCAACTCCTTGAGGATGCGGCGCATGATTTTGCCGGAGCGGGTCTTGGGCAGGGCTGGCGCAAAGTGGATATCATCGGGCTTGGCAAGGGCACCGATCATGTGGCCGACGTGGTTGCGCAGTTCCTGGCGCAGGGACTCGGATTCGCTGAAATTCGCCTTGAGCGTGACGAACACCGCGACCGCCTGACCCTTCATTTCATCGGGTCGCCCGACTGCGGCGGCTTCCGCCACCGCCGGATGGGAGACCAGCGCGCTTTCAATCTCAGCGGTGCCGAGACGATGGCCCGAGACGTTGAGCACGTCGTCGAGCCGGCCGATGATCCAGAAATTCCCATGCTCGTCGCGGCGGGCCCCATCGCCTGTGGTGTAGCGCCCGGGAAAGTCGGACCAATAGGTTTTCTTAAAGCGTTCCGGGTCGTTGTAAATGCAGCGGGTCATGGCCGGCCACGGTTTGCGGATGACGAGACGACCGTCCTGGTTGGGCCCGCATTCCTCGCCGCTTTCATCCAGGATGGCGGCATCGATGCCGAAAAATGGCAAGCTGGCGGTGCCCGGAATGCACGGCGTGGCACCCGGCAGCGGCGAGATGAGAATGGCACCGGTTTCCGTCTGCCACCAGGTGTCGACAATGGGACAATTGCCGCCGCCAATGTGGTGGTGGTACCAGGTCCACGCTTCCGGGTTGATCGGCTCGCCGACCGACCCTAACAGGCGCAACGAGGACAGGTCGTGGGCGGCGGGGAAGGCGTCCCCGGCCTTGATAAAGGCGCGGATGGCAGTGGGTGCGGTGTAGAAGATGCTCACCCCGTAGGCTTCGATCATTTTCCAGAAGCGCCCGAAGTCCGGATGATTGGGTGCTCCCTCATACAGGATCTGGGTGGCGCCATTGGCCAGCGGGCCGTACACGACGTACGAGTGCCCGGTGATCCAGCCGACATCGGCGGTGCACCAGAAGACATCCTCATCGCGCAAGTCGAAGATATATTTGCAGGTGGCGTAGGTGCCGGTGAGGTAGCCGCCGGAGGTGTGCAGAATGCCCTTGGGTTTGCCAGTGGAGCCCGACGTGTAGAGGATGAAGAGCGGGTGCTCGGAATCAAAGGCCTTGGGCGTATGCTTGGCGGAGGCGGTGGCGATCTGATCGTGCCACCAGACGTCGATGTCGGGGTTTATCGCCACCTCGTTGCCGCAGCGCCGCAGCACAATGACCCGCTGGATTTTGCGATACTTCAGCAGCGCCTCATCGACGGCGGGCTTGAGCGCGACGACCTTGCCGCGGCGCCAACCGCCGTCGGCGGTGATGATGGCGATCGCGCCGGAGTCCTCCAACCGGTCATAGATCGCCTCACTGGAAAAGCCGCCGAAGACCACCGAATGGACCGCGCCGATGCGGGCGCAGCCGAGCATGGCGACGACCGCCTCGGGAACCATCGGCATATAGATGAGGACCCGATCGCCGGCCTTGATGCCGTTGCTTTCGAGCACATTGGCGAAGCGGCAGACATCGCGGTGGAGTTGGCCGTAGGTGATGACGCGTTGCTCGCCCGGCTCCCCCTCCCAAATGATGGCGGCCTTGTTGTGGCGCGGGCCGAGGGCGTGGCGGTCGACACAATTTTCGCAAACATTGAGCTTGCCGCCGTCGAACCATTTGGCGAAGGGCTCCTGCCAATCGAGCACTTTGGACCAAGGCTTACGCCAGAGGAGTTCGGTGGCCTCGCCGGCCCAGAACGCTTCGGGATCGTCGATGGATTCCTGATACAGCTTGCGGTACGCGGCCAGGGAGGGGATTCGCGCCTTGGCGGCGAAGTCTTTGGATGGCAGGAAAACAGCCGCAGATCCCGGGGCGGCGGCTTGTTGGGAGGCGGAAGATTGACTCATGGAGCGGGGCAGGAGGAGCAATGGTTAGGGTTTGATTCGAGTGCCTGCAGCAAGTGCCGCAAGCCGGACCCTACTCGACGAATCATCACTAGGCAAGGGGCCACGCGGGTTCAGCGGGTTTTTTTGCGGGCAGCGGGCGCGGTCGCGCGCTTTTTGGTGGGGACTGCGGCACCCAGCAGCATCGCCACTTCCGGCGGTGTGAGCACCGCCCAGGCGCCCGGCTCGAGGTCGCCGAGCCACAATTGGCCGATGCGCACGCGCAGCAGTTTGGTGACCGTGTAGCCCATGGTTTCAAACATCACGCGGATCTGGCGTTTAGCGCCGTGGTCCAGCACCACCCGGATGCGGCGGGCCGAGAGCCGCTCGATGGCCTTGGCGCGCAACTTGCCGCCCTCGGTGTAAACCCCTTCCAGAAACTTATCGAGGTGGGCATTTTCAAACGCCTGATTAGCCGTCACCAGGTATTCTTTCTCCACCGCTTTGGACGGGTGCATCAGCCGCTGCGAGAGGTCCCCGTCATTGGTTAGAATGAGCAACCCCTCTGAATCGCGGTCGAGGCGCCCGACGTGATGCAATGCGTGAAGCGCCCCGGGCAAGAGCGTGTAGATGGTATCCCGCCCGAGTTCATCCTCGCGCGAACACACGTAGCCGCGGGGTTTGTGAAACGCCACGATGGTCACCTCCCGCGGCGCCACCCGCCGGCCATCCACCTTGACGTGATCGCCGGCTTGGATGCGGGTGGCCAGCTTGGTACAGGGGCTGCCATTGACCTCGACGCGGCCCGCTTGGATCAATTCATCGCAGGCCCGGCGGGAACCGACGGCACAGGACGCGAGATATTTGTTGAGGCGGGTGCCGTCGTTCATAGGGGTGGGCGTGAAAAACAAAAGGCGCGGAGCCTGACCGGATCCGCGCGAGCAACCGTTGAGAACCCGCGGGGGGATCAACCCTCGTGTTTCGTCTTGGGCAGACCCACCGGCGACCGGCCAGCGGTCCACTCGCCGCGCTCCCTGAGGAGTTTGACGCGTTCGAAGCGTTTGAGGACGGAACGTTTGCCGCCGACGGTGGCACTGGATTTGAGGCTGTTGTGCTTGGACATCGTGAGAAGAGGAATTGATTCGCGGGGCGCGCAGACTGACCCGACCCGCCGCGGGTGGCAATGCAAAAATCGCAAAGATTGCAAAATCGCCGGTGCCAGCGAAGTGCCCGCATTATTTTTGCACGAATTGTGACGCGCTTATTGCCAGCCCGCGCGATCACTGCTAGAGGTTTCCCAGATGGGCCGCTTGATGTCACAGTTGGAATTCCGATGGGCCTCGTGGCTGCGTGTGCACGCGGCGCCGCCGCCGCTGCGCGAGCGCCCGTGCAACGACGATTGCGGCCTCACCGCGTGGTGCTTGGAAACCTGCAAATTGCTCAATTTGCCTGAGTTGTCGCGCCGCGTGCGGGTTTCGTGGAACGCCCGGATGCAGACCACCGCCGGCCGCGCGTGGTGGCCGGACCGCGCGATCGAACTCAATCCGAAACTCCAGAGCCTGCCGCCCGAAGAACTCTGGCGCACCCTCAAACACGAACTCGCCCACCTCATTGCCTACGAGCGGGCGGGACGGCGACACACCGACCCACATGGCCCGGAATGGCAGGCCGCCTGTGCCGAATTGGGCATCCCCGGCGAACAACCGTTTCACACGCTGCCCTTCAAGCGGCGCCGGATGAAACGCAACTACACCTACATTTGCCCGCATTGTTTGGCCACCTTGCAGCGGGTCAAACCGATCCGGCGCATCGTCGCCTGTTACGCCTGCTGCCGCAAATTCAACAATGGCACCTATCACAACCGCTTCCGCCTGGTCGAACAAAAGGTCTGACCGGCACGAAACTTGTGGCCGTGGCCGCCGCAACGCAATCCAACTTGGCAGCATCGGCATGCACACACGCGCAACATCAGCAGCAGCCATGACCGAACTCGGGCGGGCGGCCGCAGAGCAACTCGCCGCAGCCGGTGCCGTCATCGCACTGGTGGGCGGTCTGGGTGCCGGAAAAACCCATTGGACCAAGGGCTTGGTGGCTGCTTTGGGATGCCCCGTGGAAGTCACCAGCCCGACCTTTTCCCTCCTGCACGAATACCGTGGCGGATCGGTGACCGTGTTTCACTTCGATTTTTACCGCCTCGAGGCCGCGGCGGAGGTGCTGGCCCTGGGCTGGGATGAATACCTCGAGGCCGGCGGCCTCATCATCGTCGAGTGGGCTGATAAATTCCCCGAACTGCTGCCGCAGGATGCCATCTGGCTGCGCTTCACCGTAGAACCCGATGCCGCCCGCTCGGTGACCCGCATCGCCTGAGCCACAGCCTCAATAACCCACCAACCGGCCCGCGCTCTGGGCCATCCTGACCCCGGTGCCGGCCACGCTGTTGGCCAAACCACAGCCGCTCAGCGCCACCGCGCTTGCCAGCAACGCAAGGAATAAAGCAATTCGTTTCATGCGCCGCGACGCTAGCCCCCCACCCCACCGAGTCAAGCCAGGAAAATGCGCCCGCAATATTCCGCCCCGCCAGCGGATGTTTCCATTGCTTCCCACGCTGGCCCGGCGCAGGCTCGGCCGCATCCAATGGAAGCCGCAAGCGATGCCTTGATCCGATTCCTCGCCACCGAGCGCGGCCTGTCCCGGGCCTATCAGTTGTCGGTGCGCCAAACGCTCGACGCGCTGGCAGGCTGGCTGCGGCTACGCGGCGCCCCCCTGCGCGAGGTGGGCACCGAGGACTTGGCGGCGTTTTTGAGCCAACGCAAATGCGAGGGCCTCAACGCGGCCTCGCTGCGCATCACCACGGTGCATCTGAAAGTGTTTTTCCGCTGGCTGGCGGCGCAGGGCCGGCTCGAAATGGACCCCGCCGAACCGCTGCTCGCGCCCCGCCCGGATCTAACACTTCCGGAAACCCTGCACGCCGCGGAGTTGCTAACCTTATTGGAATCAATCGATCCGGCACAGCCCTTGGGCCGCCGCGACCTGGCCATTCTCGAACTGTTCTATGCCTCCGGCTTGCGCTTGTCCGAGTTGTGCTCGGCGCGCTTGGAAATGATGAATTTCGACGACGGCTTTCTGCGCATCACCGGCAAGGGCAATAAGACCCGCATCACCCGGGTGGGCACCAAAGCGCGCGAGGCACTGTTGGATTATTTGCAAAATGAACGCCCCTCCTTGGTTTCCAAGCGCACCTCATCCCATATCTTCCTCAGCGTGCGGGGCACCGCCTTGTCGCCGGACCGCGTGCGCCAAATCGTCAAGGAACGCGCCGCCCTGGCCGGCATCACCCACAACGTCTATCCCCATCTGTTGCGCCATTCGTTCGCCACCCACTTGCTAGAAGGCGGCGCCGACCTGCGGGTGATCCAGGAACTGCTAGGTCACGCCGACATCGCCACCACCCAGGTCTACACCCACGTCGACCGCCAGCGGCTCAAGGCGGTGCACAAGCAATTCCACCCGCGCGGCTAACTGCCAGGCACGCCCCGCCTGCCGCCGCCCCGCGAAAAATCTGGAAAGATCCGCGTCGGCCATGCCGTAGTGGTGGCCGGGCGTCTGGCGGGGCCTTTACGGCATCGGACGCCACCCCCGCCTGGGCCTGCATACAGGCATGCCACGCCCTTCCATCCCACCGGCTTCCAGGCCCCGCGCCTTGAATCCGACCCGCCCCGAGTTCCTCCACCCAACCCTGAGAAGCATGAAACCGTCGCTACCCCTTAAGTGCCGCCACGCCTGGCTGGCTGCCATCACCTCCGCAGCTTGCCTTCATTCCGCCGTTGCTGCCGATGTGCATTCGGCCCTCGACACCGCATTTGCCCCCGATGGCAAAACCCTCGCCGTCACCGACGCCACCGCCCCTGCGGTGGTCCTCATCGACCCCGCCACGCGCAGCATCCTGCGCACCGTCGCCCTCGCCGGGGCACCGGCCGGCTTGGCATGGGCGGCGGACGGCAGCCGCCTCTTCGCCGCGGAATCCGGCACCGGCAATGTCGCCGAGCTCGACCCCGCCACCGGTGCCATCACCCGCCGCCTCAGCACCGGCCGCTACCCGCGCGGCCTCGCCGTCGTCCCCGGCCGCAAGCTTCTGCTCGCCACCGATTGGGGGCTCGACCAGCTCACGGTGATCGATCTTGTGACTGGTGCCACCAAGGCCAACGTCCACGTCGGCCGCCAACCCACCGCGGTGGCCGTCACCCCGGATGAAACGCTCGCCTTGGTCAGCAACCTGCTGCCCGCCACCGCCGCCACCGCGCCGGACACCGCCACCGAAGTGTCCGTCGTCGATCTCCAAACGCTGCAAGCCAAGCCCGCCATCCGCCTGCCGCTGGGTTCCACCAACACCCGCGGCATCGCCATCAGCGGCGACGGCCACACCGCCTTCGTCGTCCACACCCTCGGCCGCTTCAACCTGCCCACCACCCAACTCGACCGCGGCTGGGTCAACACCAACGCCCTCACCCTCATCGACGTCCCGTCTAACAAAATAACCGCCACCGTGCTGTTGGATCAGGTGATGGATGGGGCGGCCGATCCCTGGGGAGTGGCCCTCGATCCCTCCGGGCTGCGCTTGTTCATCACCCTTTCAGGTGTCCATCAACTCGCCGTCATTGACCTCCAACGCCTGCCGGAAATCCTCAAGCAAAACCCCGAGTCTCTCGTCAATGACCTCGCCGCACTCTACCGCCACAACCTGATCCGCCGCCTCGACCTGCCACTCCAGGGCCCACGCGGCCTCGCCGTGGCCCCCGATGGCAAACTCATCGCCAGCGCCGGCTATTTCTCCGGCGGGGTCGTCCTCACCGACGGCAATGGCGCCAATCCCGCCACCGTGGCCCTCGGCCCGCAAGCCCCACCCAGCCTCTCCCGCCAAGGCGAAGCCACCTTCCACGATGCCAGCCGCTGCTTCCAACGCTGGCTCAGTTGCGCGTCTTGCCACCCCGACGCGCGGGCCGACGGCCTCAATTGGGATTTGCTCAACGATGGGCTGGGCAATCCGAAAAATGCCCGCTCCCTGGTGCTTGCCGACCGCACCCCGCCACTCATGTCGCACGCCGCCCGCTCCAATCTGGGCGCCTGTGCCCGCGCTGGCTTCGTCCACATCTTGTTCACCGAGCCCAAGGAGCAGGACGTCGAGGCCGTCGTCGCCTATATCAAATCCCTGCAACCCGTCGTCAGCCCGTATCGCAAGGCCGACGGTGCCCTAACCGACTCGGCGCTGCGCGGCGAAAAACTCTTCAATGACCCGCAAATCGCTTGCGCCAAGTGCCACCCCGGCCCGCTCTTTACCGACCTCGCCACCACCGATGTGGGCACCACCCGGCCATTCGACCGCGGTGCCCTCAGCTTCGACACCACCTCCCTCGTCGAACTCTGGCGCACCCCACCATACCTCCACGATGGCGGCGCCGTGACGCTGCGCGAAGTGCTCGTCGAACAAAACCGCGGCGATAAACACGGCGTCACCTCCAAACTCACCCCAGCCCAAATCGACGACCTGACCGCCTACTTGCTGTCGCTCTAACATCCAACACGCAATGCCCGCGATCCCGCTCCGCATCCTGTCTGGCGCCCTCGCGCTGGCAGCCGGATTGGGCAGCGCCGGCGCCGAGGTGCGCAGCGCGGTGCTGGCCCGCGCCCCGGCGCTGCGCGAAATCGTCTTTGCCGTGCGCAAGCCGGCCAGTGACCCGCATTGGTACGCCAACTTCAGTTATTACGGGCCCGACGAAACCCGCGCCGCCTACCTGCCCGGCGGCCGCCTGTGCAAGCTCGACCTTGTTAGCGGGCTGGTCACTAACTTAATCGACGACCCGCTCGGCGGCATTCGCGATCCGGTCCTCAATCACGCCGCCACGCGCATTCTGTTTGCCTGGCGCAAAGGCAGCGACCCCTACTACCACCTCCACGATTGCCGGCTCGACGGCTCGGACCTGCGCCAGCTCAGCGACGGCCCGTGGGACGACTTCGAGCCCAGCCACCTTCCCGATGGCGGCATCGTCTTCGTCTCCAACCGCTGCAAGCGCTGGGTCAATTGCTGGCTCACCCAGGTCGCCACCCTCCACCGTTGCGATGCCGACGGGCACAACCTCGAGATGCTCTCCGCCAACCTCGAGCAGGATAACACCCCGTGGCCACTCCCCGACGGCCGCATCCTCTTTCAGCGCTGGGAATACATCGACCGCTCGCAGGTGCACTACCACCACCTCTGGACCACCAACCCGGATGGCACCAACCAGATGGTCTACTACGGCAATCAAACCCCGGGCATCGTTATGATCGATGCCAAACCAATCCCGCAGACCGATCACATCGTCAGCATCTTCTCGCCCGGCCACGGCCAGGTCGAACACGCCGGCCAACTCGTCACCCTCAGCCCGCGCCTCGGCCCCGACGACCCGGACGCCGTGCGCGTTCTCAACCCCGCGGCGGATTTCCGCGACCCGTGGCCGCTGGCCAGTGACGCCTTCCTGGTCGCCCGCGGCGCCGAACTGCTGGCGATGGATGGCACCGGCGCCACCACCCCGCTCTACACCCTCCCAGACGCCGAACGCACGGCCGGCTATTGGCTCCACGAGCCGCGCCCGGTGCTGCCGAGCCCGCTGGAAAAGCGCATTGCCCGCCACACCGATGCGGCCCGCGCCACCGGCCGGCTCATCCTCTCTAACATCCTCGAGGGCCGCAACATGCAGGGCGTCCAGCCCGGCGAAATCCGCAAACTCCTCGTCCTCGAACCGCTCCCCAAACCCATCAACTACACCGGCGGCATGGACCCGCTCACCTACGGCGGCTCCTTCACCCTCGAGCGGGTCGTCGGCACCGTGCCCGTCGAGCCCGACGGCTCGGCCTACCTCGAATTGCCCGCGCGCCGCAGCTTCTTCTTTGTCGCGCTCGATAAGAACGACCTCGCGGTCAAACGCATGCAAAGTTTCCTAACTGTCCAGCCCGGCGAGGTCACCAGTTGCATCGGCTGCCACGAACAACGCACCCGCACCAGCCAGCCGCCGCTGCCTCCCCAAGCGCTGAATCGCCCGCCGAGCACCATCACCCCGCTGCCCGGCGTGCCCGAAGTGTTCGATTTCCCGCGCGACATCCAACCCATCCTCGACGCCGCGTGCGTCCCGTGCCACGACTACGACAAGAGCGCCCGCGGCGGCCCCTGCGCCGGCAAACTCATTCTAACCGGAGACCGCGGCCCGGTGTTCAGCCACAGCTATTTCATGCTCACCATAGCCGGGTTGTTTTCCGACGGCCGCAACCGCGCCGCCAGCAACGCCGCACCACGCACCCTCGGCTCCGCCGCCAGCCGCTTGCTCCAACTCATCGACGGCTCCCACTACGGTGCCACCGTCACCCCCCACCAGGCCACCCTGCTGCGGCTCTGGATCGATGCCGCCGCCACCTACCCCGGCACCTACGCCGCCCTCGGCACCGGCATGATCGGCGGCTATCAGGAAAACCTGCAAGTCGGCACCGACTACAAGTGGCCGAGCACCCGCGCCGCCGCGCAAGTGCTCGCCTCGCGTTGTGTCAGCTGCCACTCCGGCAGCGGCGCGCCGCCGCTGCCGCGCTCGCTCAGCGACGAACGCGGCGCCTCATTCTGGCAACCGCGCATCCCCGACCGCTCACACATCACCAGCCGCCACCTCGTCTTCAACCTCAGCCGCCCGGACAAATCCCTGCTGTTGCTCGCCCCCCTGGCCCGCGCCGCCGGTGGCTATCAACTCTGCCACAACCCCACTGGCGCCGCCGCCGCCGACGCGGTCTTTTCTAACACCGCAGACCCCGGCTACCAGGCGCTGCTGGCGATGGTCGCCGCCGGCAAGAGTTACCTCGAGGGCATCACCCGCTTCGACATGCCTGACTTCAAACCCCGCGCCGCCTATCTCCGCGAAATGAAGCGCTACGGCGTGCTGCCCGCCGGACTCCCGGCCGACGCCCCGGTCAATCCCTATCAAACCGACCAACGCTACTGGCAATCCCTGTGGTACCAGCCGCCACCCGCAATCCGTTAGACAGACCGTCTTCCGCCCTCTCCCCAAAAAATAGCCGTTCCCTCATGAACCCCGCACCCACCCGCCTTGCCCGTCATACCGGGCGCTTGATTGTCTTGTTAGCATGCGCCGCCCTCGGCATGCCCGCCATCAGTGAGCGCGCGGCGGCGGCCCCCAAACCGGCAGGCGCCCCAACGCTCGCCTTGCGCCGCTCAATTCAAGAACTCAAAACCAAGTTCGGCGCCAAGTACCCCGCCGGCCAGGCCTTCCTGGACCGGCTCAGCGCGCTGGAAAACTCCCTGCCCGGCGCGGCACCCGTGCCCGCCGACTGGCAGGCCAGCTTCGACGCCCTCCAGTACCAGGCGCTGGTGAGCGACAACCCCTATATCGACTTCACCGAATTGCTCGCCATCCGCCGCGATGGCAAAAACCTCGGCCTGCCGCAAAACTGGCAAGGCAATACCAGCCTCAATCCCCAAATGGATAACGAGTTGATTCGCTTTGATATCAAAGCCAAAACCCCGCCTACAACTGTCTATAAGCCTGCCGAGCCACGATTTGTCGGGGATCTGAATCTGCATTTCGATGCGGACCGCCTGCTGTTTTCCTCGATCGGCAAAAACAACCGCTGGCAGGTCTTCGAGTTGCAGTTGGGCCAGACCACGCCGACCGTCGTCACCCCGGAACGAGACGCCGATGTTGACAACTACAACGGAATCTATCTGCCAGACGGGCGGATCCTCTTTGATTCGACCGCGACGTTTGTGGGCGTGCCGTGCGTGGGCGGCGGCGATTATGTGGCAAATCTGCATCTGTTGAGCGCCGATCGCAAGGAGGTCCGCCGGCTCTGCTTCGAGCAGGACAACGACTGGTACCCGACGCTGCTGGCCGACGGCCGCGTGATGTATTTGCGCTGGGAATACACCGATTCGGCCCACTACTTCAGCCGCGTGCTCATGGCCATGAACCCCGACGGCACCGGCCAGATTGAGTATTATGGCAGCAACAGCTACTGGCCTAACAGCACCTTCTACGCCAAGCCGCTGCCCGGGCAGCCCACCCAGTTTGTGGGCATTGTTTCCGGTCATCACGGCGTGCCCCGGATGGGCGAACTGGTGTTGTTCGACCTGGCCAACGGCCGCCAGCACAACTCGGGCGCAGTGCAGCGCATTCCCGGCTTTGGCAAACCGGTCGAGAACAAAATCAAAGACACCCTGGCCAATGACTCATGGCCGAAGTTTCTCCATCCGCTGCCCATCGCCGACAAATATTTCCTGGTCGCCAGCCAACCACGCGGCAATGCCAACTGGGGCATCTATCTGGTGGATGTGTTCGACAACATGGTGTTGCTGCGCGAGGAACCCGGCTTCGCCATGCTCGAGCCGATTCCGCTCCGCAAAACCCCCGCCCCTCCGGTCATTCCCGACAAGGTGAAACTCGATGAGAAAACCGCCACCCTCGCCATCCAGGATATCTACACCGGCCGTGGCATGCCCGGCGTGCCGCGCGGCAGCGTCAAGGCGCTCCGCGTCTATCAATACGAATATTCCTACCGCAACATGGGCGGCCACTACGCCGTGGGGATGGAAGGCCCATGGGACGTGCGCCGCCTGCTAGGCACGGTGCCCGTCCATCCCGATGGCTCCTGCTATTTCGAAATCCCGGCCAACACCCCCGTGTCACTCCAACCGCTCGACGCCGAGGGCAAGGCGCTGCAGCTCAAGCGCAGTTGGATGGTGGGCATGCCCGGCGAACGCGTCTCCTGCGTCGGTTGCCACGACGATCAGAACAACGGCGCGGCAATCCCCAGCAAGCTCACCACCGCCCAGCAACAGCCACCCGCCAAGCTCAAACCCTGGTACGGCCCGACGCGCGGCTTCAGCTTTATCCGCGAGGTCCAACCGGTGCTCGACAAGTATTGCGTCGGCTGCCACGACGGCAAGGACGCGCAGCGCCCGCGCTTCGACGAATCCGCCGGCCACTTTCCCAAATCCTACACCGCGCTGCATCCGTTTGTGCGCCGCAACGGCCCCGAAGGTGACTACAACACCCTCACGCCGTTAGAGTTTCACGCCGACACCAGCGACCTGGTGCAGATGCTCCGCAAGGGCCACTATAATGTCACGCTGGATGCCGAGGCGTGGGACCGGCTCATTACCTGGATCGATCTGAATGTGCCGGCCCTGGGCACCTGGAAAGAAGTCGGCAATATCCCGCAGAACTTCGAACAACGCCGCCGTGAGTTGCGCAAGGAACAGGCCGGCATCGATGAAGACATCGAAGCCATCCCCAATCCCTATGCCAAAACCGAAAAGTTCATCCAACCGCCGCCACTGCCGCCCAAACCAGCAGTGCCAAGCGTGCCGAATTGGCCATTCCCGCCCGACCGCGCGCAGGGGATGCAGACCGGCCTGGGATCCACCGGCATGCAGCTCGACCTGGGGGCTGGCAAGATGTTGGAGTTGAAACGCATCCCGGCGGGTGAGTTTGCCATGGGCGATATCAACGGGTACCCCGATGAATATCCGGTGGCCAAGGTCGCCATCGACAAACCCTTCTGGATGGCCACCACCGAGATATCACTCGAAGCCTATCAACAATTCGAGCCCCGGCATGCCAACGGGTACTATGACATGCACTACAAGGACCAGGTCAAGCCCGGCTATCTGATGGATTCCCCGCAGCTGCCCGCCATCCGCGTCTCCTGGGACGAGGCCATGGCCTTCTGCCGCTGGCTCGCAGCCAAAACCGGCAAGAAAGTCACCCTGCCCACCGAAGCGCAGTGGGAGTGGGCCGCCCGCGCCGGCAGCGCCGCGCCACTCTGGTACGGCGATTTGAATGCCGACTTCTCCAAAGCCGCCAACCTCGGCGATGTCTCGCTGAAGAAGTTGGCGGTCAGCGGCGTGGATCCGCAACCGATCAACAACCCTGGCAAGGATGTGGATTTCGTGCCCAAAGAGGATCGCTTCGACGATGGCATCCTGCACTTGGCTCCTTGCGGCCACTATGAGGCCAACCCGTGGGGGCTCAAGGACATGGCCGGCAATGTCGCGGAATGGACGCGCGGCACCTATCGACCGTATCCCTACGATGCCGCGGCGGACACCGCCGCGGCGCCTGCGCCGGCCAAAATGGCGGTGCGCGGCGGCTCGTGGTATGACCGGCCAAAGCACGCCCGCTCAGGATTCCGCCAAGCCTATCCGGCTTGGCAAAAAGTCTCCAACGTCGGCTTCCGCGTCATCGTCGAAGACTGAGCCGGCCGGCCATCACTCTCTCATAATCGGTGATATCCGCAGGCCGGGCAGTTGATCTAACTGCCGTGTGGGGTCAGCCCCCCGGGACTCAGGCTCAGACATCCTGAGCTCAGCTCGATATTGGCATTCAACCGGGAAATCATGTGAGACCATTCGACTCCGGGCAGGATGTCCGGACCACGGTGGTGCGGGCATCCTGCCCAATACGGTTGACTTGGCACCCTTGGTGGTTTGAGTCGAGGCTCCGGGCAAGATGCCCGGGCCACCGTGGCGCGGGCATCCTGCCCGCCGCCTCTTCCTGTCTCGTCCCTGTCTCGTCTTAAGTAAACCGTATTGG
>CAIZNN010000236.1 GCA_903934285.1 Akkermansiaceae bacterium | reverse complement strand
TTAATCCAGCACAATTGTTCCACGGCGCGGTTTTTGTTATTGAGACGGGCGGTGAACAGTGGTTTCGGCGGCCATGTTAGGGCCGTGGAACACTGCTGAACCCGTCTTATTGAGACCGGCAGCTTGTGACAATGCGTTAAAAGCGGAGTTGCCGGGCATGCTATGGTGGCGGATGCAGTTCACCCCATTCCATGCCCCCAACTCACTGGATCTCCTAAACTTACGCGTCAAAATCCTGACAAAAGGGTGTCCCCACTGCCAATCTTGTTCGGCACTTGTCCCTCACGGGTACCTCCGTGGCAATGCGGCCACGGGAGAGGGCTGGGTCACCAGGGGACTGCGTTTCTTCTGCTCCACCCGCTATTCAAGATCCGGGTGCGGGCGGACGTTCTCGATTCACTGGGACACCGTCATCCCATACTGTTCATTGAGAACCGCCCATCTGTTTGCATTGGTGTTGGCGGCAATGGCATCATCCATCCATGGGGCCTGGGCGGCCTCGGGACTGTCCATGTCAGTGCGCTCGGCTTACAGATGGGTTGCCAAATGGAAGCTCTGCACCGCTCATGTCCGGACACGGCTTTGTCTCATTGTTCCGCCGCCGGGCAAAGCCGACATGCAACCCGGCCCGTTCACGCTCCGCCACCTCATGGCGGCATTTCCATCGGCATCCTGCCCCATCGCCGCGTTCCAGCACCAACTGCAAGTCCCTATTACCGGATCCTAATCTGAACGAACGGAACATTTCCGCCCATCATGGGCAGCCCTTCCGGTCTATCCGAAAATGCCGGCCTGGCCGCTTTGACATCGTAACCGTTTCTGCCCGTCCGGAATTATTTCGCCGCAACACGATATGCCGCGCCGCCCCCGGGCACCCGCCGCCGCAGGCTCCCCGGCGACATGAAACGCGTAAGCAATTATTTGAAAATGCGGGTGCTCGGCGCCCTCGAATATGCCGAAGGCGACTCCAACCTTGCCCGCTATATGGCGGTGAGCCGGATCACCTTCACCGATGAGGACGGCCTGGCCGTCCAATTCACCTGGAGAACCATCTAGACCTGGTGGTATTTCTATCGCAAGCACGGCATCACCGATCCGCCTCACCGAGTCGACAAAGGTTCCATTCGCAAGGTCGCTCCTGAGTATCTCCTTGAGGCCATCGAACAGGTCATGCCCTCGTTCCACGGCAAAAAGTTCAACATCGCCGAGGTCTATCGGACCTGCATCCAACTCGGGCTGCTCACGCGCTGTCAGATCGCGCCGAATACATTCCGCAGGCACGTCAACACGTTCGACCTCCTCAAGCCCGCCGGCGATGCCAGCCCCAAGGCGCGGCTCGCCTTCGCCAAGGCCCATGCCAACGACCTCTGGCAGGGCGACACGCTTCATGGACCCTATCTCCAGGACGGCCTCAACAAGCCCGTCAAAACCTTCCTCATCTGCTTCATCGACGATGCCTCCCGCGTCATCCCCCACGGTGCCTTCTATCACGCCGACGACACTCCCAAGCTCATCGACTGCTTCCAGACCGCTCTCTACAAGCGCGGCATCCCCAAGGCCGTCTATGTGGACAACGGGTCCAACTACCGCTCCAAGGAGTTCGCCATGATTTGCACGCGCCTCGGTACCGTGCTGATCCACACCCCGGTTAGAGACGGTGCTGCCAAAGGTAAGATCGAACGCTTCTTCAGAACGGTCAGAGACCAGTTCCTCGTGCGTGACCTCAGCCATATCCGCGGTCTCGACCACCTCAACGGCGAGTTCACCCGTTGGGTCGAGGATACCTACCACCGCCGCGAACACTCCACCCTCGGCATGAAGCCCATCGACCGCTTCGGTCTCGACCTGAGCCGCGTGCGCCACCTCGCCACCAACTCCTTCAGCGATGAACTTTTCCTGCTGGAAAGTACCCGCAAGGTCCGCGCGGACAACACCTTCAGCTTCAACGCAGCGCGCTACGAGGCACCCTGCGACATGCGCAACACCACCATCGTCATCCGCCACCATCGCGAGGGGATCGGCTTCGCGCCGGTGGTCTATCAGGACGGACGCCGCCTTGGCGAGGCCACCCTCGTGGACTTCATCGCCAATGACCGCAGACCCAACATCGAGTTCTGAAACACCCCCCGCACAGCCAGCCGCGATCAAAACAGACCCTATCCAACATATATAACCACCATGATAAGAAGCTACTTCGGACTCAGCCACCATCCCTTTGCCATCGACGACAACGCACCCCTGCTCGATCACCAGCAGCGTCACTTCGACATCCTCAAGGTCCACAGCCAGCAGGGTGGACTCTGTCTCATCCTCGGCGAGCCGGGCACCGGCAAAACCGTGCTCAAAAACGCCATCATCCGCCATGATCCCAAGCAGTGGATCACGCCGGTCATCAACCGCTCGCTGCATACCTGGCCCAACCTGCTACGCCTGCTCTGCCAGGCCCTCCAGCTTGACACGCTCGGCAGTGACGCCCGATGCGAGACCCGTCTCATCAACGAGGCTCGCGCATATAACTCCAAAGGCAAGACCATCATCCCAATCATCGATGACGCCCACCTCCTGCCCGTCGAGGCGCTGCACAAGCTGCGATTGATGCTGGAGGACTTCCCCAAAAACCACAATCTCATCCTCATCGGCCAACCGGCCCTCAACACCACCCTCCAACTCAGCCAGCAACAAGATCTCAAAGGCCGCGTCACCTACTCCGCCAAAATCGACACCCTCGCGCCGAACGCTCTAACCGCGTTCATCCACAGCCAGCTCGATCTCGTCGGCCTGCCACACACAACCTTCACAGACGAGGCCGTCAACCTCATCCTGCGGGTCTCGGAGGGCACCCTTCGCGCGGTCAAGAACCTCTGCGTCGGAGCCCTCATCGAAGCCGTCCGCGACCAAACCCAATCCGTCGATCTCAAACAGGTCAACGCCGTGCTCATGCAGCCACACTGGCGGCACAACGCCCGCGACGAACCCGCCCAGCCGCTTGTCCTAACCAATCAGAAGCCCCGTCCCAAATAGCCATCCAGACAAACCCGCCGCCGCGGCGCATCATCTTTGACCAAACGGAGGCAGGCTCTGCGGGGACGCAACCTGCCAAGGGATAGTCAAACAAAGGCGACAGACATGTCGCAAGCCAACGGGAGCGTATCCGCCTGAACACGGCGGATGCGCTCTTCCGCGTCATGCATCATGTGACATGCCTCACGCTATGTCTTGAGCCTTTGTCCATGCCTCCTGAAATCCTGGGGTTTGGGGCAAAGCCCCATGACGTCGGACCTGCCCTGCACCGTTATCCACCGTCCTAAAAGCTACGACGAAACTGGAACCAAAACACGACCACAGTGTGGAAATCACGCCAAAACCCTACGACGTCAATTCGGCCATCTCATACGGTATCAATTCGGCCCGCAACAGTTAGCAGGCCGAAGTCGGCGGACGACCACAAGCTGACGGGTTCGCCATGGCCGTCGGGCCAAAATCTGACAAGAGTGCGCGGCGGGGAATCCTTGGACCGATAGACCGTGGCCCCCAAAAACAGGAAATCCCGTTTGGGCCGTGGCACGCCAATTTCGGCTAGATCATCCTGCGGGGTGGATTCGGCAACAACCGGGGCAGGCTCGGGCGGCAGTGGCAAGGCGATGGGCTTGATCCTGCGGATGGTGATGCTGCGCCCGCCTTGCTGGTGAGTGGCGGTGGCGAGGATGTCCTTTGCGGGAATGTTGAAAACGGGCTGTGGCGGCTGCGGTGGCGGTGGGGTTCCGTCCGGCAGGTCACCCAGGATGCGGGCGGTGGCGGGAAAGGCGGCCGGAGCTAGCGTGGGATCACCGGATGCGGGTGCTTCTTCCTGCGCACGGACGGATGCAACAAGGGCCATGACGGCGGCCAACACGAGGGGGATTGATTTCATTGGACCTGATTCGGGGTCTATCCACCCGCGC
>CAIZNN010000235.1 GCA_903934285.1 Akkermansiaceae bacterium | reverse complement strand
TACAGTTAGACAAATGAAGGAATCTATTGGAAATCAACGACTTACGCAGGGTCCTCCCCACCCGTGTCCATTTCACGTGAAATGCGCCATTTGCACTTCCCACATAACGGGCGTCGGGACGTTGACTCCGGGCACCGGACAACATGGCGCAATCCCGCTTGGAATCAAAGTTTTTGCTCCTCTGGCGCGTTGCGCATGGGCCTCCCCTGGAGCGGGAAGTCCGCTTCCATACTTCCCGCAAGTGGCGGGCGGATTTCGCCCACCTGGACAGCCGCACCTTGATCGAGATCGAGGGTGGGATTTTCCTCGCTGGCGGTGGCCGGCACAACCGGGGCGGCGGCTACGCCAAGGACGCTGAGAAATACCTGGAGGCCGCGCTGGCAGGCTGGCGCGTCCTGCGACTCACCGCCGCCCAGTTGGAGATCGGCTTCATAGAGCGGATCGTCGGTCTCATTTCCCCCGCAGCCGCTCCCAAAGCAGGCGGATGATCTCTGCCGAAACATCATCCTCGTCGGTGATGTGGAGTCGTTGCTTGGCGTCCATCATGACCCGGTCAATACTCCTCAGGCAGTAGCGTCGCCGGGACGGATGACGATTCGGCGGTTTACTTTTGGCCCCGTACCCGCTATACTTCAGGCGTCGTGCGAACGTGGGATGACATACCTGATCGGATCTGCCGGCTAGTGTCGGATTGCCAGCGTCAAGCGGTCAATCTGCTCATCGGCGATGGTTACGAGATTAGGCTGGCTTGGCCTGATCTCAACTTTGAGGCGCTTGATCGAATCATCATCTTGACCGAGAAAGAGATCGATCCTGGCAAAGTGGCAGAAGCCTACGTCGATATTGAAGGCCGCGTGAATGGTGTGGACCCGTATCTGTATCTGGCGGAGAAGGATTATTGGTGGAAAGAGCCTACGCCCGTGCCCTTGGATCCCCCGTATCCGGAAGCTCCCGAAGACTACGCTCTCACTGGGCCGGATCTGGAGTATGTGGAGCAGGCGGGGGGCACGGCGGACGCGCTGGCATGCGTGTGGTTGGCGGCGGCGATTAACAGTGGTCCGCCGAAGTGGATCACCCGCCATCTCTCCGAAAGTGTCAGGCACGAAGGGGATAGTTGTTATTCAAGTGAAGGGCGCGAGGTGGTCGAAAGAATGCTCGTTAGCGAAGTGAATTGGAAAAAGCTTCACAAAAAGCCGGATACGGTCGCTTTCGCCGAGCTTGGCCGCGCCCACAATAGCGGCAATCCATGCGTCGTAATCTTATTTTCGCAAACGGTAAATGGCATCCGCATCCCGCCCGAGAGGCGTCGCTACATTGAGCTGTTCATGGATGAATCCGGCATGATCAGCGAAGTTCGGACAACTTCCTGGGACGATGATCTCGATTCATGCGAGCTCACCGGCATCCGTCCCGGTCTGACGGAGGTTCCTTGACCAAAGGGGACAGAAGTGCGCATGTGTGCATGCGCCGATGAAGCGGTCAATATTCCTCAGGCAGGAGCGTGGTTGTTAGGCTCCGATCAGCCTCAGTGATGATGTAGATGCGCCGGGCGTTGCCGACGTGGTAGCAACTCAGCAGGCGGGTGCCGTCCGTGAGCGATGTCTCGTTAGCCTGCTTGTCCTCTTCGCAGAGCCCGTCGCCCCAATCGCCGCAGTGGTGGCGGCGCATGTAGAATGCCAGGTCGATGCCGAGGGCGAGGGCGCCGGGGGTGGCGACCGTTCGGCCCAGCGGGAAACGTGGCGTCATGATGTGGTATGGCATGGCGGTTGGTGGTCAGGGTTGCGGGGTGATGGTGATGAGGCCGGAAGCAATCATGTCCTCGACCAGCGCGGCGGGCGGCCACTTGCGATGCTGCTCGCCGGTCTGCATCTTGCAGGCGCGGGCGGTCGCGAGGCAGTATTCCACGAGGTCGGCGTGCGGGGTGAAGCTCGACGCCCGGAGTTGGGTCATCAGGTCGGTCGGGGTGGCGGCCGTAAAGGTCGCCCCGTCGATAGTGCGGTATTCGGTGTTCATGGTGTTGTTGTGGGGTGAGAGGTGTCAGGCGGCGAGCTTCTTTGCCCGGTCGGTGTAGAACTTGGTCAGGCCCTTGGCGGCGACGGCTTGGAAGAACCATTTGGCGCGGGTCAGGCCGAGGCCGGTGTCTTGCGGGCGGTTGCGG
>CAIZNN010000234.1 GCA_903934285.1 Akkermansiaceae bacterium | reverse complement strand
CTAACCGGGTTCAAGTCGATATATGCCGCCATCGTCCGCGACGCCACCCCGTCTTCCACCAGCACGCTCTTGAACGCATCCTCCCACAACCCGCCGCTGCGCCCGTGCTTGCGGTTGTACCATTGTGTGAAGCGCTGCAGCAACCCTTTCATGTACTCGCTCAAATCGTGCATCCGGTAGCTGTAGCGCTCATGCAATTCCCGCGCCAACGACTCGTTAGCCAGCCCGGCCGTCACCTTCTGCCGCACTTCAGCCAACTCCTTCGCCACCACGGCCACCGCCGCCTCGTTGTAGATGCACCGCAGCCGTCGCAGCAGCTCCCTGTCCGTCAAGCCGCCCGCCGGCAACGGTGGCACCTCCAGCAGCAGGTGAAGATGATTGCACATGAAGCAATACGACAGCACCCGGCACCCGGAAAAATTCTCATACATCCGCATGTAGGTCCGCAGGTGTTCCTTGTCCTCCTTCCCGAATGCAAACCGCCGGTCCACCACCCGGCTCACGCAGTGATAGATCGCCGGCCGTTCCGTCGAGTCCTTCCACGGCGCAATGAATCGAGCACGCATATAATGCAGACTCACAGAAAAATCCATCAAGTCAAGAACTTTTCCTACAAGAGGAGACTTCACTTGCATCAAGAGGAGACTTCACTTGCATCAGAGGAGACTTCACTTGCATCATTCGCCCTGTTATTTCAACACCGCCACCCGGCCGTCGAATTCGGCAAAGGCATGGTGCAACGTGTCGTGGCCGGCGATGGTGGCGGCGACATGCTGCGGAGTCATGAGCATCAGCGCGGTGGACCAGGCTTCGGCGAGGGTGGCGGTTGGGGCGACGGCCCACACCCGGTTGCTCAGATAGGTCTGGTGGGTGGCATCCGCGCCGGGATGCACGATGTGGCTGCCTTGCACCGCGGTGCCCGAGGCGGCCAGCGATGCGTTTGTTAGAACGAGCTGGCGTGTCTCACGCTCACCGGCGAGTTGCACCGGCCAGGCCTGAGGCCCGACGGCCAGCAAGGAACTGGCGCCGGCGGCGAGCAGGCCGCCGCGCACGCCCCAGTCGAGCAGCAGGTCGGCCATTTGATCGAGGGCGAAGCCTTTGCCGATGCCGCCGAGATCGATTTCGCGGCCGGGGGCTTGACAGGTGATGGCGGGCACATCGGGATGAATGACGAGCCTGCCGGCCAGCGGCGGCAAGGGGCCGCTGGCACCGGCTTTGCGATGGGCGATGCGGGTGCCCAGGGTGATATCGAACAGGCCGCCGGTGAGGGCGCCGGCCTGCATGGCCAACAGCAGGCACTGGTGGCAGGGCTCGCTCAGATAGAGGGTTTCGCCCGCGAGCATGCGGTTGATGCGGAACACATCACTGCCGTCCACAAAGCGACTCAGGCTCGCCTCGAGCCTGTCTAGCAAATCAAAGCACTCCCTGGCCACGCCGGTGAGGAACTCGCCATCCTCGCCGATGAGGTGCAAGCCAAAGGTGGTATGCATCGCCTCATGCGCGAACGACCGGGAGTCTGGCAGTGGCACGGGCGGGGTCATGGTGTCTCGGGCTGCATCCACGCGCGCCAAATGTCGTTGCGGATAAACAGGGTGACCGCCACATTGGCCCGCAGCCCGCGGGGCAGCGGCGTGTGGGTGGTGGCAAGTTGCGGCATGAGCGCCGCAGCCGAATCCGGCACGTAAAAGACCAGCGGGAAGTCCGCTAGATTCGGCGGCGGGTCCTGCCAGTAGCCGATGGTCTTGAACGCGCGCAAGTACCACGGCAGGGGCCAATAACCGTTGCCAATCACCGCGATGGGTTCCAGCGTGTGGCCCGGCGCCTTGGCCGCGAGTTGGGGCAGCCAAGCCTCGACGGACTCGATGTCGCGGCGCGTCGGCACATAGGCAAACGGGTTGCGGGCGTCGGAGGCAAGCCGGCCGGTGGCATAACGGGTTTGCCGGAACTGCGAGATCAAGGCCAGCCCGGCTAACACTAACAAGACAGCCTGCCACCACGGGCGGCGGGCGGCCATGCCCGCCACGCTGAAGCCGGCCAGCACACACACCTGCGCCCATGGCAACACCATCAGCCAAGGGGTTTTGTAGGCGATCAGGCTATAGATCAGCAGGTGGCCAGCCGCGGCATAGGCGAGGAAGCGCACGGTGTTGCGCCATTTGGCCTCCAGCGCGTCGCGCCGGAAGCTGGCGCCAAACGCGAGCAGCGCCAGCAGCAGCACCGGCGTGCCGAACCACCAGATCGCGGCGGATTTGTGCGGCACAGTGAGGAGGTCCAGATAGTAGAAGAAGGGTTTGTCATGACCGGCACCGGTCTTATACACGAAAAACGTGCGCACCGCGTCCACCGCCCCCTGCAGATGGCAAAACCCATCGGTGTAAAAATAGCCGGCGGTGAGCGTGGCGGCCAGCCCCGAGAGCAGCACCGGCAACCGGTAGGTCCGCCACACGGCAACCACCGCGGCACGGGTCAGCCAGGCGCGGTTGCCCAGGACGACAAGCGCGCCGGCGGCCAGCCAGGCGATGACGCTGATGACAAACGTCTCGCGTGTGGCAAACATCAGGCCGAGGCACACGCCCGCAACCCCCCACCTCGGTTTGGTTAGAACCGCCATCAACGCGAGCATCCCGCACAACGCGAACAACGACTCATGAATGAACATCCGGCTGTAATAAACCAGCAGCGGTGAGGTGGCCAGCAGGGCGGCCGCCAGCAACATCGGCGCGTCCCCCCAGCGGCGGCGCCAGCCAAACGGGAGTAACACCAACAGGGATCCGGCGATCGCCGGCACCAAGCGCAGGGTGCCCTTGGTCATGCCCTGCCAGCCGGTTTCGCCCCGCGCCCGGCACACCGGGATGGCCAGGCTGCTGAGCAGCGGACCGTGGAAATGCTGCGGGTCGAATTGGCCTTGGCCGGATTCCATGCGGCGCGCGGTGATGCGCGCCCCGGTGGCCTCGTCACAATGAAACGGCCGCGCCGCGAGCTGATCGAAGCGCAACACCACCCCGGTGGCGATCACGCCAACCCAACATGCGATGATGATGATTTTGCTGATCACGTGCCGCCGCGATACGATGAAAGATGCGGGGGTTTAGCAATGTATATTTGGCACCTCAGCGCCCTCATGCCGCAGCCGCACCCCACAATTCTGTTAGTCACGCCGGTTTGGAATGACTCGGCGCGGCTGGCCGGCTTCGGGGCGCAACTGGCGCGAGCGCTGGCGGCCACGGCGCTGCCGATTCGCTGGATCATTGCCGATGACGGTTCGGAGAAGGCCGACCGTGCCCGCCTGGCCGCCTTGCTGGAATCGTTTGCCGCGGTGTTCCCGCAGGTGACACTGCATTTCGCGGCGGCACATCACGGCAAGGGCGCGGTGATCCGCGAGGCCTGGGCACTCGACCCGCATGCCGAGTGGCTGGCCTTTGTCGATGCGGATGGCGCGGTGAGCGCGCCGGATACCCTCACCCTCATCGCGGAGGCCATCGCGGCGGCGTGCTCGGTGATGGGCATCCGCAAACGCACCGCGGCGACCCAAATCAAGGAGAGCTTCTATCGGGGCGTGATGCATCGGGTGTTTCTGGCCGTGGCGGACCGCATGCTGGGCTTGCGCAGCGAAGACCTGCAGTGCGGGGCCAAGGTGTTGCGGGCGGCGGACTATCGCCAGATCGCCCCGCAACTGCGCGAAAACGGCCTCGCCTTCGATTCCGAACTGCTCTGCGCGCTGCACCACAGCGGTGCCGCCTGGCAGGAACGCCCGGTGAATTGGACGCAGATCAAGGGCGGCAAGGTCCATCCCCTGCGCGATGCCTGGGGCATGCTCCAGGCGCTCTACCGCGTGCGCAAGCGCTTCCGCGCGCCCCTCTGAATTCCGCAGGCGCAGCCCAAAGAGCGGGCAGCTCACGTCCGCTGTGCGGGGCGGCCCGGGTGTCATTAACCTGAAAAGGATATCGGTGTTGGTTAGGGTGGCTCTCTTTTACCAGTAGAGTAGCGAGCAACGGGCGGCTGTCGCCAGTCCCGTTGCTCCCCCTCGTCGAACCGTATCGGGCGGGGACGGCTGCTTTCCTGCCGGTCCGCGGGCTGTTAGGCCGCGTTGTGGCGTCGCCACCGGGGGGGGGATCACGACTTGCCGGCGCTTGGGGCCGGCGGGCTGTTGCCCGGGGTGCCCGGGGCGGGCGGGGCCGCGGTGGCGGGTGATTGGGGCACGCCGTTGCGGAGGAATTCGTTGAATTTTTTCCGTTCGCAGGGGCGGATGGATTTCCACGCGAAGCCGGTGATGCGGGGGTCGTCCTTGGGGATGCGGTGGGCGAGGGCCTGGGAAGTGAGGCAGGCGGCGTAGAAGCCAGGCGGGAGTTGGTCCGGGGCCACCTCGAGTTGCTCGAAGGTATCGGCGGCCTGTGCGAACTGGCCGTCGCAGAGCAAGGCAGTGGCCAGCACGCAGCGGATGGTCAGTTCCTTGGGGAAGGCTGCGGCCAAACTCTGCACCACCTTGAGAATGGTTTTGGAATCGAGCAAATTGCTCAGGCAGGCGAGATAGGCGAACTGGGTCAGCAAGGTCGGGTTGTCGGGCTCGAAGGCGAGATAGGTGGTGCAAATTTCCAGCAGGGTGGAGTCGGCGCCCTGGCGTTCCAACGAGGCGAGGAGCGGCATGAGGTTTTGGTACAAGGGCAGGGGCCCGCGCCGGAGCCGGATGGCCGCGACCATGGCCGCCTCCGCCTCCCCGGTCATTCCCGCCTCACTGGCAATGCGCTGGAGCGTCAGATAGGCGCCGGGCACGGAGCTGGCCTTGGCGTCGGCCATGGCGGCCGCCCAAGCCGTGGCGCGTGCGGAGGGGTCGGCGGATTTGGCGATGGCGCGGGCGCGGTGGGCGAGTTCCTCGAATTTGGGCAGGCAGGCGGGCTGGCTGTCTAACAACGAGAGCAGCTGGGGCCAGGCGGCGGTGTATTCCATGGCCTCGAGCAAGCGGGGGAACAATTCGGGATGAGCGTCGAGGCACGCGGGCGGGAAGGTATCGAGCAGGCGCGCGTAGAGCCCGAGATCCTTGAGGAAATTCGCCAGCGCGAGCGGGGCGGACTCGTGCCAGCGGGCGATGGCGGCCTGTAGAATGTCCGCCGCACGCTCGAAATGCGCGGCGTAGTCGAGCCGCGCCACCATCAACGCCAGGCGTGCCGGGTCGGCACCCTCGGCACGTTGGAACGTGGCACGCAACGGGCCTAACAAATTTTCCCGCAAACTTGGCACTGGGATGGCTTCGAGCAAATCGAGCCACGGGGTGAGGGCGTCGGCGTCACCGGTATCGGCGGCGGGCAATTGGGCGGCGATGAGGCGTTGTGCCTCGGTGAAGCCCTCGGTGGTGCCGCTGCCGATGAGCACGCGGATCAAGCGTTGCTGCACCGCGGTGTGAGTGGCGGCCCCGGGCAGCGCCAACAAGATGTCCGAGGCGGCACGGAAGCGCCGCTCGGCGAGCAAGCGGTCGGCAAACACCAGCGCGAAGCGGGGGTCCAGTTGGCAGCGTGGCGGGAGAGTGGCCCATGTCTGGCCGAGCAAACCGAGGGCGTCCTCGGTGGCGAGGCTGCGCAGGGCGTTCAAGCGGTCCTCATCAGTGCTTTGCGGGTGGAACACGAGGGTGCGGGCGATTTCGCCGTGGAGCGGATTGCCCAGTGCCGCGGTGGCTTTCTCCAGAATCCGGTAAGCCTCCAGGCGCGGTTCGCCGGCGCGCAACACGCTCAGCGACAGATCGCGGGCATCGTCCATGCGCGATTCGGCGACGGCTGTGCGGGCGGCCTGCAGGTTGTGTTCGACCCGCCAGGCCTTGAATGCGTGGTAGCCCGGCTTGACGGTGAGCCAGCCGAGACCGGCGGCCACGCCACCCAGCAACGCGAGGCGGGCGAGGGGATGGAGGTTGGCCCAGCGGTCGCGCAGGGATTCAATGAGAGAAAAGATCATCGGGTCGGTGGGAGTAAGATGGCGGCGCGGGGGCGTGGCCCCAATGCGACGCTGTGCACCACCAGTTTGGTCGCAAGCGCTGGAAAAATCAAGCCGTTGGGTGCTGAATGCCAGCAAGCCCCCAGCCGGTGGGCGGGCGCGCAGGTCTGTGGCCTAACGGGGCTGAGGCTGGCGGTCTGTGGCCCAACGGGCCGACATTCCTTAGCCCAGGGCAGCGCCCTGGGGCTGGTGGGGCATGAAACCCCCGAGCCATTGATTCGGAAAAAAAGTCGGGCTGGCGGGATTCGAACCCACGATTCCTTTCCTTGTGTAGCAAAATCAACGTGTTACAGATTTCACTTGCAAAATGGGAACGTAAAATCAATAAAAAGTCGCTAAATTCGTTCCCATTCCTGTTCTCGTTTTTTGCCCCCGAAAAACACCAACTGCATCACCACCATGGCCACGCTCATCAAACGCCCAAACTCACCCAACTGGATCGCCTGTTTCGATGTGACCCAAGCCGACGGCACGGTCCGCCGGTTGAAAGTATCGACCAAGAAAACCAAGAAGTCTGACGCACAGACAGAGGCGATTCGCATCGAGGAAGCCGCGACGAAATCCGCCACCTCGACCAGCGAAACCGCCAGCAAGTCGTTTGCGGTTCTCACCGAGGCCGCCGAGGCCGCCGCCCGTGGCGAGTTGTCGGAAGGCCGGGCGCGTGAGTTGCTGGCCCGTCTGTGCGAAATCTCGACCGGCTCACCGCTGCGGTTCTACACCGTGCGGACGTGGGCGCAAGCATGGCTGGCAATGAAGGCGGCCACCGGGAAGACGGCCACGCAGGCCCGCTACAAAACCCACATAGACACGTTTGTTGCTTGGCTTGGCGAGCGCGCCGACTCCAAACTTGAAATCATCACCAAGGCGGACGTTCGGAACTACCGCGAAGCCATCCGCGCCGGTTGGCAAGCCCCAACAAAGACGCCACAGCCCAAGGGCAAGGCAGCGCCGGCACCGCCGCCCCGCACTGCCAAGACAACCAACCATTACGCGAGCGACCTGGCCGGCATGTTCCGCGCCGCGGTGCGCGAGGGCTTGCTCCTGGCCAGCCCGGCCGCCGCCCTCGACAAGCTGCCGGAACACGACTCGACCGAACGCGAGGTGTTCACCGTGGCCGAGGTGGGGCGTATGGTGAGCAAGGCCGGAGACGCCGCTTGGCAGGATCCAATCTTTCCCGCTGGCAAGGCCGACGCGGACACCCGCGCTGCCCGTTGCGATGACTGGCAGGGAATGATACTTGTTGGATTCTACGCCGGGGCGCGGCTTGGCGATTGCGCCCGCCTGACATGGGGCAACGTGAACCTTGCCCACAAGACGCTTTCCTTCATGCCGGAAAAGACCAGCCGCAAGCGCAAGTTGCTAGAGGTGCCATTGCACCCGCGCCTTGTGGCCTATCTCAAACCGCGGGCGAAGGGCGCCCCAAAGGACAGCCCGCTTTTCCCGTCCTTGTTCGCGGCACCCGTAGGCGGCCGTCGCGGGCTGTGCTCGCAGTTCATCGGCATCATGGACCACGCCGGGATTGACCGCCGCACAACGCGCCAGGGCACCAAGGGCGGGCAACGCGCCCAACATGCCCGCAGCTTCCACGCCTTGCGCCACTCCCTAACTTCCGTGCTGGCCAACCTCGACGTGAGCGAGGAAATCCGCCGCCGCATCGTCGGCCATGAATCCGCCGAGGTTCACGCCGGCTACACCCACACCGAGCGCGAAACACTGCAACGCGCGGTTGAGAAAATGCCGAGCGTGTGATTTGTCCCGCCCGTGATCCCCACACCCCGCACACCATGACAACGCTAGTGCGGCGGCGGTGATTTCCGGGCTTTGGAAGCTTCGGCCGCCCGTTCCCTTTGAATCTTGCGACCCATCGCCAGAATCAGCAGTGTCGGCGTCACTCCTATCCCAAGGATTTGCTTCCCGCCAGGAAATTGCAAGCCAGTTGAAGACTTTGGGGTGATTGGCGTTGAGCTCATCAAGGGATGCGTACGGCGTTTCTGCCAGTAAGTCAAGCAGCCATTCCGCTTGCGCCCGCCGGCCCGAGGTCGGGCACCGTGGCACGCTCACACGGCCACACCAGCCAGGGCACCGGGAAGAAGGCCACGCAGGCCCGCTACAAAACCCACATTGACACGTTTGTTGCATGGCTTGGCGACCGCGCCGACGCGAAGCTTGAAATCATCACCAAGGCGGACATTCGAAAGTACCGCGAAGACACTCGCTAACTTCCGTGCTGGCCAACCTCGACGTGAGCGAGGAAATCCGCCGCCGCATTGTCGGCCATGAATCCGCCGAGGTCCACGCCGGTTACACCCACACGGAACGCGAAACGCTGCAACGGGCTGTGGAGAAAATGCCGAGTGTATAACCTCTAAGCGGCCGTAAATCTATTTCTGGCAGGTAGCGTCAAATAAAATCTCAAAAATCTTTGTCCTGCTTTTATGGACTCTTGTAGACAAATACTCTGCTTTGCGTCCGCATTGTCCAATTTTGGTTAACTTTCGTTTTTCCAAGAATCTGACGGCGGAAAACTCATGGTATATCTCACGGGCGGGAAAACTGACCGTTTAAAAACACCATGAGCACCTACCCTACCACATCACAACGCCCCGAATGGGGAGATATTAAGGCCGTTCGCTCCCGCTTTGGGATCGGAAAAACAACCACGTACCGCCTCGCTGAAGAGGGCAAGATCCGAACATCATCGTTGCGTGAGCGGGGAATGAAGCGTGGCAAGCGGCTATTCAGCTTCGATTCTATCGCTGCCTATATCGAGCGCATGGCAACTGGTGGAGAGGAGGTCCCATGACCCGTGCGTCCCTATCAGCCAAAATGCGCGCCGCCGCGCTGGCGGCCCTGGCGGCGCCACCGATGAGTCCTACCATTATCGACACCGCCGCCATGATGGCTGGCGTCGTCCTGAGTGAAATCCTTCACGCCATCTTCCCATGAGCCGCAAACGCAGAAATAACAAACTCGCAATCGTCACCGAGAACCCGCCCGAACGGCGCGGAGATCGGCGCACCGCTAAACTGTTATCGCTGTTGGACAGCCTCAAACCAAGCCCTGGAAACCAGCACAAGGAGTCCGCCAAGAGATGAGCGCAACCGACCGCTATTTCACATTCCCGCTTGCCGTTTTGCACGGCGAGAATTTCGACGCCTACGGTTCCGCCCCGGTAGCTACACCGCTGAACTGTATCGAGCTAGCCCTCGATTGTGGCATGATTGGAGCGGGGAAGGGATTCAAACATCACCACGGGCACGAAGCATTTAAGGCCCGGCTGAAAGAGGTATGCGAGAAGCTGGAAATAGGGCAATCGGCACGTCCCGGCCCGTGTACAGCCAGGAGTGAAGTTCTGGTAGGTGCGGACATCTGCGGCGTGAGTCTCGGAAGTTGCGACGCTTCCCATCTTGAGGGAATCGCTGACAAGAGTGCCCGAGTTGTCAAAGGCGGACCGCTGGTTCGCATGTCGTCGTCATCGCTGTGGGCAGCAATCAAGCAAGCTCGGTGGGATGCCGAGCCATCTAAGCCATACCCGGAGCGGGGAGTTACGTGGCGGGAGTTCCGCGTCCTTGCAGCTATCCTTAGTGAGAAAACCAACCGCGCCGGATTCTGCTTTGTCGGATGGGAAACGATACAGGCAAGGTCCTGCGGCTTCACCACCAAGGAGGGATTCAGGCAGGCTGCCAATATCCCTGACCATCTTGCACCACCTCTATCAAGAAAGCAAATCCGGGTCACCTGTGACACTTTGGAGGCGCTGGGCTTTTTCGCGCGCTTCCGGATGTCGTCTGGAAACCGTGGCGGATACATGGCCTATTCGTTCCGCCATGACCGGGATGCCCTGGCCTTGGCAGTTTGCGAAAACGTCAACTTCCGCGACCGCGCCGACATCAAGGAAAACAGAGCCAGGGACGCAGAGAAATGCTTGGCATTGCTAAAAAGAGCCAAGGCGGGCAAGCCGAAGGACAGCGAAAAATGATTCCAGATACTCAAAAGGGCCAAGGTTGGGCCAAGGTTGGTCCAACGGGGGGGCCAAGGTAAGGACCAAGGTAGGGGCCAACATAATGAGAAATCCCCGTATTGAGAAATCCATCTTGAAAAATCCCACACTGAGCGGGGCGCGACCATAAATCGCTGCGAATCGCTACTTCTTCGCGCGCCGTGTCCGCTGCATCTGCGCGATGACTGCTGGCAGCACCGTTGGCGAGACCACGCTGCCGCGCACCCGGCGCAGATCCCGGTTGAACGCCACCGCCAGATCCACCCGCCGCAGGCCGATGGCCAGCATCAGGCGCATGGCGAGCTTGCGTGCTTTCACGACCTCCTTTGTTCGGATGTGACTTGTAATGTGGCCGGGATGCACCTCCAGGGTAGTGGCCACTTCGAGGACGATTTGGCGACACAGGGCGCAAATCTCGGGCGGCGGAAGTTTGTAGTTCGGCGGCGACTCCATAGGGTTGATTAGCAGAAAATTGTTATTTTTCGCAACGGCAAATCGACAAAATCGGCATGTGAGTTGCGCCCGTTACGAATCCGGTTTCAGACGCTAAGATTGCGCTTGGCTAACGAGTTTGTCCCTCTACAGTCATGTCTCTTCCAATGGGAGGGCCAGGAATCAAACGGGGGACAAGACCGTTAATTTCTGGCCCTCTTTCTTTCCAGCGAGAAGGCCCGCACATACCAAGGAAAGGGAGGAACGCTCAAACGACCGCACCCGATCCTGCTGAAAATTTCAAATAGGGTCGGCCCCCGACGTCAACTGAAGGGCCGGTAATCAGTGTGAACCCTCCTGTCGCCAAATTCCGCAATACCCCACAGCCCTCGGAACTGGCAGGAGAGCCCGCTATCACGGGTGTGTCCAATGTCTCCGATGGCTCCATAACGGACCTGACCAGAAACGGCACAGAATCGGGTGTCATGCCCGAACTGTGCCGCGCCGCCCCCTCCAACTCCACCCGGATCAAACCACGACTTGCACTCGCCAAATACAACCTAACCAGCAGTCAGACGCAGGCACATCCGCAAGCCCGCCGGGGCGAAATCTTCAAAATTGGCGAAAATTTTTTTGATTTTAGCGATGCTCCTCGGCGATGCATGCTGCCATGCGGGCTTATCGCTAACGTGAGTGGCCGGGCGCGAACTGGTTTTACGAGGCAGGACTTGCGCCCGTTTCCGACTGGCCACAATCTGCTATTATTGGCGCATGAACAGACCACTGAACGTCAGACAGGAGCGGTTTTGCGAGTTCATCGCCAGCGGCATGAGCGGTACTGATGCTTACATTGCGGCGGGTTACAAAGTCAGCGCGGAAGTAGCAGCGGTTAAAGCATGCGAATTGGTAAGAAAAGGTAAGGTCGAAACGAAGATAGCCACGCTTCGCAAGCCACAGACCGTGAAAGCCTTGCTGACAAAGGATCGGCACCGTGAGATTCTGATGAAGGTTGCCGAGGATCCGAACGAAAAGACGCAGGATCGGCTTCGCGCCATCGAGATTGACGCCAAGCTGGCCGGCTTCTTCGCGCCCGATCAGCTCACCGTGGATACCGGTCCTAACTTGCTGGATGAAATCAGGGAGCGCGCCAACCGCGTGGCGTCAATCTTGAACCGCAGAGGATCGCCTGCGGAGGCCGGCAACGGCCATCCGAACGCAAACGCCAACCGTACCAGCCATGCCAATGGACTCTCGCTCTGGAATCCGGCGATTTGCGCCCGTATCAATGGTGCCCAGGAGGTGTAAAATCCGTCCATGACCATCCGCCATCAACGATTTGCTGAACTGATTGCCGGTGGGATGGCTGGAGGCCCTGCTTATATCGAGGCAGGCTACAAGGTTTCCCCGCCGGTAGCCAAAGCGAACGCCTGTCGTCTGCTTACCAATGCTAACGTCGCAGGACGGATCAAGGAGCTCCGGGCAAACGCATCTGAGCAATCCGATTTCAAGCGTGCCGACCTGGTGCGGTTCCTGGTCGCGGTGTTACAGACGCCGATCGGACAACTCGACGCGAACAGCCCGCTGGTGCAAGAGATTACCACCGACGCCATTGGCGAGGCCACCGTCCGCAAAAGGGTCAGGATGATGGGCAAGATCGAGTGCGCCAGGTTGCTGGTGGACATCATGGGCTGGAAGGCACCGGAACAGGTGGTGGTGGAGAGTGGTCCCAAGGCGCTGGATGCCATCAAGGAGCGCGCGGAGCGGGTGGCCAGCGCCCTTGACCTGCGAGCCCGCATGAGGGAGGCAGCGCAGGGCGCCAATGCCATGGGACATTCCAACGGCAGTGCCCTTTCGCGTTGGCCTCGCCGCAACCCCGAGTCGCCGGTCAATCCCGGCGCGAGCCGATGAATATCAAAACGAGCCGCGGGAATCAGCCTTCCTTGGTCTTTTGCCGACTCAACCACTCGCGAAACTGTTTCTGCCCCGCTTTGACCTGAGCCTCTGCCATCTCTCGCGTCACAAGAGGCTTCGTGGAGGTCGCGGGCCTGTTGGGCAATATTTTCGGGGAGTTTGGCATCGGTGAGAATCTTTCAGATTCTAGAATCCGCGCCAAGCGTAAAATCATCCGGCACTGCGCTGAAAAGCAGCCGCACCTGGCCGCTGCCATCCCCGTGCTTCTGCGCGGCGTCCATCACGTCCGACACGCTTTCGCCGCCGCTGATGGCCTCGAACACCTGGCGGAACAACGGCGGCATCTTGTCGAGCGCCTCTTGCACCGCGGCGGATGTTTCCGGGGCGGGGGATGAGCGGAGCGAAGTTTTTCCCTTGATTTCATCAATCTTGCGTTGCAGCTTCTCCTCGAAGCCCGTATGCGGGGTGCTTCGGGGTTCTTTCGGGAACATCGACACCAACTGCCCTGCGGGCTTCACTATGTCCACAGCTTCCACGCTGTAAAATCGGTTGCCCATGCGCTCACGTTTGGCTGTGAGTTGCTTGTAGGCGTTCAGGGCATGGGAGAGCCGGCTCGATCGTCCTCGAGCTTGCTTGCGGCGTCAGGCGCGCTGGCTGCCTCTGGAATGGATGGCGGAAGATTGGCGAACAAATCATTTTCCGGCGCGGGAGAAGACATCAACCGCCCAATGATGACCAATGGTCGAGGTCGTCCCTTTTCGACAGATGAGAAGCTGTAATCCCATATGGGGGAGTTATTGCTCCTGCGCTCGTCCTTCGTTAGGCAGTCTCTTCAATGCCCTGCGGGAGTCGCATTGAGTTGCTCTTTGACCCGCTGCACGGTCGAGACGCCCTTGCTGGTGATCTTGGCCGTGTTCCGGATGGACTGGCCGGCGCGCAGTTGCTTCACCACATCACGGTGATTGGCGAGGAAATCCGCCCGTTTGAGGTGGCTGCCCTTTGGCCGGCCGAGGGTTCTGCCTTCCCGGCGGGCTCTGGCCAAGCCCGAGTTGATCCGGTCAACCAGCGTCTCCCGCTCATTGCGCGCCATTTCAGCGAGCAGGGAAAACATGATGGAGGCGGCCGGGTTGCGCTTGCCGTCGGGAAGCAGCGTCTCGATTCGCTGTGCGTGCCAGTAGAGCGACACCCCAAGGGCTTCCAGCTCTTCGAGGAATTTGTGCGCCGTCGAATTGCGCCGGGCGATCCGGGACACCTCATGCACCAGCACCTTCCGAATCGACCCGTCGGTTGCGAGAGCCCGAATGCGGTCAAGGTCGTGGCGATCCCCGTCCTTCGCGTTTCCTGAAAGGCCCGTCGTTTCGATGACTTCAACCAGCGTCCAGCCGTTCTCCGCGGCTGCCTGGCGGAGTTCGTGAATCTGTCTGGCGTTGGCTTGTTTGTCGGTTGAAACCCTGGCGAGGATGGCAACCGGAATCCGTTTTGCTTTTTGTTGTGTGGCCATGCCCGAGTGTCGCACGTGTATTCAAAAATACAAGTGTTTTTGTGAATACATTTGGAGCCACGCTTTGGATGGCGGGAAGCGGATTCAATTCGTTCGGTATTCACTGAATGATTTTTTGAATACACTCTTGAGCGTCGCTTCCCTGAAGCAGATTCCAGTGCGGTCCTTTTCCATGGACAATCCGGGATGGACCTTCCATCGGTTTTCGTGTCGATCAGGTCGCCGAGGAACAGGGCGCGGTGGCCGGGAGGGGGAACGAATCCCGCTCCGCTTCGAGCGTACCCCAAGCGCTCCATGAGGGATGCAAGTTTGTCGTATCGCCCGTGGATGTCGGCGATGATGTCGTAGCGGATCAGGTCTTTCATACGCCAACATATTGCCATGAAAACTAAATCTTGAAATGGAGGGTATTGCATGTTATTTGACTCCGTAGTCATGAATGAGTTCGACCGATTATTCTCCCTCTCCGGGCTGTCACTAGACCGGCTGCGTACGTTTCTTCGGGTGGCCGAGGCTGGCAACCTTTCCAAGGCCGCCCTGGGTGATGTGACCAAGCAGTCGCAGTTCTCCCGGCAGATCAAGGAGCTGGAGGGATTCTTCGGCGTGGCTCTTACCAGACGGGTTGGCCGGCGCATCGAGATCACCCCCGAGGGATTGCGGCTAGCGGGGATGATCCGGCGGCATTTCGGCGAACTCGATGATTTCCGCGAAGCAATGAGCGGCCGTCCGGTGTGTGTTCGCATCGGCACCCAGGGCAGCCTGATCGACTGGTTCCTGTTGCCAAAGCTCGCCGCGTGCCGTGACGCCCTTGGCGGGGCGCTGGTCGAACTGGAACAACACCGCAGCGCCGACATTGTTCGCGGCGTAACAGATGGCCGGCTGGATTTTGGAATTGTGCGGGACGACGCCGTAACACCTGAGATGAAACGCTGGAAACTCGGAAAGATCGGGTACGCATTGTTCGCCCCCAAGAACGTGTGGAAGGCGGGCGTAACAGTCGAGGCCCTTTTGCGCTCTGTGGCGGTGGGAGAACTCCTGCCGGGCGGTCAATACAGCACACGCTGGCGGGAGTGGCTGGCGTTGCGGCGCATAGAGCCGCGGGTGGCCGTGCGCATGCCTTCGTTTGTCCACCTCGCACGGATGACGCGGGAAACGGGTGTTGCCGCGGTGCTGCCAGAAATTGCCAGTGTGGACTTCGATGCAAAGAAGATCATCGGCAAACCGATGCCGTGGAAACACGAGCGGCAGATCGTGCTCATCGCCAACCCTCGCAGTCTGGATCGCTCTGGCATCCGGCCCGGCGCGGTGGAGAAGCTGGCGGATGCGCTGAAGTTGGGGTGAACGCGTTAGGTTACACCGGCCGCGCCGCCGACCTCCGCGCCCCCTCGCGTCACCCGATGGTGGGGGGATTTCTGTTTCAGGGAATCACCGCGCCGTTCTTGCGGAATCCTTGGATTTCCTTAACGAATTGGAACGATAAAAACCAATAGGGCTTTTGGTGGATTTGTTCCCATTTTCGTTCCCATTTTGGCATTTTCTGCTCTTTGAATCGACATAACTCCTTGGAATTCAAGGAGAGTCGGGCTGGCGGGATTCGAACCCACGACCCCTTGACCCCCAGTCAAGTGCGCTACCAGACTGCGCTACAGCCCGTTGTGTGAACGGGACGCAAAAGAAACAGGACAGATCAGGATTGGCAAGCACCGAATTTCATGAGATTGCATCGGTCCCATGAAACGCATAAAAACGGCCATCGTAGGAGCGAGTGGATACACCGGGATGGAATTGCTGCGGCTGCTGTTGACCCACCCCGGCGTGGAGTTGGTGGCAGTGACGTCGCGGCAAGAGGCGGGCAAGGAGCTGGGCCGGGTGTTTCCACGGTTTGCCAAGGCGGCGGGAGCAGGGTTGGTGTTCACGGCACCGGAACCGGCGGGCATCGCCGCGACGGGGGCCGAGGTGGCGTTTTTGGCGTTGCCGCACGGGGTGGCGGCACCCATTGCGCGGGGGCTGTTGGATTGCGGGGTGCGGGTGATTGATTTGAGCGCGGATTTCCGCCTGCGCGACGCGGCGGTGTATGAAGAATATTACGGGCAAGCGCATCCGGCGCCGGATTTGTTGGAAACGGCGGTCTACGGCTTGCCGGAACTGCGCGCGGAGGCCATCCGCGCCGCCCGGTTGGTCGCCGCGCCGGGTTGCTACCCGACCAGCATCCTGCTGCCATTGCTGCCATTGCTGCGCGCCGGGTTGCTCGATGCGACCAGCTTGGTGGCCAATTCGCTGAGCGGGGTGAGCGGTGCCGGCCGCAAGGCGGAGCTGAGCCTGTTGTTTTGCGAGTGCCACGAAAGTGTCCGCGCCTACGGGATTCCGAAGCACCGCCATCTATCGGAAATCGAACAGGAACTCAGCCTCGCCGCAGGCACCAGGGTCATTCTCACGTTTATTCCGCACCTCATTCCGGTCAATGCCGGCATCCTCACCACCACCACCGCGCGGCTGCGCGAGGGGGTGGCGCCGGAGGCGGTGGGCGAGGCGCTGGAGGCCGCCTATGGCGGTGCCGCCTGTGTCCGCCTGCTAGGGCGGGGCGGCTGCGCGGATACCAAGCACGTGACCCGCACCAATTTCATTGATATCGGGTGGCAATACGACGCGCGCAGCGGGCGCGTGCTGCTGCTGAGCGCCGAGGACAATCTGGGCAAGGGAGCCGGCGGCCAGGCGGTGCAATGTTTCAACCTGATGTGCGGGTTGGCCGAAACTGCCGGGTTGCAAAATTTCTAGGCGCTGCCAGCATCGGCCGGCCCCGCCATCTAACATCATGGACTTTTCTTTTTCCCGCATCGCCGGCGGCATCGGCGCGCCACAAGGTTTTCTCACCAGCGCGGTGAGCTGTGGCATCAAGGATCCGGCCAGCGACCGGCTCGATCTGGCGCTCATTTATTCCGAGCGCTCCTGCAGTTCGGCCGGTGCCTTCACCACCAACCGAGTCAAGGCCGCGCCGGTGCGCGTCTCCCAAGCCCACCTGCGCAAGGGCGACATGCGCGCCATCATTGTCAATTCCGGCAACGCCAACGCCTGCACCGGGGTGCAGGGGATTCACGATGCCAACGCGATGTGCGACGCGGTGGCCAAGCCGTTAGGGCTGAAGCGCAACGAGATCGGGGTATGCTCCACCGGGGTGATCGGCCTGCCGATGCCGATGCTGCGGCTGGCGCCCCACACCGCGGCCCTGCTCGCCGGGCTCGGGGCGGACCACGGCGGGGAGGTGGCCAAGGCGATCATCACCAGCGACACCCATCCCAAGGAAATCGCCATTGCCTTTGAATTGGGCGGCCACAGCGTGCGCATTGGCGGTTGCGTCAAAGGCGCCGGCATGATTTCGCCGAGCATGGCCACCATGTTGTGCTTCATCACCACCGATGCCAACCTGCCGAGTGATTCATTGCGCAAAACGGTGCTCGAATGCGTGGAGGACAGCTTCAACCGCATCACCATCGATGGAGACATGTCCACCAACGACACCGTGCTGATGCTCGCCAATGGCGCGTCGGGCATGCCGGCCATCCGGCGGCACGGCGCGCGCTGCAAGCAATTCCGCCAAGCGGTGCGCTGGGTGATGTTGGAATTGGCCAAGGCGGTGGTGCGCGATGGCGAGCGGGTCACCAAGTTTGTGACGGTCGACGTGAGCGGCGCCCGCACCTATCACGATGCGAAAAAGGTGGCCGAAGCGGTGTGCAAATCCGCGTTGGTCAAGGCGTCGTGGAATGGGGGCGATCCGAATTGGGGCCGCATCATTCATGCGGTGGGCTACTCGCGTGCGCGCATCCGCGAGGAACTGGTGGACATTCACATCGGCGGCAAGGCGGCCTGCCTCGGCGGGCTGCAGGCGGCCACGCCGATGGCAGAACTGCGCGACATCGTCGCCGAGCGTGAGTTTGCCATTGGCATCAACCTCAACCAGGGGACGGCGGACTACACGATGTATTCCAGTGACCTGTCGCCGGAGTACATTGATTTCAACCGCTCCGAATACGCCTATTGGAAACAGGCGCGCAAGGACGGGTTGGTGTGATGGCGGCCGTTGACAGGGTCAGCGGTCCGTCTTGTTGAGCAGTCCGTCGAGGGCGCCGCCGGGTTTGAGAAGGTCGGCGAGGTGGATTTCCGTTTCGCTGCCATCGGGCGCGCTGAGGATGATTTTGCTGCCGAGCAAGGTGAGGGGATCGGTCTTGCCGAGGTCCAAGCTTTTGAGCAACTCGCCGAAGTTGCCATTGGCTTGCATGACATCGCTGAGACGGATTTCGCGGCGGGTGCCGTCCGGGGCGATGAGCACGAGCTTGCTGCCGAGCAGGCCGGCGGGTGCCAGTTTGCCGAGATCCGCGCCCTTGAGCATGCCGGCCACCGCAAGCGGGTCGATGCCGGATTTTGCCAGCGCGTCGGTGGCTTGCTTGATGACGTCGCTTCCTAACAAAGCGCCCAACGGGTCGGCGGGTGCGGTGCCTGAGGCGCTTGGCGGGCGGTGAGCCGCGCGACGCGCCGGGGTGGCGGCTTGCGCGGCCAAAGTGATTTGGGTTTGGGTGAGGGTGCCGTGGTGGAGGTATTGGAGGGTTACTTTATCGCCGGGCTTGGAGCATTCGGCCAGCACCTGCAATTGCGCGGGGTGCACCAGCCATTGGTCGTTCCACATCAGGAGAATGTCCATGGGTGCCATCCGGGCCTGCGCGGCAGGACCGTTAGGTAGGAGTTGGCGGACCATCAAACCGGCACCCGGCGGGATGAGCGGAAGTTGGTAGCGAATCTCTTCGCTGATCCGCTCGACCGCCACGCCGAGCATCGCGGGTTGGTTAGATTCCTCGCTCTGCGGCGCGGCGGGAGCTGCGGCGGGAGCTGCGGCGGGAGCTGCGGCGGGAGGCGCGGCGGGAGGGGCTGGGTGGTGTGGGGCGCCTGCGGGCATTGCCTGCGGCTGCTGGGCTAGCGCCGGCCACGCTGCAAGCAACGAGGCGGACAAGAGGGTGCTGAGACGGCGGGTGGTGGCATTCATGGGGTGGATGGGTGTTAGGGAGCCGGCGCACACCGGCGTGGCTGGTGACGCGATTGGCGCCGTCGGGGAAGCGAAACTGCGCGGTGGGATTGTGGAACAATTTTCGGGTGGGTGGGTAGCGGGGCCAGCGCACCGGCCCGGGAGCTGGGAGCCATTGTGCGGCGGCCGGTCAAATCGTGTTGTCATGGGCCGGGTCCGGCGTATCCTCCGGGGCATGAGACTGAACTTGTTACTGGCCGTGATGTTGGTGTTGCCATGCCAAGCCGGCCGCGAAACCATTGCCGACGGCCGATTTTCGCTGGAATTTCCCGCCGCGTGGAAAAAGCCGGCCGACGCCGGGGAGGTTCTTATCGCCCGTGAGAACCCGGAGGGCACCGCGTTGTTCGTCGTCACCCAGATCCCGGTGGCGGCCGATGCCAAGGTCGATCTGGATGCCACCGCCAAATCCCTTGCCGCTGCCTGCGCCAAAGGACTCGCCCTCAAGGAACCCGCCAAAATCGACAGCGGTGAAGTCGATGGCCTGCGCGCCCGCTTCATCGTCGTGGCCACGCCCAAACCCGCCGCGGCCCAGCCCGCCGCGCCGCAACCGGCTGAGCCGCAACCGGCCGCCCGACCCGCGGCAGAGCCTGCCGGCGAGGCACATTTTCTGGTGGTGATCGACGCCAAGACCGCGGTGATTCTGCTCCAAACCACCCTGGCCACCCCGACCGCCAAGAAAACCAGCGACGCCTGCCTCGCCATCGTCAAGTCGTTCAAGCGCGAGCCATGAGCTGGCGATGGCGCGCATGGAGCGGCACTTGCCAAGTGCCGTTCCTCGCTAGACCGGTGCCAGGCCGGCTTGGCGGACGGCTTGCTGGAGGCGTGCGGCGAGCTCGGCGATGGAGCAATTGCTAGGGATGATGCGGGCGAAGGGTTCGTCCTTGAGGGAGAGGAAGATTTGGCGGCAACGCTCGAGGGTTTCGCGTTGTTCAAACGCATTGGCGGTATCGCCGCGGGTGCCGATGCGGCCGTGCGCGGCCTCGACATCCAGATCGAGGATGAGCAACAAATCCGGCAGCGGCGCAAACGCCTCATTGAGGCGGCGGATTTCGGCCGGATCGAAGCCGCGCGCCCCCTGATAGGCCATGGTCGAGAAATAATAGCGGTCGAGGATGACGACCTTGCCGGCCGCCAGCGCGGGCGCGATCAACTCGGCCACATGCTGGCGGCGGTCGTTGAGGAAATACTCCAACTCTTGCGCCGGCTCCAGCCGGCCGCTGGCGGCGGACTCGCGCAATTGTTTCCCCCACGGCCCGTCGGTCGGCTCGCGGCTGACGACCACCTCGCGGCCGTGGGCGGTGAACCACTCGGCGAGGCGCGCCACCTGGGTCGACTTGCCGGTGCCGTCGATGCCTTCGATGACGATGAATGTGCCGTTAGACATGGGAGGAGGTGCGACAGAAGACTTCAAGACTACAAGACGCAAGACAGAAGACAGAAGACAGAAGACAGAAGACAAGAGGAGGATACCTCTTCTCTTCTCTTCTCTTACTTTTGTCTTGTGTCTTGTGTCTTCAAGTCTTGTGTCTTCTTAGAGATATCGGGTCTGGAGATGAGCGAGATAGGCGGTGGGTGAGGGCGGCGAGCCAGTGGCTTGGGTGATGAGGGCGGCCGGATCGAGGGTGGCGCCATGGCTATGGATGGAGCTGCGCAACCAGGCCAGCAGCGGGGCGTAGTCGGCTTGCTCGCTGGCGGCGGCGATGGCGGGCTGCTGGTGAGCGGCGGCGTGGAGTTGGGCGGCGTTGAGGTTGCCCAGCGAATAAGTGGCGAAGTATCCCAGCCCGCCCATTGCCCAATGGATGTCTTGCAGGCAGCCTTGGCGGTCATCCGCGGGAGTGAAGCCAAACAACTCGCGGAAGCCCTCGTTCCAGGCGGCGGGAATGTCGGCGACGGCGAGGCTGCCATTGACCATTTGGCGTTCGAGGCCGAAGCGCAGCAGGATGTGCAGGTCGTAGGTGGCCTCATCGGCCTCCACCCGGATCGGTGAAAACGCCGCCCGCCACAGGTAGCGGAGGAAATTTTCCAAGGGGAACTTCGCCAGTTGCGGGAAACATTCCTGGGCGACGGGATACCAGCGGCACCAGAATGCCCGCGAGCGGCCGATGTGGTTTTCCCACAGCCGGGATTGCGATTCGTGAATGCCCAGCGACACGTGCGTGCCCGAGGGCAGGCCGAAGTCGGCCTCCACCAGCCCCTGCTCGTACAAGCCATGCCCGGCCTCGTGCAACACGCCGAACAACGACGAGGTGAAGTCCGCCTCGTCGTAGCGCGTGGTCAGCCGCACATCGCGCGGCCCGAGTTGCGCGCAAAACGGATGGGTGGTGGTGTCGATGCGGCCAGCCGTAAAATCAAACCCGATGGCTGCGGCGAGCCGGGCGTTGAGTTGTTGTTGCGCGGCGCGCGGGTAGGGTCCGGGCGGCAGGGTGGGGGCGTGTGCGGCGGACACCTCCACCGCGCGGGCCGCGATGCGGCGCAATTCGGGGCGGAGCGAATCAAACAAGGCGGACACCGCGGCGGTGCTGGTGTTGCGTTCGTAGCCGTCGAGCAGCGCGTCGTAGGGCTCATTGGCGTAGCCCCAGCGCTCGGCCTTCTCGCGGGCAATGTCTAACAATATTTGCAGGTGCGGCGCGAAGCTGGCGAAGTCGCCGCGGCTGCGGGCCTCGGCCCAGGCGTGTTTGGCCAGCGATGCCGCCTCGGCCGCGCGCGCCACCAAGGCCACCGGCAGTTTGGTGGCGCGATCAAAGCTGCGGCGCAATTCGCGCAGGTTGCCGCGGTGGGTCGGGGAGGTGTCCGCCGCGCTGGCTTCGGCATCCTCCAGCGCACGGCGCCAGGCGTCCGAGGTGGCCAGGTCATGGGCTTTGGCCGACAGCCACGCCAGTTGCGCGGCGCGGCAGGCGCCTGCGGCAGCTGGCAAATACGTTTCCTGATCCCAGCCGATGACCGCCTCGGCGGACTCAATCACTGCGCGCTCACGTGCCAAATCGAAAATTCTCACCCGCCCGTCATGGCGGAAAATCGCCCGCGGGCAAAGCCGGAAATGCGCCGATTTTCGCCGCGGCATGAACCAAACGACGTCGCGGGCGCCGCCGGAATGTTAGAAACGGCGGTTTTTCCTAGGCCATGGCCGCGAAACACGAATATACCAAAGTCTACCTTTCCGGTTTCGGCAAAGTCAACAATCCTCGCCTCGACCCAAGACAAGCATGCCCCTTTTCGAAACTCACCATCTGCTCGCCAATGCCCACTTCCTCAGGGAGGTGCCGTTGTTTTTGCAGGTGATGAGTGTCTCGATAGCGGTCATCTTAACCTCCAAAGTGCTGTTTTCGTGAGCGGCGGCGGGCGCGGGCAAGCCTCCGCGCCGGGTGCCATCACCACGACGGCATGGCGGAGGGGATGGACCGTTTGTTTTGTGTACGTCGTGTTTATCGTGTTAGTCATAACGGGGAGGGGCGCGAGCCCTTCCCCCATGGCCGAACCGGCAGCGGGCGATGGCACCGCACGGCCACCACCGAGGCCGGGGCGCCCGCGTTAGGAACGGCGGCGGCGGACTGCCACGGCGGAAGCGGTACTGAGACGTACCCGGCGGTCCATTTCACGATAAATCGCGGCGGCGGCGGACGTATGCAATTCCGCGGATTTTCCTTTTTAGGTTGGGCTGAAAAGCGTAAACGCGTATTGCAAATGAAAAAGCCAATTCACCCTGTGAGCCAGCGCGCAGCACAACCGCTTGAACCGCTTGAACCGTTGGGGACGGCGGAGCGTGCCGCAGCCAAGCCAAAACGGCGGCGGCCGGGCGCAGCGGCGGCGGACGCGGACGCGGACGCGGCCACCGCGCAGCGGCCGGATGGGGCGAGCGCCGCGGCACCGGCGATGCCACCGGCGGTTGAGCGGTCGCGATCCTTCCCGATCGTCGGCATCGGCGCTTCGGCCGGTGGGTTGGCGGCGTTTGAGGCATTTTTTTCCGGCATGCCGGTCGACGTTGAGCCGGGCATGGCCTTTGTGTTGGTGCAGCACCTGGCGCCGGATCACAAGAGCCTGCTGTGCGAATTGATCCGGCGGTTCACCCGGATGGAGGTGTTCGAGGTGGTCGACGGCATGGCGGTGCGGCCCAATTGCGCCTATATCATTCCGCCCAACCACGACATGGCGTTGCTCAACAACCGGCTGCAATTGCTGGCCCCGGCCGCCCCGCGCGGTCACCGCCTGCCGATTGACTTTTTTTTCCGTTCGCTGGCTGAGACCCAGCGCGAACTGGCCATAGGCATTGTGTTGTCGGGCACCGGCAGCGACGGCACCCTGGGAGTGCGCGCGATCAAGGGCGAGGGCGGCATGGTCATGGCCCAAACCCCCGAATCCACCGAGTTTGATGGCATGCCGGCGAGCGCCATCGCCACCGGCTTGGTCGATTACGAACTGCCGCCGGCGGAGATGCCCGCCCAGCTCATCGCCTATGCCGCCCACGCCTTCGGCCGACCCGGCCGGCTCGCCAGCCACCCGGTGCCCGAGGCCGACAACTCGCTGCAAAAAATCTTTCTGCTGCTGCGCAGCCAGACGGGCCACGATTTTTCCCAATACAAGCCGAGCACGATTCACCGGCGCATTGACCGGCGCATGGCGATTCACCAGATTGAGGCGATCCACAGTTACCTCAAGTACCTGCAGCAAACGCCGGCTGAGGTGGAGGCGCTGTTTCGCGACATGTTGATCGGGGTGACCCGGTTTTTCCGCGATCCGGAGGCCTTTCAGGTGCTCGAGGAGCGGATTCTGCCCCAGATCTTTGCCGATAAACCCGCCGCCAGCACGATCCGCGTCTGGTGCGCCGGGTGCTCCACCGGCGAGGAGGCCTATTCGCTTGCCATCCTGTTGCAGGAACGCGCCGAGGCGCTCAAACTCGGCCATAAGGTGCAAGTCTTCGCCACCGACATCGACCGGCAGGCGGTTGCCACGGCCCGCAGCGGCCTCTATCCGGTCAGCATCGCGGCCGACCTCAAGCCGGAGCGCTTGGCGCGTTTTTTCACCGCAGTGCCGGACAGCGGCACCTACCGCATCCACCGCGCCATCCGCGATTTGCTGGTATTTTCCGAGCAGGATGTGATCAAAGACCCGCCGTTCTCCAAACTCGATCTCATCAGTTGCCGCAACCTGCTGATTTACTTGGGCGCGGACCTGCAGAAAAACCTCATCGCCCTGTTTCACTATGCCTTGAATCCGCGCGGCTTTTTGTTTCTCGGCACCTCCGAAGGCGTGAGCGAGCATGGCGAATTATTCACGGTGCTGGATCGCAAAGCCAAGGTGTATCAGCGCAAGGACGACTATCGCACGATCCAGCGCCTGGCCCTGGGGCCGTTGTCGCTAGCCACCCGGGCACCCAAGTTGGCAGCGTCGCATGGCGCCATGGCGCCGGCCACGCCCAGAAAGCCGCCGCTGCGCGAACTCACCGAGCAGATGCTCTTGCAGCATGTCGCCCCGGCCTGTGCGCTGGTCAACCGCGAGGGCGACATTCTCTACCTGCACGGTCGCACCGGGATGTTCTTCGAGCCGACCCCGGGCGAGGCCGCCGTCAACAACATCCTCAAGATGGCCCGCGACGGCTTGCGGCCCGGCCTCGCCACCACCTTGCACCACGCCGCGGACACCAACCAGAGCGTCCGCTGCCCGAACCTCAAGGTGAAAACCAACGGCCATTTCACCCTGGTCAATCTGACCATCCGGCCGGTGATCAGCGGTCATGGCGCCTCGCCTGAGGCACCGCTCTACTTGGTGATTTTGGAGGAAGTCATTGCCGCCGAGCCGCTGAGCAAGGAACCGGTGGAGGAAAGCCGGGATCTGGCAGCGGACGCCGAGGCGTCCACGGCGGCGCTCCGCCAGGAGCTGCAAGCCAAGGACGAGTACCTGCGGGCCACTCAAGAGGAGCTGGAAACCTCCAACGAAGAACTCAAATCCTCCAACGAGGAAATGCAGTCGGTCAACGAGGAACTGCAATCCGCCAACGAGGAATTGGAAACCTCCAAGGAGGAAATGCAGTCCATCAACGAGGAATTGACCACGGTCAACACCGAGCTGCAAACCAAGGTGGTGGAATTGTCGCGGGCCAACAATGACATGAACAACCTGTTGGCCGGTACCGGCATCGGCAGCGTCTTTGTCGATCACCACCTGCGTATCCTGCGCTTCACCCCCGCCGCCGCTGCCGTCATCAACCTCATCCCCAGCGATATCGGGCGGCCCGTCGGCCACCTCGTCCCTAACTTGGTCGGCTACAACCGCTTGGTGGCCGACGCGCAGGAGGTGCTCGATACGCTGGCGATCCGGGAGGTGGATGTGCTCACCCAAGAGGGCCGGTTTTACCGCTTGCGCATCCAGCCGTATCGCACCCTCGACAATGTGATCGAGGGGGTGGTGCTCACCTTTGTGGACGTCACCGAGTTGAAGGAGACCGAGATGGCGCTGCGCAACGCCGTCAATGGCTTGCTGCGGCTGGCGGTGGTGCGCGATGCCCATGATGCCCTCACCGTGCAAGACTTGGATGGCCGCACCCTGGCGTGGAACCCGGGCGCGGTGCGGATGTATGGTTGGAGTGAAGCCGAAGCGTTGCTGCTCAACGCGCGCAACCGCATCCCGCAGGAACTGCGCGCCGAGGAGGCGGCCAAGCTGCAGGCACTCGACCAAGCGGAAATCCTGGCACCCTATCGCACCCAACGGATCAATAAGGACGGGGCCGTGGTCGAAGTCTGGTTGACCGCCACCGCCTTGGTCGATGAGGCCGGGAAGAGGTTTGGGGTCGCGACTACCGAGCACCGCATCGCGCCAGAATGAGCCACCACGAGGCACCCATGCGCCCCCTGCCAGGCAACGCAAACCGATGAGATCATGACCCCGAAAACCACGCTCCGCATCGAGGCGGAATCCCGCCTCGCCCGCATTCCTGCAAGCTCCGCGGCGCTAACCCCTGGGGAGGTGCAGCGGGCGTTGCACGAACTGCAAGTCCATCACATCGAGCTGGAGATGCAGAACGAGGAATTGCGCCGCGCTCACGTCGAACTGGACGCCGTGCGGCAACGCTACTTCGACCTCTATGACTTTGCGCCGGTGGGCTATCTCACCCTCAGCGAGCCGGGGCGCATCGTGGAGGCCAATCTCACCGCCGCCACCCTGCTGGGCGTGACTCGCGGCGCCTTGGTCAAACAACTGCTGTCCCGCTTCATTCTCAAGGAAGATCAAGACGTGTACTACCGGCATCGCAACCAGCTCGGTGCCACCGATGAGCGACACTGCTGCGAACTGCGGATGATGAAAAATGATGCGGCGGTCATATGGGTGCAGCTGGAGAGCAGCGTCACGCGCGACGCTCACGGCACACTTGAGTGCCGCTGCGTGCTCAGCGACATCACCGAGCGCAAGCACACGGAACGGGAATTGCGCAAACGCGAGGATCTGCTCAACGCCATCCAGCACCTCAGCAAGGTCGGCGGCTGGTTGTGGGATATCGAACAACAAAGCATGTTCTGGACCGAGGAAACCTATCGCATTCACGATTACGCGCTGGGCTCACTGGGAACCGGCATACAGGAACACATCACCAAGAGCTTGGGCTGCTGCGACGAGGCGGATCGCTCGAGCCTTCTTGCGGCCTTCCAGCGCTGCGCCGAACTCGGCGAACCCTACGATATCGAGTATCCGTTCACCACCGCCAGCGGCCGCCGCCTGTGGCTGCGCACCTCCGCGCACGCGGTGTGGGACGGTGCCAGGATCATCAAGGTGGTCGGCAATATCATCGACATCACCGAGCGCAAGCAAACGGAACAGGCGCTGCGGGAGTGGAGCGCCACCCTCGAGCAACGGGTGGCCGAGCGCACCCTCGAGCTGCATGACAGCGAGGCGCGTTTCCGCCAACTGGCTGAAGTAACCTTTGAAGGCATCGCCATCAGCGAGGGCGGCATCTTGATCGATGGCAACCTGCGTGGCGCCGTGATTCACGGCTATGAGCTGGCCGAGATGCTCGGCCGGCCGTTGGAGGATTTCGTTGCCCCCCAGTCGCGGGCCGTCATCACCGCCCATATCCGGAGGGGCCGCAATGAGACCTACGAATATCTTGGCTTGCGCAAGGATGGCTCGATCTTTCCGGCGGAAGTCCACGGCCGCACCGGCATCTGGCAGGGACGGTCGATGCGGATTTCCGTCATGCGCGACCTCACCGCGGCCAAGGCTGCGACCGCCAAGCTGCGCGCCCAGCAAGCCGAACTCGCCCATGCCCAACACCTCGCCCTGATCAGTGAGGTCAGCGCGGGCATCATCCATCAACTCGGCCAACCGCTCAGTGCCATCGGTGCCAACCTCTTCGCCATGACCAAGCTCAATACCACCGAGTTGCAGCACTGTGGCGCCTTGGAAATCATCCGGGATGTGGAGAGCGATGTGGCCCGCATGCGCGATATCGTGGTCCACCTGCGCGCGCTGGCCAATCCCATGCACCCGGTGCGCGTGCCGAGCGACCTCAACGTCATCGTCAGGGGGGTGTTGCCGCTGTTGCGGCAAAAAGCCGGCCACAATCAGGTGCGCCTGGAGGTGGATTTGGGCGAGGACTTGCCGACGGTGGAGGCCGACGCGGTGCAACTCAGCCAAGTGATCCTCAACTTGGTGCGCAACGCCTTCGAGGCTGCGGAAAACTGTGCCCCGGAGCAGCGGCTGGTGGTGGTGTCCACCCGCGCCAAGGCCGATCACAGCCTCGAGTTGTGCGTGCGCGATGCCGGCACCGGGATTGCCAGCGAGACCATGAGCCGCTTGTTCAGCCCGTTTTTTTCCACCAAAGCGGACGGTCTGGGCGTTGGGCTGCGGCTCAGCCAGACCATTGTTCACGCCCATTGCGGCAGCATCGAGGGCTTCAACAATCCCGATGGCGTCGGCGCTACGTTCCGCATCGTGTTGCCGACCCCCCGGTCTGGCAAAAACCGCCGGGCCGCCCGCTGATCCCAAATATGGGCGTGTATGGCTCCGGGTGGGGACGCCCGCGCCACAGGTGGCCCGGGCATCTTGCCCAATACGGTTTACTTAAGACGAGACAGGGACGAGACAGGAAGAGGCGGCGGGCAGGATGCCCGCGCCACAGGTGGCCCGGGCATCTTGCCCGGAGCCTCGACTCAAACCACCAAGGGTGCTAAGTAAACCGTATTGG
>CAIZNN010000233.1 GCA_903934285.1 Akkermansiaceae bacterium | reverse complement strand
CTCCGGCTATGCCATTCAGGGCTTCGCCAGATATTTCCAAGCTCGCTAACGCTCACTCCGCGTTCTAAACGGAAGAGATAATAGATGGAGCAGGGACGCCATGTTCTTTGTTTAGAATTTATGATTTGGGATTTAGGATTTTAAATGGCCCTGGGTGCCGTCGCCGTTGATGATGACCGGTTGGCCCGCCTCGATCCGGCGGCGATGTAAAGCTTCCAGGGCAAGATCTGGCCGTTGTCCCGGCCCCCAGACAGAGAATAACCGCAGGGCGAGGAAGCGCAGGCCGTGCAGGCGGGCGTAGAGGCGACCCCATTGCTCGCCGTGGAGTTTGGTCAGGGCGTAGGGGCTGCACGGGTTGGCGGGGTGGCCCTCACGGGCCGGCAGCGGCGTTTCCGGGCCATAGACGCTGGACGACGAGGCGAACACGAAGTGGGGGATGCCCATGCGGCGGCAGAATTCCAGCAGGCGGATGGTGCCGATGACGTTGGTGATCAGAAAGGTCGGCGGCGAATCCCGCACCGCGATTGTCGTAGATGCCGCCCTCGATCTCGATGAGCGTCCGGCTAGTCATGTGGGCAAAGTCGGCCCGCCATTTCCTAACGGGGTGGAAGCGGAACTCCTTTTCCAACACTGGACCACCCAGGGCCCGCCACAGTGTCTCAACGCGGCTCTCCAGCCTGCTGGGCGGCTTGCCATCCCGGCACACCATGCGGGCGCGGACTTTCATCACAGGGGTAATTTCGCCTGGTTCGGATCGTCGATGGCGCTCTCGATTTGCCGCCGCGTGCCCGCGTCGCCCTCCCGGCAGCCTATGGCTGGCCATCTCGCTCCGCTCGGTTCATCCGTGGTGATCTTGGACACGCGGCACGTCACCTTGAGTTTGGTAGGCGAATGGGAGCGGTCGAAGGTGACGCGAAATCCAAGGCTGAACTTGCCGTCCTCGTCGGCGCTGTCCTCGGCTTCTTTGAAATGGGTGTTGAGGAGTTCCTTCACCGCGTCGATGGCGGCCTGGCATTCGGCTGGTTGCTGGGTCATGGCTTGGCGTGTTAGAGTTGGTTGTAAATGTTCACGACCGGTTCGAGGTCGCGCTTGAGGGCCTGCCGCTGCTCGTAGGTGGACTTCGACAGGAAGAGGTCGCCTTGCATGTGCCTCCACCAGACCGACAACCGGTTCACATAAGTCAGGTGGTTTTCGATGCCCTTGTCGGCGGCTTCCGGTTCCAGATCGGCAGGTGTGGCGATGCGTCCGAGATTGATGGATTTGCGGAGGCGGCGGAGTGTCATGTGGCGACCGGAATTTTCTTCGACCACGCAGGTATTGATCCATTGCAGGCGGTCAATCGGCGGAAGTTTCGCGATGACCCTGTGCTGTTCCCAGGACAGCCGTTCGTTGCGCCATTCGATGGGCACTTTGCGCGAGACGTGTGCGTAGTCTTCGAGGGTTGGAATATCCAGGCCGGTGCAGGCTGCCGCGATCACAAGTATGTTGGTTTGGGGGCTATCCGCGCCTTGTCCGGCTGTTCCCATGAGCGTGCTGCCAAACATGACCCAGTCGCCAATGACGAAGGCCATGGATCTGGCGGCACTGCCGAGGTAGGCACCGAGGTTTTGCCACTCTTCCATGTTGAGCGGGCTGTTTTGCTCAAGGCCCACCTTGTGCGTGAAGGTCGCTCGCTTGTCACCCATGAGGGCGGGCCACCCAACTCACCACGCCACCCTCCGAACCACCCCGCGAAATCGGCTGCCACGTCAAGGACGCCACCAAAACCTACCGCGTGACAAGCAAATGACTCCATCTAACAAAGCTGCAGACGGCGACTTCCTGGGTTATTCCTCCGAAATCCGAATTGTTTTCCCGAGGATTTTGCTTGCTGGAACGGCGGGAAAGCGCTACCCCACGCCAGTAGAAGAGCATGCTACACGCATGCATCGGCGGAATCCGCCCTGCCGCGTCGCTGTCGCCCCACCACCGCATGCGCACAAGCGCCAATGACCTGAAAATCCTCAAGAACCATGAGTGCCTATTATGGAAAAACAAGAACCCCGTGCATGATCGTCATGTTCTTGATCGGGTTAATGGTTGCTCCCGCCAACGCGCAAACCACCCGCCAACAAGAACCCGCAAAAGAACTCATGGTGGATCTGGGTGGCGGGGTGCACATGTGTTTGGTCTGGATCCCCGCCGGTTCGTTCAAGATGGGCGACGCGAAGGGCCCGGTCTATGAGCAGCCCGTTCACCAAGTGAACGTCACCAAACCGTTCTATCTGGGCAAGTACGAGGTGACCCAGGAACAATGGCAAGCAGTCATGGGGAACAACCCGAGCTACTTCAAGAGTCCAACCAACCCCGTCGAAAACGTCAGTTGGATCGATTGTCAGAGCTTCGCGCGACGGATCAATGAGAAGTTTGCCATTGCGGGAGAAAAGTATGCGCTGCCGACCGAGGCACAATGGGAATACGCCTGTCGTGCGGCAAGCAGCACGCGGTTTTTCTTCGGCGATGATGGAAAGGCCCTCGGTGATTACGCTTGGTATGATGACAACTCCGGCAATAAGACTCACCCGGTGGGGCGGAAACGGCCGAACGCCTGGGGTTTGTATGATATGCTCGGCAATGCCTGGGAGTGGTGCCAGGATTGGTACGGTGCGGATTATTACGCGAAATCACCGACGGATGATCCTACGGGGCCGCCCGCCGGCACAGGCCGTAGCATTGGCCACGTCGCCCGCGGCGGCAGTTGGGATTACCCCGCAGGGCAATATCGCACGTTGTTTCGCGACTACGATGCGCCCGAGTACAAGCTCGACAATCTGAGCTTCCGTATCGCCCGCATCGCGGCGGAATAGCGCAAGGCATTGGCCCGCTGCACATGATGCCGCGGCAACAGGCTGTCCCGTCATTTGCTAACAGGCATTCCGTCGGCCGTCAGATCCCGGAGTCCCCGCTGCTTTGCGGGTTCGCGTATTTTCGGATCCACCGAGTATTTTTCCCAGTTATCAAGATAAACACAGTTACAATCGATCCATGTGCAGAGAATGCGCCACTCGGTTTCACTGAGCTTAACCTCGTAATGGTTCTTTGTCAGAAGATCAATCAGCGGACTGACACGCGAGCCCCAGGTTCCCGGAGGTTTCAAGTAGTCGAAAATACTGGCAATTTTCACATACTTCAAGAGCGTCCAGTATGCACCATACCTGTAGGCCTGATTGAATTCATAGGGGTCATCCATGCGGTACCGATTCGTGACAAAAGACTCGGCGCCATCACTTGGCGCGCGCAGGTCGAACGCCATTTTCTTCGTGCCGTCGTGACACTTGACACAGTGTTGATCAAGTATCGGCTGCACCAGCTTCGGAAACCCGAAAGTCTGCACACCCCATGGCGGAGGTGATATTGCAGAAGGGGCGCGGTTCAGCGCGAGGAAGTGGCCATAGTCCCGGGGGGTCGAGTTGACCGGTTCATGACAGCCGATGCAACCCATTCGTTCACCCCGTTTGATATCGGTGGTCATGCGCATCGTGTGCAACCCCTCGTAATTCTCATCCAGAACGGAGAAAAACACCGTCTTGCCTGCCGGTACCCGGAAACAGGCCGACCCGTCCCGCTCCACCGGAACCGTACCCAGCACCGTCTTGGTTTCAAAGCCACCGACACCGGAATATAAGTTGCAGGGAGCAGTGCGGATGAGACGTTCATGGGCCTGCACAATCTGGATATGGCGGGCCTTGCCCTGCATCGGCTGCGGGAGTCCCTCATGCACGTTCTGCACAAAGAACACCCCACCGTCCTCACCAAGTTCCGGAATGGCTTCGGGAAGGATCGGCGGGGTCTTGCGTGGCCGTATCGGCATCGGATACATGGCCGACATCGCCTTGCCGCCCAAGCGGCCGGATTCCTGGTAAACAAGCTCGAGAGTCCCAAACGTATCGGCAATATAGATCCCCATCTCCCCGGCCTGGCGTCTGTCAGGACTTCCGCCACCGCCGGGATCGTATGAAATCAGGAAATATTTGTCGCTCAGGGGATAGGGACAGTCACCGGCTCCAGACACCAGCACCACGTGTCCCAGGGTGCTGTCCCGCCCGTGGCTCAAGTCAACGGTCATGATATTGCCACTGCCGTCGTTATGATGATGTGCCTCGACACACACCACCTTGTTGAAGCCTGGGATCTGGCGGCACATGGCATAATTGCGCTCGTTGGTTAGAAACCCGCCCGCCACATGCGGATTGGTCCCGTCCGGCCTCGTCTGCCACATCAACTGGGTTGGTGCCCAGGACCGCATGGTATATTCCCAGCGGGTAAACAAGATCGTCCCGTCATCCATGACCGAGGGATCCCATTCACCATCCTTGGAGATTGTGATCGGGCGCAGATCACCACCGTCGGGATCGACGGTGAACAGGGTGTCCGCAGTGGCCCAATCAGCACATTGCACGAGTCCTCCCGCACGTGGCGACATGAACCCGACACGCCCGTTCGGCAGATAGATCGGGTCGGTGCTCTCCTCCCACCGGTTCCGCGCCTTGAGGATAAGCCGCGGCTCTGGCATGCCCTCGCCCAGCGCCATCTCCCAGAGTTGGAAATAGGTCTTGTTGCCCAGGCTTTCACGATAAGCCTCGTCCATGGTGTCATTGGAAAGCAGTTCAACCCTCTCTCTGATATTCGCGTCGGCGAATCCGAAAACCATGCGTTTGCCGTCATATGAGATATCCGGCCTGCTGAACAACCCCTCTGGAAACCTGCCCTTCGTGATCGAAACCGCCTCGGCCTGCCCGTCAGCCCGGATATTCTTGAGAATACATATCTCACCGCCAAGCAGGTTATGCCTGGCTCTGCGCCGTCCGGCTTGGTGAGGCAGCGCTGTATAATGTCTGCGCACAAAGAGCAAACCTTCATTCGCATGGAGCAGCGGGTTCTTGAACACCAGGCGTCTCACCGCCCAGCGTGCCTGGTAATACAATGACAGGAGTTCCGTCGAGAAACCGCTTTGCTCAATGAGGCTGGGAGCCGGCATCTCTTGCATCCGCAGTTCCACATCCGCCAGCGTTTGCAGACATGCGGCAGCCTCATCCTCCAGTCCCTGCATCTTCAAATCCGCCGCCAGCGCCCGACCCTTGCGCGCCACCTCCGCGATGGCGGCTTGCGGTTGGCGTTTCAATCCCGCCTCTTGCTTGAGCCAGTCCTCCTGAATGGTCTGAAGCGCTGGCTCGGCGCTGACCACCACGCCGCCAAGCAGCCACGGCATTGCCATTGTCAGCAGGCTTCTCCAGCACAGCGCTGATAGAAAATATTTCCCGAGGCTGACGCCCGCTAAGGAGAATTTGTCCGGGTTCATATTTCGTATCTATTCAGTTAGCTCCACCATGCAAGCACCAAGGGGCGAAAAAAAGGGGGGGTGATTCATCACAATCCCGTTTACGGCAGCACCATCAATTCGCGCATGGCATTCCCCCATTGCGTGCCACGCTGGGTGCAGACGACGCGCACATGGCGGGCCTCGGTGTTGGGGAGCTTGATTGCAGTGGTGCCGCCTTTGGCATCGGCTGTTTGGTAGATGTCGGTCCAGGTTTGTCCATCGCTGGACGTCTGCACGGCAAACGCCTTGGCGTAGGCGGCTTCCCAGATGATGTTGATGCCGGTGAACTTTTGGGGAACGCCCAGATCCACCGCCAGCCAGGCGTCGTCCTGGGATTTCGACGACCAGTAGGTGGAGGGATCGCCGTCCACGGCATTGGAGGGCGGGAACTGCGGGAGCACCACCGAGGATGCCGTTACCGGTTTGCCAAGCGAAAGGGTGACGATCAGCTTGTCCAACCGACGGAAGTTTACGTCCTGCGCGGCCAGCCTTTGCATGTGGGTTTCGAGGCGTTGCCGGAAATCCGGCCAGTTCTTCAGGTTTTTGTGAGACCAGGTCACCTCAGCCAAGGCACAGGCACGCGGGTAGGCCATGTATTGAAGATGCTTGTAGTTTGGAATATGCTCTGACCACAAGTTCCCTTGCGCGCCGAGAATGTGCTTTGCTTCTTCGGTCGTCAGCCCGTCCGGCACCGGTTCCAAGGAATACACCTTTGCCAGCGGCAGCAAACCGCCCCACGCCTGCGGTTCGCCCGCGCCGGTCGCCTGGAAATGATCGAAATAACAATACTGTTGCGGCGTCATCACCACGTCGTGCCCAGCGCGGGCCGATTCGGCCCCCCCGCCAATCCAGTCCATCACCACGGCATTGGGTGCCAAGCCGCCTTGGAGAATCTCGCTCCAGCCGATCATCCGCCGGCCGTTGGAGTTGATGAATTTCTCTATCTGTCGGATGAAATAACTCTGCAACTCATGCTCGTTTTTCAATCCCTCAGTTGTTTTGCGCGCCTGGCACTTCGGGCATTTCGACCAATGCCCCTTGTCCACTTCGTCCCCGCCGATGTGAATGATCTTGCTAGGGAACAGCCCCATCACTTCGGTCAGGACATTTTGTTCAAATATGAGCGTCTCGTCGTTGCCCGGACAAACCTCCTCCGCGCCGGGCTCGCAACCCAACTCCGGATACGAGCGAACCACCGCGCCCGAGTGGCCCGGCATCTCAATCTCCGGCACAATGGTGATCTGCCGCTGCTGCGCGTATGCCACGATCTCGCGGATGTCCTCCTGCGTGTAAAATCCGCCGTATTTGCCATCCGCCCGGTATGCCGTGCTCGATTTCGGGTCCAGCCCGAAGTCGATGCCATCGCGCCACGCGCCGATTGCCGTCAGCTTAGGATATTTCCTGATTTCGAGTCGCCATCCGTGACCATCTGTTAGATGCCAGTGCATCGTGTTCAATTTCTGCTGCGCCATCACATCGAGGAAATTCTTCACTTCCTGCTTGGTGAAGAAATGCCGGCTGCTGTCCAGCAGCAGCCCGCGCCACGCGAACCGCGGCTGGTCCTCAATCCGCACCACCGGCACGGCTAACGATTTTTCAGAAACGGAATTCTTCGTGCTGAACACATCCGGCGGCAACAATTGCAGCAACGTCTGCATCCCGTAAAACAACCCGGCGCCGGTCGTCGCCGCGATCACCACCCCGTCCGGTTTCACTGTCAGCGTGTAACCTTCCGGCCCGAGGGCGGGATTCGCGTTCTTCCGGGTCAATTCAATCGCCCGTCCTTCGTCTTGCGGTTCGGTTGTGAGCTCCAAGCCAGCCCACTGCTTGAGCCGCGCCGCCAGCTGTTCGCCGACGTTGCGCGCGTCCGCATCGGCGGCGTCCACGATGATTTTGGTATCTGCGTTCAACTGGAACGCGCCTTCGCCGCGCTGCACATTCACCGGCTGCGGCAGCAACGGCAACGGCAAATCCATTTCACCCGCCGCCAGCACTGGCAAGGCAAGGAAACCGGCCGCCATAAGGCTTGTCCATGTGTTTCTCATGATGATTGCATGCATGTATTTGTTCCTCTATTGGATTGTAAGATAAGTTATTAGCATTACTGACTGCTAGAAAATCGCCTTTCTGGTGACGGCCGTTGCAAGAGCCGGTGACCGGCCCTGAGGGCGGGGAAAAGGGGGGACAGAAGAGGTGTTTCGGTGTTTCGGAGGGGCGGTGTCGCGGCAACCAAAGAGACAGGAATCTCCAAACGGCGGATTTGGGCAAGGGCCAGTGGTTTACGACCGAATTCATGGGGAAACTCTTCGAGCGCGAAAATAGCTGTCCGGTCCGGCTTGCCAAGGATTTTTCAGGAAAATCTTCTGGCAGCTAGAAAATTGCTTGCCTGGTGCAGTCCGTTGCAAGAGCCGGTGACCGGTCCGGAGGACGAGGAAGAGGGGGTTGTTCGTCACATTTACCTTGCTTCGGCGCATCTTTCGCCCTTAAACCCACAGGCGCCCTGCGGCCGCAATCCCAGTCGCCCGGCCCGAATCCGCATCTAACTAAAAATATCAATATCATGCAAACTAAAACCTTCCTGGCGCTTGCGGCGGGACTCATCTGCTGCGCCGGGACCTCCAAGGCGGGCTTGTCGCTCGCTCCAAGTCACTCATTTGTGTCGGGCGAATCCTTTCAACTCGGCTTTGACGGTGCAGAACTAATAGTATATAAAGATGGCATTGGGGAACATGCGTGGACTATTCATTCGCAGGAGCCAGTTCCCGCGAATGACGATGGTGAATGGATGTTAGATGCCGTTCCATCTCAACTGACGTTAGGGGCTTCGGGCTGGTATACGTACCAAGCGACGACTCAATCCTTGACGGCGGGCACCTTGATTGATTCATCCACAAGCTTTAGTAACTGGTCCAATGCTTACACCAGTTTCAGCTCTATTACAGATGTATTTGTAGGAATCTCTGTGAATACAGAAACAGGCTGGAACAAAAATGACGGCGGGATCTACTACGGCTGGGTGAAGCTGAGCTATGACGCAGCCACGGGTGTCGGACAAATGTCGGGAGCTGCAATGAACACGACTCCCGGCCAGGGCATCACAGCGGGCGAAGGTCTCGTCGCGGTGCCCGAGCCGGCGGGCACGGTGGGGCTCGGCGGGTTGCTGGCTGCCGCGCTGCTGCTGCGCAACCGCCGCCGCAACGGCTGAGCACTGGCTGTGGGACCACGCTGCCAGTCCCAAGCCCCGAACCCGGGGCGAGGTTGCAGCAGGCGGTCACTTGAAAATCAGCGCGGCAGTGCGTCAGCTGAGACGCGAATAGCCGTTGACTCCGCCCCATCTGACCGGCTGTCCGGAGCCCATCAAACTCGGCCGCACCGCGCCCGCCGCCAGTGCAGTGCATGATGACAGCTAAAGAGTAGAGCGCTGGATACTATTTCTCTGTCGCTTTGTGATCGGTGTGAAAAACTCTCATGCGGGCAGGGACCAGATCTGGCGCAGGCGGGCCACAGATTCGCTCCAGGGAATGTCCTGGGAGAGGCGGACCCGAACCCAGCGGATGAAGCGTTGGGTCCGCTGCGTGGCGCGTGTGAGCGCTGAGTTGATGAAGTTTGCGGTCATCTGGACGATGACTGCGGGTTGAGCCTTAACTCTTCCGGCCGGCTATTTAAACCACAGAGACACTGAGGGAAAGGCACTTAATGAAAGCAAGCTAACGAGATCAACCCGCCAGTCCGGTGGGTGAGCTCATTTATATCCCGAACTCTGTGGTTTTGGTGACGTTTCGTGATTTCGTGGTTTCTATTTTCCCTTCCAGGATGAAAGGTTCCCAGCCCGCTCACCTTGGGCGGACGCTCGGACCAGTTCGGCACCTTTGACTGTGGTGACATCGATCAGGTTCGCATGTATGGCCGGGCGCTGGCGCCCGAAGAGATCCGCAAGGATGCCAAGGCGGTGCAACCCGGCTTGGTGCAAGCCTGGGATTTCGAGGTTCAGCCGGGCCAGGATGCCGCCGCCGGAATTGTGAAAATGGCCGGGGTGGAGCCGCAATACCGGAAATTGCTCGACAAGCTGGCCGCGGCCCACAAATAATTCGACCGGGCTGCCACCCGCTGCAACCCAATATCGCCATGCAAGTCACGCCCCTGATTCTAACCACCACGGTGCTGTTAGGCGCCGCCGCCATGGGTTACGGCAAACCGGCGCAAGCCGCAGACAAGCACTTGCCCAGCAATGCCACGGCGATGAAAGCCGGAGCCCAACGCCACACCCATCTCGTTGCAATCAAGGCCTGGCGCAAGACCACCGGGGAATTGCCGGTTGCCGGCGCCGCGGACACCATTCCCATGCCGGATAAGTATGTTAGAACCGGCATGCTCACCGGCCTCAAGCCGGAGCAGGAGGCGGAATACCGCAGCCTGCATGCCACCGCCTGGCCTGGGGGAGATTTTCCGGGTTCCAAGCTTGGTTTGACCCTCCCGCGGGTTGGATTCCAATTGACACATGAATAATATCAAATCGCTGGATCTCGCGATCCTTGTCACCTATCTCGGTTTGTTATGGGGCGTCGGCTTGTGGATCGCTTACCGTCACCGCAAGCAGGATTCCGACTTCATGCTCAACCGGCATTACAGTTGGTTCAATATCGGCAGTTCGATTTTCGCGACCAACATCGGGCCGACGTTCTTGATCGGCGCGGCCAGCGCCGCCTATGCCGCGGGGATGGCCACGGCCAACTTCGAGTGGATGGCGTGGATCTTCCTGCTTCTGTTAGGAACGGTGTGCGCGCCCTACTACATCCGCATGCGCATCACCACCATGCCGGAGTTCATCCGCCGCCGTTATGGCAACCAGGCCGCCGATTTCCTCTCCTACTACGGGCTGTTCACCGTCATCATCCTGTGGATTGGCGGCGATTTGTTTGTTGGCGGCAAGTTGCTTCACCAACTCCTCAACTATCCCGAGTGGGCGTGTGTGGTGGCGTTGGCCAGCGTGTTTATGACCTTCACCGTGGCGGGCGGCTTTTCGGCGGTGATGGTGACTGACACCGCGCAGGCGATCATGATGATCATTTCGATGCTGGTGTTGAACATCATCGCCTTCAGCCACATCGGGAGCGTGGGGCGTCTGGTCGACAATGTGCCGGGGGAGTTCTGGCAGTTGTTCCGCCCTGCTACCGACGTCAAGTATCCGTGGGTGGCCATCGTGCTGGGCTATCCCATCATCGGCTTCTGGTTCTGGTGCACCGATCAAACCATCGTCCAGCGCATGCTCGGCGCGAGGGATTTGAAGCAAGCGCAATACGGCACCATCTACACCGGGTTTTTGAAAATCCTGCCGCCGTTCTTGTTCATGATGCCCGGAATTTTCTGTTTGGCGCTGCAACCGCGGCTCAATAATCCCGACGAGGCATTCCTTAAAGTGCTCACCACCTATATGCCACTCGGCATGATGGGTCTGATGATCGCGGTGCTGTTCGCGGCATCGGTGGCAGGCGTGGCGGGCGGCTTGAATGCTTTTAGCACCATTTTCACCATGGATATCTACAAGCGCAAGTTGCGGCCGGCCTCGTCGGATCGTCACCTCAAGCGCGTCAGCCAGCTGTCGATCATTGCGGTATCCATCGCCGCGGTCGGCGTGGCGCTGTTGTTGCAGGGCTCCAAGAAAAACATCTTCGATACCTTGCAGGGGATCATCTGTTATTTCGCGCCGCCCATGACCGCGGTGTTTTTGCTCAGCCTCACTTGGCAACGCGTGACGACCACCGCGGTTCACGCGACGCTATATATCGGCACCGCGGTGTGTCTAACAGTCGGGGTGCTGTCGCTGCGGAACCTGCTGCCGGTTTCGCCGTGGAGCCATTTCATGATGTTAACCTTTCTGTTGTTTTTGTTTTGCGCGTCCATTCTCATCGGGGTTTCCCTCTGCACCCAACATTGCGCGTGCGAGGAACCGCTTGCGACGGCCAAGTCCGGCGCTGCGGCCACTGCGGCCGGCCAAGGAGCCGGGGCTCGCGGCGCAATCTTATGGGGTGTGCTGGCGGGGGTGATGCTCAGTCTTTACGGCGGTTTTCAGACGCTTTCGTGGCGGCGCCAGAAGGCCGAGATCTATCTGTCGCCGCAAGGGGATGACTCCAATCCCGGCAACGGTGGCAAACCGTTCAGGACCATCGCCCGGGCGCGCGCCGAAATCGCCACCCGCAGGGCCGCCGGCGCGTTGCCGGACGGCGGGCTGAAAATCTGGCTGCATGGTGGCAGTTATGCATTGGAGCAACCGCTGCAGCTCGGCGCCGAGGACTCCGGAGTGGCCGGCAAAGCCATTCAGTGGCTGGCCTTCCCCGGTGAAGTGCCGGTGCTGGGCAGCGCGCCGGGTTCTAACGGACCTGAGGCGGAGGCGAAGTGAATTGGCCCGGGTGGCGGTGCGCCGCCGGTGCTAGCATGAAACAAAATACACACGACCGGATGAAGGACCCGTTTTTCGGCTACTTGATGGCCGTTATTGAAAAGGAGATCGCCCAAGCAGACGCCGAGACGAAGGAACGCAGTCGGCGATTCACCGATTCACAGGTACGCTCCACGCTGGTCAAGGCGATTAAGACTGCCAGAGGCGGAAAGCCGGCAATTCCGGCGGGCTCCGAGCACAAAAGGTTGCTCGCTGACCTGATCCCAAGGATTCTGCGCTAACGGGAGGATATCCTCATGCGGGTTGTTGACGAGGGCGACGATGAACCTGCGGAGGGCGACGAATCCCCAGATGAACCCGTGCAGCTCAGCCATTGGATTGTGGCGATGGAAACCGTCGTTTCGTCCATCAAGATTCGTACCCGAATGACACCCGGCCCGCGTGGCTATCTCGACTTCATTCATGATTTTGTCAAGACGACGCCTGCCGGCATTGTGGCGGAAATGTGAGCGGCCCATATCTGGACTCCCTGCGCGCCGGCACATGTTGTTTGGCGTTCTGGCCTAGCAGGTCAATCATGCCCTTGAGATCGGCCGGATGGTGTTAGGTCCAACAATTCCACCTTCGCCTCCGGGTGTTTTTGGCGCAAGGCCGCCAACGCGGGATTCAGACACCTCCGTCGCCATCGCTGCGGCGATTGGGGAACTCGGCCGTCCCGGCTGAGAGGGAAGACGGGCGGCCCGCCCAATACGGTTTACTTAAGACGAGACAGGGACGAGACAGGAAGAGGCGGCGGGCAGGATGCCCGCGCCACAGGTGGCCCGGGCATCTTGCCCGGAGCCTCGACTCAAACCACCAAGGGTGCTAAGTAAACCGTATTGG
>CAIZNN010000232.1 GCA_903934285.1 Akkermansiaceae bacterium | reverse complement strand
GGCGGGTTCATCGCTGGCCGGTGCTTCAGTTTGAACTGGCTCTTGTGCGGCAAGCAAACCGTGACTGATGAGGAGGGCGCAGAAAATTCGCGGGAACATTGATGTGGCTGGTGAGAATTTGTTGAGTCCACGTGGGACCTAACTTCTATCAATCGAACTCGTAACCGGATGCGCAGACGCCGTCAACAAAATTTCCAACAAATATTCAGCAGCGCCAACCGGAGATATGCAGTATTAAAGTCTCTTTATTTCCTCTACTGCCAGTTGCAAGCCATTCGCCTCCTGCCTGAATTGCCGGAACTGCACGCTATCCCACTTCAGGCTTCAGAATAGCACCATGCGATTTCACCTACCCTCACCCCATCCACATTTCCAAATCCGCCAGCGCCGCCCTGACGTTGCCCTTGGCCCCTTCCGCAATCTGGCGGGTGATGGTGATGGGAGCGGCCCAGCGCCGGGCGAGGAATGCCGCGAGAACCTCGTTGCCCGGTGGCTGGAGGCGGACCGATTGGAAGCGGGTCTGGAACCGTTCCGTCAGGCTGGACAGGTCAAGGTTCGTGGTGCCGAGGAACGCGTGACCCGGCCTCATGCGGTCGAGGTAGGTGAGGAGCATGTCCTGGGCATCCTTCGAGCAGCGGTCCAACTCATTCACGACTTTGATAGACCACGGGCCGAACATGGACGCATAGGCAAGCGAGCGGGTCCACTCGCGGGCGACGTCCAGGCCGACTTCCCGCCCGTTCACGTCCTCGATGGCGGCGGGATGGCTGGCGAGTGTGCGGGCGATCAGGTTCACGAGACTCGTCTTGCCGATGCCGGGAGCGCCTGAGATCAGGAGCTTGAGCGGTTGGTTGGGGTTGGCCTTGAGCCGCTCGGCTTTCCGCAGCAGCACTTTCGCCACCTTGCCCGCCTGCCCGACGAAATCCGCAGGACAGGACGGGACAAAGCAGGTGGGCGGGACTGGCAGCTTACGCGGCATCACCGGCCTCCTTTCTGCCGCGCATCTTCAGAATCATGTCGGCGATTGCCACGGCGCCTTTCCGATAGACGACCACGGCTAACAATTCGCCATCCACATACACGGCCCAATGGCGCGATTGGCGGTATTTGCGGATTTCAATCATGACCATGCCTCCCTCCTGGCGCGGGCTTTCAGTTCGCGGATCGCGATGCCGTATTTGGCGGCGGTCGCCTCCGGGTTGCCGTAGCGGCGGAAGTGGCGCTTGACGAGGTTCCAGTCCGGTTCGGCGGCGGGTTCCGGCAGCGCCGCCAGTGGATCAAAGCGGGCGATGGGGGCCGGTTCTTCCGGTGTCTGCTCTAAAATGGCCAGACGCCGCAGGATTGGTTGGAGGCGTTCCATCACGAGGGCCTCCACGTCGGCAGGCACGGGCGTTTGGAGCGGGGCCCCGCCGGCGAGTTCGGCAATCCTGGCATCGACAATCTCGCGGATCAGGTCCACGGGAATCTCGGTGATCGAATAGACGATGCCGCTCAGGCTTGGCAGCCCCAGCAGTTTCTTCATTTCCCGGCGGGCATCGCGGGGGCTGTCGGCTTGGAGGCGGTCGTCAAAGACAATCTCGTTACCGCGGCTGGCTATCAGTTTGTAGGTGCGTTTCATGGGTGGTTCAGTTCTTGGTATCAATGGTTAGGGTGGAGAGAACGCGTTCAACATCTGCGGCGCGGAACCGCACGGCTCGGCCGATTTTGATGTAGGGGATGAGTCCGGCCATGCGCCAACAGAACAGGTGGCGTTTGCTGACGTTCAGCCACTCGCACAACTGCCGTTCGGTGAGCAGTTGCGGTGGCGGCGGTGGCGGGAACCACGAGGATGAGTTGTATGATGCGGTTTCAATGGCGGCGACGCGGATGGTTGTCTTCATGTTTGTTGTTGTGGTTGCGTTGGTTTCGTTTGTGGGGTCACTTGCGGCGCTTCCGGGTGTCCGGGTTGCCGCAGGTGGCGGAGAGCTTGAAAAGTGGCTGTGGTGAGCGGGACGGCCTGTCAGGTTGCACGGGCAGGAAGTAGAGGTTGCTCGCCCTCATGCCGCCCCACTCGCGCCAGTCGCCGTAGAGTTCGGTGAAGTCCCGATCAAAAATCACCCAGCGGCCGGGGAGGCGGACGAGCACGTCGGTGCCGCACAGGTCAACCAGCGAGGCGGCGACCCGGGAATCGGATAGCACACCACCAACCCGGCCACGAGGCATCCGGCGCAGCATTTCGCGCCAATCGCCCCAGGTGCCATTGTGGAAAAGCACGGCGCGTG
>CAIZNN010000231.1 GCA_903934285.1 Akkermansiaceae bacterium | reverse complement strand
GCATGCATGCGCAATTTCAGAAAAGAAGTTACGACTTAGGTAGCCGGATGCCACTGTTGCTGCCGCTGCAAACGCGACTGGCCGGGCAATTGACCAAGCCATCCCTGCCCGCACCCCGTGTCAAGGGTGCGGATTGGCCCCCACCCTTCCTCCGGAGCAACCCTAGGGTTGCCACACACATAATCCGGCCACTGACGGATTGTGGAAAATCGCCGACACCGTGGCTGCGGGCGAAAACCATGGCGCTTGCCCACCTGCCTGTTAGCCGGAGATGTTGATCAGCGGGCACTGGCCCTTAGTCATGTGCGTCTGGCGTCTGGCGTCTGGGTCCAAGCCGCCCCGCCTCCCTAGAAAATCCCTAACTCTAGGGTTGGACGCATCTCTAACAATCCTTCCAATCTCAGCGCTTAACACCCTCCCATGCAGGAGGCGGCGGACCACTAATCTTGCAGGGTGATGTGAGCGACCACGTCATGCCGGCGCGGGTGCCGGATTTGCTATTTGACTACGATCGTGACCACAGTTACACCCTGCTTGTGAAGACGATCTCAAAGGGCAAACTCAAGGGCCGGATGCTGGAGTATTTCCGGCAGGTGGAGCAGAGCGGAGAATCGTTGATCGTGACCGACCGGGGGCGGGAGGTGCTTGAGGTGAGGCCAATGGGCCGGCGCGGTGCGACGCTCGTCGAGGTGCTGGCGGAGTATCGGCGTGGCGGCTCTGCGGTGCCCGAACCCTCTGCAGAGGCGTTGATGAAGCCGCTCCCGAGCGAGGATTGGGAAGTATTGAGCGAACATGACCGCAATCCATGGTAATCGATTCCCATGTGCTCTATTGGTGGCTTGAAGGGCATCCCCGGCTTTCGCCGCAAGCGCTCCAGATCATTGAGGCGGCGGAAACGGGAACCACCCAATTGCCCCTTTCGCCGGTGAGTTTTTGGGAGCTTGCGCGTAAGGAAGGTCGCGGAAGCTTCAGTTCGCGGCGCCCGGTGCGCGAATGGCCTGGCATCCTGGACAAGGCGGATTGGATCGAAATTGTGCCAACCACTACCCAGATCTGGTTATTGTCGGCCGAATTGAATTGGGCTCACAAGGATCCGGCGGATCGAATCATCGCGGCGACCGCACTGCTGCGCGGGGTGCCCGTGCTGACCAGGGATCGACTGTTTCACCAGTCCGATTGCCCGGTGGAGGCGGTGTGGTGATGTCCCCCCACACCCCGATCTCAGCTCGTCGTTCACCATGCCCGGGCTGATCTCCAGCGGCCTGCGGCTGCGCCGGCGTGGCAGAATTCCCCTGTGATGCCGGATCTCATTGATTGCGGGGAGCGCCGCCATCCTGGCGGCATTTGCCGGCGTCCCGCCGGGAAATCTGGAAACGCCACGCTATAACCGACAAAGCGCAAAGCGGCCGGGCAGGCGGACCGGCGACGGCGGATAATCTGGAAACGCCACGCTATAACCCACCAAGAGCGTTCCGCAGGATGCGGAACGCAGCCGGCAGGATGCCGGCGCTCCCCACATGCATGCGCAATTTCAGAAATGAAGTTACGACTTAGGAAGCCTGATGCCACTGTTGCTGCCGTTCCGGAGCCCGGCTACCGGCTGCCTAACAAATCCGCGGCGCCCGCGTGGCACCTGGCAGATGCTGCGCGATGCGGGCATCGTGGTGCGGCCCATCGGGTTGGGGTTTGCGGCCAGGCCGGCATATCATGCGTATCGCGGGTGCCACCCGCGATGCCTTGCCCGAGGCGCGGCACCTGACATGTTGGCCATGTGCCAGACCTTGCTGCGCATCGAAGCCGGCAATCCGGCTCAAATCAACGATTTCCATTATTTATCGCTGCTTCACGGCAGTCCGCCGCCTGACAAAATCATCCCGCGGCAAACGCAACTGGCCGAACCATTGACCAAGCGATGCTACTTTGCCCGAAAAAAATAGTTGCGCCGCCAGCCGGGCGCGGCGACAAGGCTGCGCACTTCAAGGTGAGTATCGAGTCAAATGAGGGCTGATGATAAAAGACTTCCGCAACTGTCCGAAGGCAGAAGGGGATTGGCCAGCGGGCTGCTGGCGTTGGTTTGCACTTGCGCCTTGCTGGCAGGCGCCGGCAGGGCCGCGGCGGATGACCTCGGACTGACGGCCGGGGCCAGCCGCTTGCCAGTGGCCCCCGGCCTCACGGTGTATCGGGATCCCGGCGCGGCGATGACCCTCGAGCAGGCGCGGCAGGCATTTCGCGACGGCCGGTTTCAAGCCAGCCAACGGCCGTGGCCGTCGTTTGGTTTCACCACCGATGCGGTGTGGGTGCGCTTTGCCGTGCGCGACGTGAGTGGCGCGGCACGGCTGTGGCTCACCGAGTTGCGGAGCGCGCGGATGGACGAATTGGATTGGTATTTGCTGCGCGAAGGCGGGGTGATCGAGCGTCTGGGTGCGGGCAACCTGCGCGAGTGTTCGCCGGGCATGGTGGATACCAAAGTTCCGGTGTTTCCGCTGCGTTTGGCGGCCGGCGAGCGGGCGGAAGTTTTTTTGCGCGTGCATACGGAAACCTCCCTGCACTTGCCGTTGCAACTCTGGGATGCCGAAGCGTTCATCCAAGCCCAATCTGTTAGCGAGGCGGCATACGCCATGTTTTTCGGCTACCTGGCCGCCCTGATCCTCTTGTCGCTGATGCTCAGCCTGTTCACCCGGACCCGCGGGTTCCTGATCTATTCACTCTCCATCATCGCCCTGTTTGCCATGTACTTCATCACCACCGGCTATTATGGCTGGCTGCACCTGCCGGGCCTGCGCTTCGCGGTGCATGGCGGCGTGATCCTCTCCGCGGGCATGGCCGAAACCATGCTGCTGGTGTATCTGCGCGACTTTTTCGACTTGTCGGCCACCCGCCCGCGGCTCGACCGCTGGATCGTGCGCGTGATCTGGTGCCTGCCGGTGAGCATCGCGATTTTCATGTTAGGTCCCTACCACCTCATGAACCCGCTACTGCTGCTGCAGGCCATGCTGCTGGGCGCGGGGTCGTTGATCGTGTCGTTGCAGGTGTGGTGGCGGGGCAACCCGGTGGCGCGCTTCTATGCGCTGGCATGGTTGGTGTTCTGGGCCCTGTTCGCGCTCTCGACGTTCGAGTATCTCGGCTGGTTGCCGATGCCGGCCCTGCCCGAATTGCAGGCGATGAGCGGGGTGCTGGTGAGCACCACGCTGTTTTTCCTGGCGATGGCCGACCGGGTGCGCCAGATGCGCAGCGACATGGTGCAGGCCCAGGCGCAGGTGCTGGAGATGGAGCGGCAAGCCGGCCGCTCCCTGCAAGTGCAATTGTGTCAACACCAACAACTCATCCGCGATTTGCACGACGGCATCGGCGGGCTCACCGCCAACGTGGCGATTCTGGCGGAAATCGGCCGGCGCGGTGCGGTCGCCGCCGGCGAACGCGGGTGTTTCGAGCGCATCGGCGAACTGGCATCGGAAAGCGGAGCGGAAGTGAGCGCCCTGATGAATTCCATGGATGCGGGGGAACTCCTGTGGCCCGAATTCATCGTCCAATGCCGCAAACATGGCAACCTCGCGCTGGCCGGCCATGGCATCGAATTCGATCTGACCGTGTCGGGCGAATGCGCGGATGCCGGCTTTGGTCTGTTTGCGGGCATGTCGTTGTTCCGGGTGTTCAAGGAAATGTTGAGCAACGTCGTCAAGCACTCCCGCGCCACCCGGGTCGAGGCGCACTTTGATTTCACCCGCAGCGGCTTGCGCCTGACGCTGCAGGACAATGGCTGCGGCACGGCAGACACCCCGCAGGCCGGCCGGGGTCTGTCAAACATGGCCTCGCGGATTGCCGAATTGGGCGGCACCATGACCCGCGGCGGCGGCCCGGGCACCGCATGGGTGATGGAATTGCCGCTGCCCATGGCGTCCCCCGCCGATCATCGGGCCCCTGTTATCTAACACCCCATGTCCGCCTCCACCCACCACCGACCCATCCATTGCCCACCATGAACATTTGCATCGTCGAAGACAACCTGCCGCTGCTGGAAAACCTCCGCCTGTTGCTGGCCGGCGAACCGGGCATGGGCGTGAGCGGTGCCTATCCATCCGCCGAAGCGGCGCTGGCGGCCATGCCTTGGCATGACACCGACATCCTGCTGGCGGACATCGACCTGCCGGGGCTTTCGGGAGTGGATCTCATCCGCCGGGTGCATCCGATCATGCCGCGCTTGGCGATATTGGTTTATACCATTTCCGAAAACCGCGACACGGTGTTTGCCGCGCTCAAGGCGGGGGCCCTGGGCTATTTGCTCAAGAGCAGCCCGCCGCGCGAGTTGATCGAATCCTTGCGCTGCCTCCATCAAGGAGGTTCCCCGATGAGCCCGAAGATCGCCCGCAAGGTCATCCTCGAACTCCAACCCCAAACCGACGACAATCAGGCCGATGGCCTCAGCCCTCGCGAAAAGGACATTCTCAACGGCATCGCGCTGGGCAAATCCTACAAGGAAATGGCGCTGGCCTTTGGGCTCAGTTCCCACACCGTGCATACCCACGTCAAGAATGTCTATCAAAAACTCCAGGCCGCCTCGCGCGCCGAGGCCCTGCGCAAAGGCCGCCAACTCGGCATCATGTGAGCTACCCGTAAAATACCCCACACCGGGTATGGCGCGGCGCGCCCTGCGCATGCAAGAATCCGGCTTTGCGGCCGGGAATACCAAGCCGCCAGATCTAACAAACAACGACATCGCACATGAAAACCAGGAAAAGCCTCACATCAATCGGGCTGGCCGTTTTGGCCGGCGTTTCGCTTGTCACTCCGGCATCGGCCACCATGTCGCTGGATTATTCGGGATACTTTGATAACTATGGGGATGTCTATACAACGCTGGGCAGTGAGACCCTCGCCGCTGGCACCCCCTTCTCCATGACCGCTACATTCGATGAGAAAAAGCCATCCTTTTCCGACGATGGATGGGGGGCCTACCAGACCAGTGCACTTTCCTTCCTTATTGGGGGCACGACCTATACGGCTTCGTCCCCGACGGCAATGTTTGTTCAACTCTATGATGCCACGGGGGAATCAGGGTATTATACGGTGGGACTTTCCAACAGTTGGACAATGCGTTACATGATGTCCTCATATGATTTTGCCAGTCCAGGCTTTGTGATAATGGATGGTGGTCCCGTAGCTACAGAGTTTTCGGGGTGGAACTCACATGGTCGGAACGGGACCTTGGAAATCGCGCTCGTCGGTGTGATTGGTGGCCTGCAGATCGGTGGTCTGGGTATAGGTACGGGTGGCGAAGGTCCTACTGGTCCTACTGCCAGTCTAAGCATGTCCGCGGTCCCCGAGGTCACCTCGTCGTTCACCCTGCTCGGGCTGATCACCAGCGGCTTGCTGCTGCGCCGGCGTGGCAGGCTGGCCCAGTGATGCTTGATCGTTTTGGCTTCGGGTGGCGCCGCCATCCTGGCGGCATTTCCCGAGCTCAAGAGCGAACAGCCAGCGGAAAAACATTGCCACCTCCCAGCGATGGACAGGCTCCGCAAGCGTGCCCAAAAACACCGGAACGCACGCTGATGAACTGCGAGTTGCGGCTTTCGGGACGCCCACACTCCTTGATATACCCGTAAAATACCCCACACCGGGTATGGCGCGACGCGCCCTGCGCATGCCAGAATCCGGCTTTGCGGCCGGGCAAACCAAACCGCACGATCTAACAAACAACAACATCGCACATGAAAACCAGGAAAAGCCTCACATCAATCGGGCTGGCCGTTTTGGCCGGCGTTTCGCATGTCACCCCGGCATCGGCCAGCATGGTTGATATCGCCTGGGTGACCGTCGGTGACGCGGGCAATAAGGCGGACACCAGGGTTGGCACTGGTTCGTTGGGCTACGGCGCGGTGGGATATGCCTATCAGATCGGGAAATACGAGGTGACCAACGCCCAGTATGTGGGGTTCCTCAATGCGGCGGATCCGAGCGGGGCGAATGCCAATGGTATCTACAATACCAAAATGGGCAGCGAAAAACTGGGTGGAATCTCTTACACCAGTGCTGCCGCCAGTGGCGCGAAGTACACGATTCGCACCAACATGGACAACAAACCGGTGAATTTCGTAGACTGGTATGACGCGGCGCGGTTCTCCAATTGGCTAGGCAATGGCCAGGGCACGGGAAGCACGGAGACGGGAGCCTACACGCTTAGTGGCAATACGGGAGACCCCACCAAAAACGAGGGGGCAACGGTGTGGATCCCCAGCGAGAACGAGTGGTACAAGGCGGCCTATTACGACCCCGCCAATTCCAGTTACTCGCTCTATCCGACGCAAAGCAACACGACGCCGGTGGCGGCTACTGCCGATGCGGTTGGCAACATCTCGAATTCGGGTACCAACGTGGCCAACTACAACTACGGAGTTCGCTGGAATGGTGAGTGGGGCAACTTGTCGACAGTCGGGAGTGCCGGAGCTGCCAGCGCGAGCTTCTACGGCACCTTCGACCAAGGCGGCAATGTGTATGAATGGGACGACGTCGTCATCAGTGCGGGGGCGCGCGGACAGCGTGGGGGGTCATATAACACCAACTTCGCCAATCTGTCCTCCACATCCACCCACGGCAGCGGCCTGGGTTGGTCGTTCGAGTACGACTTCACCGGCTTCCGTGTCGCCAGCTACAGCGAGATGAGTGCCGTGCCCGAGGTCACCTCGTCGTTCACCCTGCTCGGGCTGATCACCAGCGGCTTGCTGCTGCGCCGGCGCACGAAGCGCTCGCGTTGAATTCCTGAATACTTTCTCAATTGGCCGGATGGGGGTTAGCCGCCTCATCCGGCATTTTCGGGCCCACGCGAGTGACACCGCCGCCGGGACGTGAGCCCCAAGGAGGGACTCGGCCGCGTTCGTTTGTCCGCAGGACAGGCGGGACGCGCTGTCTTCCCTCACAGGCGGGACGCCCAATACGGTTTACTTAAGACGAGACAGGGACGAGACAGGAAGAGGCGGCGGGCAGGATGCCCGCGCCACAGGTGGCCCGGGCATCTTGCCCGGAGCCTCGACTCAAACCACCAAGGGTGCTAAGTAAACCGTATTGG